>JBFMBT010000139.1:0-16773 GCA_040754875.1 Verrucomicrobiota bacterium | reverse complement strand
GCCGCGGCGGCCGCCGCTTCGTTCTCCAGGAAACCTTGTAGCTGCCGGATGCGCGTCGGATGCCGCATCTTGCGCAGGGCCTTGGCTTCGATCTGCCGGATGCGTTCGCGCGTCACCTTGAATTGCTTGCCCACTTCCTCCAGCGTGCGTGAATAGCCGTCGCCCAGCCCGAAGCGCAGCTCCAGCACCTTGCGCTCGCGCTCTGTCAGGCTCGTCAACACGTCCGTCAGCTTGTCCTTCAACAGGCTGTAGCTCGTCATGTCCGACGGATTCTGCGCCGCCTTGTCCTCGATGAAGTCGCCGAAATTCGTGTCCTCGCTGTCGCCCACGGGCGATTGCAATGAAATGGGCTGCTGCGCCATCTTGAGGATGGCCCGCACGCGCTCGACCGGCAGTTGCATCTCGTCCGCAATTTCCTCCGGCGTGGCTTCGCGCCCGAAATCCTGCACCAGTTGCTTCTGCACGCGCATCAGCTTGTTGATCGTCTCGATCATGTGCACCGGGATGCGGATGGTGCGCGCCTGGTCGGCAATCGAACGGGTGATGGCCTGGCGGATCCACCACGTGGCGTAGGTCGAAAACTTGTAGCCGCGCCGGTATTCGAACTTCTCGACCGCCTTCATCAACCCCATGTTGCCTTCCTGAATCAGGTCCAGGAACGACAGGCCGCGGTTGGTGTATTTCTTGGCGATGGAAATGACCAGGCGCAGGTTGGCCTCCACCATCTCGGTCTTCGCCTGCAACGCCTTGCGCGTGTAAATCTGCAATTGCTCGTACGCCTTCAGGTAGTCATCGTAGGACATGCGCACGAATTCCTCGAGCGATTTGATCTTCTTCTGCTCGGACTGGATGATCACCTGCTGTTGCTGGCTCTTGCGCAGATGCTCCAGGTCGTTGATCGCCCGCAGGCTGGTCTGGATCTTGTCGTGGATGTTCTCCGCCACCAGCGACATCTCCTCGATGACCTTCTGCTTGTAATAGAATTTGGGGAACGTCTTCTGAAGTTTCTCGTCGGCCTTTTGGAAATCGTGGTGCGTCTTGTCGCGCTTGGATTTGTTGGCCGCGCTCACCCACTCGGCGTATTTCTCGTCCACCACCTGGTCCAGCGCGCGCACGTCCTTCACCAGCTTGCGCAAGGCCTTGAGATGGTTTTCGCGGCCCTCAATCTTCTTGTCCAGGATGACGCGATCGAAGCGTTCCTTGGGCGGCTCGGAAATCAGTTTCTCGGCCAGCGCAATGTGCTCCTTGCCGGCGAATCCAAAGCTGTAAATGATCCGTTTGACCTCGTTCTCCGCGTCCTCGATGCGCTTGGAAATCTCCACTTCCTGCTCGCGCGTCAGCAGCGGCACCTGGCCCATCTGTTTCAAATACATCCGCACCGGGTCGTCCAGGATGTCCAGGCGCGACTTCTCTTCTTCTTCCTCCGGCTCCGGCTGCTTGACCCGGTCCACCTCGGCCTGATCGACAATCTCGATCTCCAGGCCGCGCAGCTTGATGTAAATCTCGTCCATCTCCTCCGGTGAGATGGCCATGTCCGCCAGCGCGTCGCCGATGTCGTTGTGGGTGAGATAACCCTGTTCCTGCGCCAGGCGGACCAGCTCCTTGATCTTCTCCGTCAGGTCGATGCCGGATTGCGTTTTGATCGTTTCAGTCGGGGCGGTGATGGTGGTGACAGACACGGCGGAAGATGGGGTTGCGGTTGGGGCAAAGTGGCCGTTGGAAGCCTGTTGAGATTCCCCCGCGCGCGACTGCGAATCCTTGCCCTTGGCGCCCTTGCGTGCAGTGGAGTCTTCTGGTTTTTCGCGGCTGGAAGGGGCGGATTTTTTCGTCTTCACGTTGGCCATACGTCACAGAGCCAAAAAGCTCCTGCAAACGGGCGGCAATATGGTTTCTGCTCTACTCTTAGTCAAGTGAGTAAACATACCACACCCCGCGGCCGCGCATGGCCTTTTTTTGCGATGCCGTGCGCCGGCGCTCGCGTTATCGTTCCACCTTCCTCCAACGCCGGTCGGGCGCGCCTCACCGCGCATTTTTTTGTCTCAGTGGTTGGCAGTTGTCTCAGGTGTCTTGGCGTTAACGTCGCGCCTGTGCCACCGTTCCTCATGATGTTGCCTAAAGCATCAACTGGTCGGTCGATGCCCTTCGGCGGAGTGTCCCCGTCCGGGGCAGCAACGCCCGGCGCGCATCGCCCTCACCCGACGCGGCCGCCCGTCCGGCCCTATGCCGGCCGCTCCCGCCCGTTACCTCCATTTCCCACTTATTCCGGCTGGCGGGAAAAAAATTCACGCGCTTCAACTTTTCAACGCATCACGAATCACGCATCACGTCCTTCCCCTCAACCCTCAACCAGACAATCCGCCCGCTACTGCCCGATACTGCCCGCTTCTGCCACATAATATTTTTTCCAACCAAGAACTATGAACCGGGAACTTCGAACTTTGAACCTTTTGGCTGCTTCTTTCGTCATTTGGCCTTGGTCATTCATCATTGCCCATCCGCCCGCTTCCGCCACATACCGCCACATACCGCCACATATTTTTTCGACCGCCTCAACTCTCGACTCAGCCCACCCTCAACCAGCCAAACTCCCGCCGCTGCTCGGCAACGGCTGAACATTTGCCCCGGACACTTTGCATTGATTCAACTCCATTTCTGATTACCCTGCCCCCATGCATTTCCAATCGACCCAGACCCGCCGTGCCTTTGCCCTGGCGCCGCTGTTGTTCCTGGCCCTCGCCGCGGCGCCCCTCAACACCCACGCCGCCAAAGGCTTGCCCAACTTCATCATCATCTTCGCCGATGACCTCGGCTACGGCGACCTCGGTTGCTACGGCAATCCCACCATCCGCACGCCAAACCTCGATCGCATGGCCGCCGAAGGCATGAAGTTCACCCACTTTTATTCCGCCGCCGAAGTCTGCACGCCCAGCCGCGCGGCGCTGCTCACGGGCCGCCTGCCCATCCGCAGCGGCATGGCCAGCGACACGCGCCGCGTGCTCTTTCACAATTCCGCGCTCGGTCTGCCGCCCGAGGAAATCACCATCGCGGACGGCCTCAAAACCAAAGGCTACGCCACCATGTGCATCGGCAAATGGCACCTCGGTCATCTGCCGCAATTCCTGCCCACCGCGCAGGGTTTCGATTCCTACTTCGGCATTCCTTACAGCAACGACATGGATCGCGTGACGAACGCCCCGCCGCGCGCCTCCGCCGTGCCCGACCCGAATTACGAGCACTTCAACGTGCCGCTCATGCGCGACGAAAAGGTCGTCGAACGCCCCGCCGTGCAGACCACGCTTACGAAACGCTACACCGAAGAAGCGCTTAAGTTCATCAAAGCCAGCAAATCAAAACCGTTCTTCCTCTATTTCCCGCACACGATGCCGCACGTGCCGCTGTTCGCGTCGAAAGATTTCAAAGGCAAAAGTCCGCGCGGCATTTACGGTGATGTCGTGGAGGAACTCGATTGGTCCGTGGGCCAGATTCTCGATATGTTGCGCAAGGAGAAGCTCGCGGAAAGCACGCTGGTCTTTTTCACCAGCGACAACGGCCCGTGGCTCATCATGAACGAACAGGGCGGCAGCGCCGGTCCGTTGCGCGAAGGCAAGGGCAGCACTTGGGACGGCGGCATGCGCGAACCGGGCATCGCCTGGTGGCCCGGCAAGATCAAGCCCGGTGTCGTCAATCACGAGCTCGCCTCCACGATGGACCTGTTCGCCACATGCCTCACGCTGGCGGGCGTGCCCATTCCGCAGGACCGCGTCATCGACGGCGTGGACATGTCGCCGCTGTTGTTCGGCACGGGCAAAAGCAACCGCGACGTTTATTTCTATTATCGAGGCGAGCGCCTCTTCGCCGCGCGCAAGGGCTGGTTCAAGGCGCATTTCCAAAGCAAATCCGGCTACGGCAAGGATCCGCTCGTGAAGCATGACCCGCCCGCGCTTTATCACCTGGGCCGCGATCCCGGCGAGAAGTTCGACGTTTCCAAGGATTTCCCCGACGTCCTCGCCGACATCGCCCGCGAAGTCGAACGCCATCGCGACACCGTGACGCCCGTGAAATCCAATCTCGAAGCAGTGATTACGAAGCAGTAATTTGACGTCTATTGAACAACGTTATGAAGTTAACTTCCCTGTTGCTCGCCGTGACCCTGGGCCTCTCGTCCGCCGCCTTCGCTGCGGATGGCAAGAAAGCCGACGCCCCCGCGCAATCGCTCTTCGACGGCAAAACGCTCAAAGGCTGGAAAATCACCGACTTCGCGGGCGGCGGCTCCGTCGAGGTGAAGGACGGCCAGATGATCGTGGACATGGGCGAATCGCTCAGCGGCGTCACCTGGACCAACGACGTTCCGCGCATGAATTTTGAACTCTCGCTCGAGGCCATGCGCCTCAACGGCTCGGACTTCATGTGCGGCCTCACGTTTCCCGTCGGCACCAACTGCTGCACGTTCGTCCTCGGCGGCTGGGGCGGCGCGGTCGTCGGCATCTCGAGCATCGACGGCATGGACGCCTCGGAAAACGACACGACCAAATACATGAAGTTCGACAAGAACAAATGGTACAAAGTCCGCGTGCGCGTCACGCCGGAAAAAATCCAGGGCTGGATCGATGACGAACTGCTCGCCGACGTGGAAACCAAAGGCCGCCGTATCGACATGCGCGCCGGCGACATCGAATCCTCCCAACCGCTCGGCCTCGCCACCTACCAGACCTCCTCCGCGTTTCGCAACATCCAGTTGCGCAAACTCGACGCGCCCGCGCCGCCGAAGAAATAATTACTTCGCCGCGCGCGGTTTTTGTTGCTCGGCAATCACGGCCTGCATGTCCGCCACGAGCACCTTCAACGTCTCGTCCGGCACGCCCGCGAATTTCAACGCGCTGTTCGCCGAGCGCAACGCCGCCTGCACATCCGACGCCGGCGCGTTGCCGATGTTGATCAACACCGCCAGCGCGCGCGCCAGTTGCGCCTGCGTTTCGGACGTGAACTTGCGTCCCGGCAACGCCGCGCCCAGATCATTCGCCAGCTTCGTCAACGCATCGGTCTTCGCCGATGCCGCGGCGTAAGTCTGCAAATCCTTGTTCAACCGCTCCGTCTGCTCGGGCGTCGCCTCCGGCCGCGTGCGCAACACCGCAATCGTCGCCGTGAGCTTGCCCGCGCTCTGTTGCTGCGCGGCGGCCGCCTTTTGCTCGGGCGTCAACGGTTGCGCGCCCGGCTGGCCCGGCGTGCCCGGCCCGTGCTGCGGCAACCCGGGCTGCCCGCCCGCCTTGGTCGCCGCCTCACGCGCGCGTTGTTTGATAAGCCCGGTGTTCTGCGCGTGGCCGATGACGGCAAACGACACCACGACGGCAGCGGTGAAAAAAGTCTGTTTGATACGCATAATAGTTAGCGGGTTATCATTAACTGTGCCCTCCGCGCCAACGGGTGTCAATGGCGGCGGGTGATGGCGAATTACCCGAGCACGTGTCTTGCTCCAGTTTGGAGTTCACGCTTCAGCGTGCGAGCGAGGCGTCTTTCCACGAGCTGAAGCTTGAACTCCAAACCGGGCGAGTTCCATCCCTCACTTCGCCGCGATGCAATACAAGTTCTGCTGCCCGCGCAGGAACAATTCCTTCCCCACTGCCGCGGCCGACGCATCGAACTTGTCGTCCAGCTTGTTCGTCGCCAGCACTTCGAGCCGGTCCGAATTCTTCAGCACCAGCGACGTCCCATCGCGCCCGATCACATACACGCGCCCGGCCGCGCCCACCGGCGACGCATAAATCCCGCGCGGCCCCTCGATGCGATCCGCGTAATGCGCCTTGCCGCTCACGGCGTCAAAGCACGACAGATACGCATCGTTCCCTTTGTGGAGATAAAGCCGCCCGTCATACAGCAACGGCGACGGCACATACGGCGTGTCGCGATTGGCGCTCCACACCAGCGCGCTCGTGCCGGCCACCTCGCCCTTCGCGCCGGCCAGCTTCACCGCCTGCAACGCGCTGCCGCGAAAACCGCTCGTCAGATACACCATGCCGTTCGCGCTGACCGGCGACGGAATCGCGTTGTCCGTCTGCCCGCCGATTTCCCACAACACCTCGCCGCTCTGCAAATCGTAGCTGCGCACTTTGCCCGTCGCATTCACCACCACCTGCGCCCGGCCGTTGTGCTCCACCACCAGCGGCGTGGACCACCCGGAGCGCTCGTCGCGCGACTTGCGCCACAGCTCCTTGCCCGTCGTCTTGTCCAGCGCCATGATGAATGAATCGCCGTCATGGTCCCATTTGATGATGAGCGTGTTGCCATGCAACGTCGGCGACGTGCCTTCGCCGAAGGAATTCTTCATGCGCGCATCGCCGAAATCCTTCTGCCATTTCAAATTCCCTTGCAGATCATAACAAAAAAGCCCGCGCGAACCAAAATAGGCGAACAATAGCTGCCCATCCGTCACCGGCGAAGCCGACGCAAACCCGTGGTCGCGATGATGCCCCTCGTGCGGCAATTCCTCGCGCGCCACTTTTTGCCACAGCACCTTGCCCGTCTGGCGATCGTAGGAAATCACCGTGAACTGATGCAACTCCGTCGGCGTCTGCACGCCAAACGGATTGCCACCGCCGCCGGGACCACCGCGCCCCTTTGGCCCGCCTTTGCCGCCAGGGCCTTTGCCCGGCGCGACCTGTCCTTCCACCGCGCGCGGCGCTGGCGCCGGTGCTGCGGTGGTCGGCGCGCCCGGCGCCTTCTTGCCCGTGTTCACCGCCGTCAAAATGAACACCTGATTCTCCCAGACAATCGGCGTGGAAGTGCCGTAGCCCGGAATTTTCACCTTCCACTTGATATTATTGCTTTCGCTCCATTCCACTGGCGGGTCGGCGGCCGGGGCCACGCCATTGCCGGTCGGGCCGCGCCAGGCCGGCCAGTTCTTTTGCGCATCCGCCGCGTGTGCCGCCAGGCTCGCGCCCAGCACCACGCCCGCCACGATCGAGTAAAGAGATTTCATGCGATGGATTTGGATCAATGGTAACTGCTTTTAAACAATCCGGGAGCCAAAAAGTTCCACCTTAATTGCCCCCCTGCGCAAATGCGAAGGAGTGCTGGGGGATGCTACGATTCCAAAAAAATCGCGCGAATGGGCGAGCGCACCCGGAAGCGTGTCTTACTCCTGTTTGGAGTTCACGCTTCAGCGTGCGGGCGAGGCGTCACTCCACAAGCTGAAGCTTGAACTCCAAACAAGGCGAATCCACGCGTCGGGCCACTCTTCAACGAGCTTGAAGTTTCAATAAGCCTGGTGCCTTTGTTTGCCTTCCAATCGCAAATCAAAAATCGCAAATCGCAAATTCCCACCTACTCATCATTGCTGAAAATCGCCTGCAACGTGTTCAAATCATTCCGTTGCGTGAACACGCGGAACGATTCGCCCGGCTGCCGATGCCGCAGGTAGCCCTTGAACATCTTCTCCAGCGTCGGCTTCAGGTCGTTGAACGAAATGCCCTGGAACACCTGGCGCCCCACCGCTTGATTTTCGCCGAAGCCGCCGCCCACGAACACGTGATAACCCTCCACCGTCTCGCCCGCCACCTTCACCTTCGCGCCGAGCAGGCCGATGTCGCCCATGTAATGCTGCGCGCACGAGTTCGGGCAGCCGGTCAGATGCACGTTGATGGGCTGGTCGAGTTGAAAACGTTTGTCCAGATACTCCATCAACTCCAGCGCGTGCCCCTTGGTGTTCGACGACGCAAATTTGCAATACGAACTGCCCGTGCACGCGATGAACCCGCTGCGCAAGTTCGATTGCCGCCAGTCGAAACCCAGCTTCACCACGGCCTTCTTCACCGTCTCCACATACGCGTCCGGCACGTTGGGAATGACGAGATTCTGCCACACCGTCAGCCGCACTTCGCCCGAACCGTAGTTGTCCGCAATCTCAGCCAGGCGAATCATCTGCTTGGGCGTCACCTGCCCGACCGGAATCGCCACGCCAATGTAATTCAACCCCGCCTGCTTTTGCGGATACACACCCACATGCGAATGCCAGACAGAGTTCTGGTCCATTGCTCCACCACTCCCATACTCCATTACCCCGTTTGGTTTCTTCAGCAACGCGTACCCGAGCACCTTCTCCGTCTCCGCCAGGTATTGCTCCAACGTCCACGTTTCGAGCAGATGCTTGAGGCGCGCCTTCTTGCGGTCGCCGCGATTACCGTGGGCGATGAACACGCGCACCAGCGCCACCACCACCTTCAACACTTCCTCCGGCTTCACCAGCACGCCCAGGTCGCGCGCGAACGCCTTGTGGCCCGTCGCACCGCCCAGCGCGACACGGAAATAGACGCCCGGCTGCACGTCACCCATCGCCGTGTCAATCTTCACCGCCTTCACGCCGATATCATTGGTGTCCTCGACGCTGCCGATGAGTCCGCCGCCGTCGAACGCGATGTTGAACTTGCGCGGCAGATCGTAGAACGAACGGTCGTTGATGATGATTTGCGCCAGTTCGCGCGCCAGCGGCAGCGTGTCGATCAATTCGTGCGGATCGAGGCCCGCCGCCGGGTTGCACGTGATGTTGCGGATGTTGTCCGCGCCCGAGCCGCGGCTGTGCAGGCCCACGCTCTGGATGCGGCGCAACACTTCCGGCGCGTCCTTCGGCAGGATGAGGCGCAACTGAAAATTCGCGCGCGTCGTGATCTGCACGTAGCCGCTGGTCAATTCCTGCGAGATGCGCGCCAGTTCGCGCAACTGAAACGTCTTCACCACGCCGCCCGGGATGCGCAACCGGCACATGAACGCCTCCTTGTTCGGCGTCAGATAGAACAACCCGTGCCATTTGAAGCGAAAGATGTTTTCCTTCTCCGGCGCCTTGTTGGCGGCCGCGTGTTCCAGCAGCAACGGATACGCATCCAGCGGATGCAGCTCGCGCTTGATGCGTTCCTCCGCGATGAGCGAACTCAAGTCCGGCTGCCCCGCCGACGGTGCCGCCGCCGGATTGGGTGCGACGTCCGTGAACGAAAGCCCGCGCTCGCGCAACCCGGCGAACAAACCTTCCAGATACGCCTTCTGCTCGGCGTTCAACTTCTGTCCGGCTACTTCATTAAAGGGCATGGTGGTCATTCGAGTTCAATACACATCTCGTTGATACCGCTTCTCGGCCTTCAACTTCGCGACATATTCCGCCGCCTGTTCCGGCGTCCTCCCGCCGGCCTTCTGAATCACCTCGTGCAATGCCGCGTCCACGTCCTTGGCCATGCGCTTGGCGTCGCCGCACACGTACACATGCGTGCCCGCTTCGAGCCACGACCACAACTCCGCCGCGTTCTCCAGCATGCGGTTTTGCACATAAATCTTTTCCTTCTGGTCGCGCGAGAACGCCAGGTCCAGCCGCGTCAACGCGCCGTCCTTGAGCATCGCCTCCAGTTCCTCCTGATAGAGGAAATCGTACGCCTGGCATTGGTCGCCGAAGAACAGCCAGTTCTTCCCCTTCGCCCCCGTCGCGCGGCGCTCTTCGAGAAATGCGCGGAACGGCGCGATGCCCGTGCCCGGCCCGATCATGATGACCGGCCGCTCCGTGTCCGTGGGCAGGCGGAACCCGTGCGACGTCTGCACGAACACCGGCACCGGCGTCTCGTTCAACACCGTGCGGTCCGCCAGGAAACAGGAACACACGCCTTTCTTCGCGCGCCCGTGCGCTTCGTAACGCACCGCCGCCACCGTCAGATGCACCTGGCCCGGATGCGCCTTGGGACTCGATGAAATCGAATACAACCGCGGCTGCAACTTGCGCAGGAAACCGACGAATTCCTCCGGGGCAAACTGCGCGCCCTTGCACCCCAGCAACACGTCCACGATGTCGCGGCCCCACAGCCATTGGTCGTAATCCGGCTTTTTGTCCGGCGCGAGCAACGCCAGCACCTCCGCGCTTTTGGCGCGCTCGGCGGCCGCTTGAATCAACGACGGCCCCGGCTGCGTGATGATGTAATGGCGCAACAACGCCTCGTGCAGGCTCACTTCGCTGCCGGCGGGCGATTTCACCGTTTCCTCACCCTTGAACCCGAGCGTGGCCAACAGTTCCTCGACGAGCACCGGACAATTCGCCGGCATGACCCCGAGCGCGTCGCCCACTTCGTAACTCAAGCCCGAGCCTTCCAGCGAAATCTCGAAGTGTCGCGTGTCCTTCGCCGACCCCGCTGCATTTAGCTTGCGATTCGTCACCAGCCGCGCCGGAAACGGGTGGTTCCGGCTCCACCCCTTCTCAGCCGCTGGTGCCGGCGGGGGCGCGGCCCCCTTTCCATCCTCCACCCTCAATCCTCCATCCTCCGCCGGTTTAGCCGCGCCACCGGATACTTTGTCCAATGCCGGCCACAACCCCTCCAGCCACCCCTTCGCCGCGCCTTCGTAATCGACGTCGCAATCCGTGCGCGGATGAATCCGTTTCGCGCCCAGCTTCTCCAGCCGTTCGTCAAACTTCCGCCCCGCGCCGCAAAAGTCCGCGTAATTCTTGTCGCCCAATGCCAGCACCGCGTAATGCAGGTGCTCCAGCTTCGGCGCGGCGTCGGAATTCAAATGCTGCCAGAACGCCACTGCGTTGTCCGGCGGGTCGCCATCGCCCCATGTGCTGGTGACGATGACCAGCCGCGATTCCTTCGCGAGATCCGCCGACGCAAACGCGTTCATCTCCATCACGCGCGGAGCGAAGCCGCGTTTCTCGGCCTCCTTCGCCAACCGCTTGGCGAGTCCCTCGGCGCTGCCCGTCTGGCTGCCATACATGACCAGCAACGGCTCGGGGGCCTTGGCGGGCGTCACCGCGCGGGAGGCTTCTTCAACCTCATTCGCATTGGCGAACAAGCCGGCCAGATACCCGTTCAACCACGCGCGTTGCTCCGCCGTGAACGGCGCCGAATTCGGAATGTAAGGAACCGATTTCATCATTTCGGATTTCACGCTTCCGCCTTCTCCCACCCAATCTCGGGCGCATTATAAATCGACAAAAACACCGCATCGTCGGCGCCTTCATTGACCGCGCCGTGGACCTGGTCGCGGTCCGCCACATCCACTTCGCCCGCGCGGATTTTCGCCCGCTGGCCGTTGCCCAGGTAATACGTCAGCTCGCCGCGCAACATCACCCACGTGTCCTGCCCGCGCGGATGCGTGTGCGCCGGCACTTCCTGCCCCGGTCGCACGCCCCAGACGGCGATGCTCGAAAACTCCGTCTTCACGATCTCCCGCACCGTCGCCTTCGCGTTGGAGAACTGCACCAGACTCGTCGCATCAAACGTTCGTTGGCTCATAATCACGCGTTGTTTTGGTTGGCCGGATAGACCCAAAGCTGTCCGTCGCGCACCTTCACCGGAAAACGCGGCAACGGCTTCGGTGGTGGCCCCGCCAGCACCGCGCCCGTTTCCGCGTTGAAAAACCCTTCGTGACACGGACAGACGAGTTGCTTTTTTTCGTGTTGATAATGCACCGGGCACATCAGATGTGTGCAGCTCTGGCTGTAGGCGGCGAATTGCGTTTCCCCCAGTCGCACGAGAATGCACGGATGCTGCTCCGTCGGATAACGGAACAGCTTGTATCCCCCCACCGGCACCTCATCGAGCGACGCCACAAATTTCGGCTCCGTCGCTGCGGGCGCTTCGAACAATTCATCCTTCACCAATCCCGCCGCGCCAAACGCCAGCACCGAGCAACACGCGAACTTCGCGAACTGCCGCCGCGTCACCGCGTGCTCCTCCGCCTGCCGCACCGGGTAATCAGACTTCCATGTCGGTTGGTTGTTCATTGGCTGATGTTGAAGCGTTGAATCGTTGAATCGTTAAAACGTGAAGACGCGGTGCCACCGTAGCGCAAGTTTCCAATCTGCTGTATCGCCGATTTCCAATCGGCAGACCGCAGCCCCACGTTGACGCACCGTATTCACCACTCGTATTGAGCCGCGCCAGTCCCGCCCGGCGGGAGAGTGCGCCAACCCGATGGCGCTTTGTTGCGTGTTGTAAACCCACCCGCGTGACAATCATCCCAACGCCTCGCGCGCCACTCCCTCTCCTCGGAGGAACGAGGGGGAGAGGGACCAAGGGAGAGGGGTTCCCAAGAGACTCAGCCAACCCAGACGCATGGATTCGCCCACCCGCGGCAATCGCTTCACCCTCTCCTCGGGGAGAGGGCCGGGGTGAGGGGGACCGCGACGTCGCAAATCCATGCCTCCCGAGCGGAATCACTACGACTCCGCAAACCTCCCCCAATCGCAAATCGCAAATCGCAAATCGCAAATTCATTTCGGGTTTTTCAAACATTCGCCATCTCCTCCACCCGTTCCACCACCGGTTCTTCCCACCGCGCCACATCCGCCGCATCCGGCGCGCCCGCGCGCGCCAGCGACAACGGATCTTCATCCAGCGCTTCCCACGGCAGGAAATCCGCCACATCGAACGGCAGCGCCTTCACATTCGGCGCGGTCATCATGTTCACCTTCGTGCGCACCGTCTGGCGGCCAAACTGAAATTCATTCACCGGCTTCTCACGCCGATATTTCTCCACGTATTCGCGCGGGCCGAAATAGAGCGCGCCGCTCGGACAGACCGTCGCGCACATCGGCTTCTTGCCCACGCTCGTGCGGTCGTAGCACATGTCGCACTTCATCATGAGATCGTACTTCACCTGCATCTTCGGCACGCCAAACGGGCAGGCCAGGACGCAGTTCGAGCACGCCACGCAACGCGGCTTGGCGGCGCTATAGACCACGCCCCGCAAATCCTGTTTGATCGCGTCCGCTGGACACACCTTCGCGCACGTCGGATCCTCGCAATGCATGCAGACCACCGGCGCCGTCTGCACGCCGGTCGGTCGATGCACATAATCCAGATGAATCATCGGCGTGCCCCGGTGCGTGTCGCATTCCCCGCACGCCTGCACGCACGCCTGGCACCCGATGCACCGCGACGGGTCGATGAAAAATTCCATGGTCGCGTTGGCGCTCATGCGGGGGACGTTGAAGCGTTGAATCGTTGAACCGTTGAAGCGTGGCCGCGATTCCCCCTTGCGCATCGCTTGCTGCGAACGCCTGGCGAGCGCGAAGCGTCTTGGAGTGCGCCAGTCCGATGGCGCTTTGTTGTGAGTTGTAAACCCACCCGCGTGACAATCATCCCAGCGCATCGCGCGTCTCTCCCTCTCCCCGGAGGAATGAGGAGGAGAGGGACCAAGGGAGAGGGGTTCCCAAAAGACTCAGTCAACCCAAACGCTCCACTCCGCCCAAACGCGGCAACCGCTTCACCCTCTCCTTGGGGAGAGGGCCAGGGTGAGGGGGGCTGCGATGTCTTAAACCCACACGCTTCGAATGCAAACCCTACGACTCCGCGAGCCGCCCCCAATCGCAAATCGCCAATCGCCAATCGCAAATTAATTTCGGTTTTCGTCATGCGTCCTCCGGGTTTTGCGCCTGGAGCTTCTTTTGAGCTTTGAACTTTGAACTTTGCATCTTCTCCACTTTGCACGCGCACACCTTGAACTCCGGTATCTTCGAAATCGGATCCAGCGCGCGGTTGGTGATCTGGTTGGCTGATTTTTTCCCCGGCCAATGATACGGAATGAACACCGTGTCCGGTCTGATACTCTTCACAATCTGCGCCGGAACCGTGATTTCACCCCGGCGCGTCGAGACTTTCACCAGGTCGCGATCCTTGATGCCCAGCCGCTCGGCCAGGCGCGGATGCATTTCGCACAGCGGCTCTGGATACTGATCCACCAGGCTGCCGATGCGCCGCGTCTGCGTGCCGCTCAGGTATTGCGAGACGACTCGTCCGCTGGTGAAGAAGATGGGGTATTCGTCGCAGACATCTTCGGCGGGGGGGCGGTATTCGCAGGCGTGGAAGCGGGCTTTGCCGTCGGCGTGGTGGAATCGCCCTTCTTCAAAGAGGCGTGGCGTTCCCAGGCTTTCTGGAGACGCGCAAGGCCAGAAGAGGCCCATGTGCCGCTCAATCTTTTCATATGTCATCCCGCTGTAATCTATGGGGCCGCCCTTCGACGCCGCGGCCAGTTCGTCAAAAATCTCTTCGGGTTTTTGGTAATCAAACCAACGCCCCTTGCCGAGACGCCTGGCGATGTCGCATATAATGTGCCAATCCACCCGCGCGTCCCCCGGCGGGTTCACCGAATTGCGCAACCGCACGCAACGCCCCTCGCCCGTCGTCACTGTGCCTTCGTCTTCCTCCTGCAGCGAACCCGCCAGCACCACGTCCGCGTAGCGCGCCGTTTCGTTCAGGAAAAAATCAATCGCGCAGAAAAAATCAAGCTTCTCCAGCGCCGCGCGCGTCCGGTTGGAATCGGGAATCGACACCAGCGGGTTGAAGCTGATGCTCATCAAGCCCTTGATCTCGCCGCGCTCGATGGCGTCGATGATCTCGCACGCCGTCAAACCTTGTTTGGGCAGTTCCGGCTCGGGAAAATCCCAGAACCTGGCGACAAACTCGCGGTGTTCCGGCTTGTTGATGTCGCGCCCGCCCGGCAATTGATTGCAGCGCTGCCCATGCTCGCGTCCGCCCTGGCCGTTGCCTTGTCCTGTGATCGTGCCGTAACCGCAACCCGGCTTGCCGATGCGCCCGCTCGCCAGCACCAGGTTGATGTAGGTGAGGACGTTTTCGACGCCCTTGGTGTGATGCTCGATGCCGCGCGCGTGCAGCAGCATCGACGTTTCCGCCGGCCCCCAGATGCCCGCCGCCTTGATGATGCTGGCCGCCGGCACGCCGGTGATTTTCTCGGTGACGGCCGGCGTGTATTTCTTCACCAGCGCGCGCACCTTGTCGAAATCCACCGTGTGGGCGGCGATGAATTTTTCGTCAATCCACCCGCGCTCGATCATCACGTGCAGGATGCCGTTCGCCAGCGCGCTGTCGCGTCCCGGCCGCACTGGCAAAAACAAATCCGCCGTGCGCGCAATCGGCGTGATGCGCGGATCGATGACAATGAGCTTCGCGCCGTTGTCGCGTGCGCGCCACACGTAGTCGGTCAGAATGGGAAAGCATTCCGCGACATTCGCGCCCGTGATGATGAGCGCCTTCGCCAGCGGGATGTCGCTCCACGGATTGGCCGCGCGGTCCACGCCGAACGCCATGCGGTTGGCCGCGCCCGCGCTCACCATGCACAGGCGCCCGTTGTAATCGATGTTCGCTGTGTTCAGCGCGATGCGCGCGAACTTCCCGTTCAAATACGCCTTCTCGTTCGTCATCGACGCCCCGCCCAGGAACGCGAACGAATCCTTGCCGTATTTTGCCTGAATGCGGCGGATGGCCTCGACCGTTTGGTTCAACGCCTCATCCCACGACGCCGCGCGAAATCCATCCGCTGTGCGAACCAGCGGTGAGAGCAACCGATCCGGATGCTCGTTCTGGAGGTAACGTTTCACGCCCTTCGGACACAGCTTGCCCTGGTTGACCGGAAATTCCTCCCACGGCTCGAAACCCACGACCTTGTTGTCCTTGACCTTGAGCTGGATGCCGCACTGCACGCCGCAGAAACAGCAATGCGTCTTCACCAGCTTGTCCGGCTCGCGCGAATCCCACCCGCCCGCCGGCGAGTAACTCGGCGTCGGCCCGAACCGCTCGATATACCGCTCTTCCGCCTGTGTCAATGTGGCCATGTCAAAATGCGTGATGCGTGATGCGTGATGCGTTGAAAAGCCCTGCGCCCCGCGTGCGCGCCAGCGTCCTGGAGTGCGCCAGCCCGATGGCGCTTTCCAAAGCGCGCCGAAACGCATCACTCCGCCCACCCGCTGCAACCGCCCCACCCTCTCCTCGGGGAGAGGGCCGGGGTGAGGGGGACCGCGACGCCGCAAACACGCAGCCGCGGTCCGCCAAAGCCCCCGCGACACCGCGCGCCACCCTCAATCGCAAATCACAAATCGCAAATCGCAAATCCCCTTTCATCTCCCCACCGTCCTTCCCTGATTGAGCGCCAGCATCCGCCGCCGGCACGTGGGACAAATATCCTGGTAATGCACCTCGCCTTGCGGCGTCGCGAAACGATAGTCGAAACCCAGTTGATCCAGCACCACCTTCAAATCGTCCACGTGCATTTGCGACGCGTAATCCTCCCCGCAGCGACGGCAATGCGCCCGCGGCCCTTCCGCGCCCGCCTTCTTGTAAAGCGACACGCACAGCGAGCACACCCGCTGAAACATGTGAAACAATTTCCCGAACGGAATGTAAAACAGCAGCGCAATCACGCTCACCATGTGGACGATCGCGATGATGCCGTGGCCTTTGCCCGCCATGAATTTGTAACTCACCGTGAGCATCAGGCCCGTCGCCGTCACCGCGAAGATCAACAGCAACGGCAGGATGTCTTCCGTGAACGTCTGCACCGCGCGCTCGCCCGCATCGGTCACCCGCCGGATCGCCGCCATCACCAAGCCCACCAGCACAATCACCGCCGAGAAATTCAACAGATTGAACATCACAAACGCCTTCGCGCTGTGCACGTGAAACTGGTCCACTGCAAACCCGAACACCTTCACGCGATACATCTCCGCATCGCCCCCCAGCGGCTCGAAATGCACCCACCCAAACACCAGCGGAAATGTGATGGCAAACGCCAGCGTGCATCCCCCCGAAAGACACAAATGCATCACCCACCGATACACACTGCGCTGCCGGATGAAGAGCTGCGCCACGAAATTCTGCGCGAACGCCTTCACGCCCGCCGCGATCATCGAAACCGAGAACCGCGCGGACGCATTCTTCCCTCTCCCCTCACCGGGGAGAGGGACCGAGGGTGAGGGGTGGTCAAACCCGCGACTCTCAATTTCAACCGCGACGG
>JBFMBT010000138.1:0-16782 GCA_040754875.1 Verrucomicrobiota bacterium | reverse complement strand
GCTGGTTCGCGATACTTCACAAACATGGAGCGGGGGGATTGTTCCGAGCGACAATTGCAGGCGCAGTGCTGCGGCTGGTCTGCGACACAGCCGCGGTCCGTCAAAATCGCAAATCGCAAATCGTAAATCATAAATCCCCATGCCCGTCCCCGTCCTCAACGTCGAGCAGATGCGCCAGTGGGAAGGCGCGACGTGGCAGGCTGGCGTCAAGGAAGCGGATGTCATCGCGCAGGTCGGGCGCATCGTTGCCCGGCGCGCGCTGGAACTCACGCGGGACGCGGATTTCATTCTCCTGCTCGCGGGCAAAGGCCACAATGGCGACGACGTCCGGCAGGCTCAGCCGCATGTTGGCGGTCGCGACGTTTGTTTGTTGAACGTGACGGAACCCGAGGCTTCCCTCGCGGAGTTGCAACGGCATTTGCAGCGCCGCCCCGCGCTCATTGTGGACGGCTTGTTCGGCATCGGCCTGAACCGTCCGTTGAATGATGCGTGGAGCAAATTCATCGACGCCGTCAATCAATCCGGCGCTCGCGTGCTGGCGGTGGACACGCCATCCGGATTGCACGCGGATTCCGGCGAGCCGATGGGCAACGCCATTCAAGCGACGGTGACGCTGACCCTTGGCGCGCCGAAGACCGGCTTGCTCAAACCGAAGACCCTTGCCTACGTGGGGCGGTTGGAGGTTGCGCCTGAGATTGGATTGGTCCCGTGCCCTCACGCCGGCGAGTTGAACTGGACGCTCGAAAGCGATTTTGCCGGCTGGCCTCCGCGCCGGCGCGCGGACGCGCACAAGGGCGCGTACGGCCACGTCGTCATCATCGCCGGCAGCCTGGGGTACCATGGCGCGGCGGTGCTGGCCGCGCGCGGGGCGTTGGCGGCGATGCCGGGACTGGTCACCGTTTTTACGCTGCCGGAAACTTACCTGCCCGTGGCATCGCAATTGCAGGCTGCAATGGTCCATCCGTGGCGGCCGGGCGCGGAATTGCCCGAATCGGCGACGGCGGTTGTCATCGGGCCGGGACTGGCGAGCGAGCAACTGCCGCTGGAATTGAAAGGCGCGGCCTGCGCGCTCTGGCAGGATTCCGTGTTGCCGGTCATTGCGGACGCCAGCGCGTTGAACTGGCTGCCGCACGGGCCGACCCGACCCGACACGATCCGCGTCATCACGCCGCACCCCGGCGAAGCCGCGCGCATGCTCCAACGCAAGCCCGCCGAAGTGCAGGCCAACCGCGTCGAGGCCCTGCGCGAATTGTCCGCGCAATGGGGCCGTTGCTGGGTGGCCTTGAAAGGGCACCAGACGTTGGTCGGCCGCAATCTGGGCGAGGTATTCATCAATCCGACCGGCAACCCGGGCCTGGCCCAGGGCGGCAGCGGCGACGTGCTGGCGGGTTATCTTGGCGGTCTGCTTGCCCAGCCGGTATGGCAAAAGAATCCTTCGCTGACGGTGCGTTACGCGGTGTGGCGGCATGGCGCCGCCGCCGATGAACTGGCCGCGCGCCAGAATGCGTGGGGCATCGAAGCCCTGCTGCGACAACTGGAGGCGTTGCGATGAACCGGTGGTTTGGAGTCCCGCCTTCAGGCGGTTGGGCGCCGGATTTCAACACGCCGGGAATCTCCAAGCACGCTCTGGAGGCCACGCATAACCGGCTGAAGCCGGGACTCCGAACGGCGGGAAATTTTGTTTCCATCGTGAACCCCTGTTTGTTAACTTGACCAAACCATGCGCAACGTCCGACTCATCCTGTTTTTGACGGCTTTGACCTGGCAACTGGCAGGGGGCGCCTTCGCGGCGGAATACAAACTCAAAGACGGCAGTACCGTCAAAGGCGACCTTGCCAGCGTCATGGACAAAGGCGTCGTGTTCAAGACCGAGGACGGCAAGTTCACGGCGCGTTATTCGTGGGATCAATTCACCGAAGAAACGTTGCGCGAGTTTGCCAAAGATCCCAAGGCGGCCAAATTTGCCGGACTGCTCGTCAATCTGTCCGCCGATTCGCTCGATGCCCCGGACCTGCAGGTTCCTGACCGGCCACGGCGCCCTCCCGTCGAGGTCAAAAACAAGCCCAGTCCGGGCCGGCCCCATGACGGGGTGAAGCTTATGACGGCGATGACCAGCGGGTTTGGCCTGTTCATGTCCGTGATCCTCTACCTGGCCAACATTTACGCCGCCTTGGAAATTGCCTTCTTCCGCAACTGGCCCAAGTGGATTCCGCCCGTGGCCGCCGCCGTGGTGCCGTTCGTTGCCCCCATCGTTTTCCTGGCCATGCCGACGCGGGAGGCCAAAGTCGTGGAAGAGGAAGCCCCTGCCCAGGTCGAAGAGGAGCAAGCGCCGGAATTGACCTACCAGGAGGAAATGGCGGCACTGGAAGCGACCGCAGCCGCAAACGCTGCGGCTGCCGCGCCGAAAATTCCGGCCACGCAGGTCTTCCGCCGCGGCGAAAGCAACCTGAACCGCCGCTTCATCGAGACCAAGTGCGCCGCTTTCTTCAAGGTCATCCCGAGCGATGCCGAACGCGACATGCGCGTGCTGGTCAAAACCGCGCGCGGCGAGTTTCTGGCCACGCGCATCAGCCGCATCACCAACACCGAATTGACCGTCCAGATCATCAAGGACGAGGCTTCCGCCGACGAAGTCATACCGCTCAACGATTTGTTTGAAATCCAGATCCGCCACAAGGATGCCCAGGACTAGGACCAGGCGGCATTTTCCTCTCATTCGCTTCGCATGAACAAATACCGAACCGTCCTTCTTTTTGGCGCGCCCGGCGCGGGCAAGGGCACGCAGGGCAAAATCCTCGGCTCGATTCCCAATTATTTCCACTGCGCGTGCGGCGATGTGTTCCGCAACCTGACGGTGGATTCCGAGCTGGGCCGGGTCTTCATCGATTACAGCGCGCGCGGCGAGCTGGTGCCCGATGAATACACGATCAAGCTCTGGCACAAATCCATCGAGGCGCAACGGCAGCTTGGTCGCTTCTCCCCGGAGCGCGACACGCTGGTGCTGGACGGCCTGCCGCGCAACGTCGCGCAGGCGCAGATGTTGAGCGACACCCTGGACGTGCGCGCGATGTTGTACCTGACCTGCACCGACATGAAGAAAATGGTCGAGCGCCTCCAGCGCCGCGCCCTGCGCGAGAACCGTCTCGATGACGCGAATTTGCAGGTCATCCAGACCCGCCTGGCGACCTACGAAAAGGAAACCAAGCCGGTCGTCGATTTCTACGGGCGCAAGCTGGTCCACGAAATTGATTCCACGAAATCGCCCGCCGAAGTGCTGCACGACATCCTCAGCATCCTCGTGAAGTTGCGATGACCGCGCCCGATGCCGCCCTTGCGCATCATCTTCATGGGCACCGCCGAACTGGCGTGCGCCAGCCTCGCCGCCCTCGCGGATAGCGGCGATTTTCACGTCCTCGCCGTGGTCACGCAGCCGGACCGTCCGAAGGGGCGCGACCTCAAGCTGCAACCTTCGCCCGTGAAAGCGCTCGCGCTGGAGAAGGGTTTGCCTGTGTTGCAGCCGGAGAAGGCGCGGCACGAGCCGTTCATCCAGGAACTGCGCGCGTTGCAGCCGGATTTGATTGTCGTGGCGGCCTATGGACAGATTCTTCCGCAGGCGTTGCTGGACGTGCCGCGCTTCGGTTGCCTGAATGTCCACACCTCGCTGTTGCCCAAGTATCGCGGCGCCGCGCCGATTCAATGGGCCATGCTCGACGGCGAACCGGTGACCGGCGTGACCATCATGAAGATGGACGCCGGGCTCGACACCGGCGACATCCTGACGCAGGAAAGCACACCCATCGCCGAAGACGACAACGCACAGACCTTGCACGACCGGCTGGCGGCCATCGGCGCGGCGCTGCTGGTGAAAACGATGCCGAACCATGTCGCCGGAAAAATCACGCCGCGTCCGCAGCCGAAGGAAGGCGCGACCTACGCGCGCAAAATTACCAAGGAAGACGGGCACATGGATTGGAAACTGCCCGCGCGCGTGTTGTGGAATCGCGTGCGCGGATTCACGCCGTGGCCGGGGGCGTACGCCTTTCAAGCCGCGCAGCCCAAACCGCGTTTGATCAAGCTCTGGAGCGCGCGGCCCGTGGCTGGCGGCGGCCAGCCGGGCGAGGTGTTGCGCGCGGACAAGGAGGGCGTGGTCATCGCGTGCGGCGAGGGCGCGTTGTGCGTCACATCGCTGCAGAAGGAAGGCGGGCGCCGCATGGAGGCCGCGGATTTCCTGCGCGGCAACCCGCTCCAGCCGGGCGAGCGCCTGGCCTGAGCGGGAAAAATCGGACTGGCCAAAGGCGCGGTTCCTTGCTTGTATCGCCGCCCTATTTGGAACGACATGTTTACTGGAACCTACACCGCGATAGTCACTCCGTTTAAGAACGACAAGGTCGATGAAGCCGCGCTCGAGCGCCTGATCAAGGCGCAGATCAAGGGCGGCGTGGATGGCATTGTTCCGGTGGGCACGACCGGCGAATCGCCCACGCTCGATTACGACGAGCACATCCGCGTCATCGAGCTGGCGGTGGACATTGCGGACGGCAGGATCAAGGTGCTCGCGGGCACGGGCGGCAATTCGACGAAGGAGGCGATTTACCTCACCGAAGGCGCGGAGGACGTGGGCGCGGATGGGTCGTTGCAGGTCGCGCCCTATTACAACAAGCCGACGCAGGAAGGGCTGTACCAGCATTTCCGCGCCGTGGCGCAGGCGACGCATCTGCCGCTGGTGCTTTACAGCATTCCCGGCCGTTGCGGGATTGAAATTGGCGTCGATACAGTGAAACGGCTGGCGGCGGATTTTCCGAAGCAGATTGTGGGCATCAAGGAAGCGGGCGGCAGCGCGGACCGCGTGAGCCAGTTGCGCGCGGCGCTGGGGCCGAAATTCACCATTCAGAGCGGCGACGATTCGCTGACGCTGCCGTTCATGGCGGTGGGCGCGCAAGGCGTCATCAGCGTGGCGTCGAATGTGATTCCCAAGCAGGTGTCGCAGATGGTGAAGGCTTTTGCGAAAGGCAACGTGCGCGAGGCGCAGAATCTGCACACGAAATATTATCCCTTGTTCAAGGACCTGTTCATCGAAACGAACCCGGTGCCGGTCAAAGCGGCGCTGGCGATGATGGGCCAGATCGAGGAAGAATACCGGCTGCCGTTGACGCGCCTGAGCGCGAAGAACCGCGAAGTGTTGCGCGCCACGATGAAGGCGTGCGGGGTGTTGAAGTAGCATCGGTTTGAAGGGGCCACACGTATGACAAAGGTCATCATCACCGGTTCAAAAGGCCGCATGGGCCAGGCGCTGATTGCCTGCGCGGCGCGCATTCCTGAGTTGCAGGTCGCCGGGCAGGTTGATCTGGGCGACGACATCAGCAAGATCATCGACAACAGTGATGCGGTCATCGATTTCAGTTTTCACAACGCCACGCTGCGGATTGCGCAGTTGTGCGCGGAGCGCAAGAAGGCTCTCGTCATCGGCACCACGGGGCACACCGAGGACGAGAAAGTGAAGATTGCGGCGTTGAAGACGCAAATCCCGATGGTCTGGGCGTCCAATTATTCGACGGGCGTCAACACGCTGTTCTGGTTGACGCGCAAGGCGGCGGAAATCCTCGGGCCCGGCTTCGACCTCGAAGTCGTCGAAATGCATCATCGCACGAAGAAGGATGCGCCCAGCGGCACGGCGACGACGTTGCTGGAAATCCTCGGCGAGGTGCGCCAATTGCAATTGAAGGAAGCGTTGCGGCATGGGCGGCAGGGCATCACCGGCGAACGCACCAATGCGGAGATTGGCATTCACGCCATCCGCGGCGGCGATGTCGTGGGCGACCACACGGTCATCTTCGCGGCGAATGGCGAGCGGGTGGAACTCACGCACAAGGCGTCCAGCCGCGACACCTTTGCCAACGGCGCGTTGCGCGCGGCGCAGTGGGTGGTGAAGCAACCGCCCGGCCTGTATGACATGCAGGACGTGCTGGGCTTGAAGTAAACGATGCCACACCGACTCGCCTACATCGCCCTCGGCTCGAATCTTGGCGAACCGCGAGCCAATGTCCTTCGCGCCATCGAACGCCTGCGCGAGCTCTCCACAAAGCCGCTCGTTGCGTCTTCGCTGTGGGACACGACGCCTGTGGATTGCCCGCCCGGCTCGCCTCGCTTCGTGAATGCTGTAGTCGCGCTCGGACCGTTGCCCGGCGAGACGCCTGAATCGCTGATCGTGAAATTGCAGTCCTTGGAAAGGGAGTTCGGCCGGCAGCCCAAGAAGACGCTCAACGAACCGCGCGTGCTGGACCTGGACCTGATCACGTTCGGCAAAGAAACGCGTGCCACCGTGCAACTCATCCTGCCGCACCCGCGCGCCCACGAACGGCGCTTCGTGCTGGAACCGCTGTGCGAGATTGCCCCGGACTTCGAATTCCCCAACGGCCTCGGGCGCGCCGCCGATTTGCTGGCAAGCCTTCACAGTGACGAACGGGTGGAGCGCATGGGTTTGGATTGAACGCGCAAGGCTCGCCGAGAACCCATCCCTGGCCCCTCCCGGGCGGGGACTGGAGTCTGGCTCGCAGCGTCCATGGCGAGGTTCGACCTCGTGCGTGAAAGCAGCGATTCAGCCGCGCTCGGCTGCCAGTCCCAGCTTCACAATTTTCTCAATCAGGCGCGGGTAGGCGACGTTGGCTTTGGCGGCGGACAACGCGAAGTCCTCTTCCTTGGCGAGCATTGGATTGGGGTTGGCTTCGATGAATACCACTTCGTTTTCAGGTGTCAGGCGCAAATCCAGGCGCGCATAGCCGTCGATCGCGAGCAGGTGGTAGATTTTGCGGCAGGTGTTTTCGATGCGCTGCAACACGGCGGGGTCGAGCCCCTCCGCGAAGGCGTTTTCAATGCCCCAGCGCTTGCGATATTCCTCATCCCATTTTGCCTTGAAGGTGGCGAAGCGCGGTTCGTCCGGCGGCACTTCCTTGAAGACCAGTTCGCGCGGTGGAAAAACCTGCAACCGGTGATTGCCCAGGACACCAACGTAAATTTCGCGGCCGTGGATGAATTCCTCGGCGATGGCGTCCTGGTTGAAACTCTCCTGCACGAAGGCAACGCGTTGCTGGAATTGCTCGTCCGTTTCCACGAATGACGCTTGCGAGATGCCGTTGGACGCCTCTTCTTTCAGCGGTTTCACGAAGATGGGGAACTTCAGCCGCTTCGGTCTCACGATCTTTTTGCCGCGCGGCAGGATGACAAACTCCGGCACGCGGATGCGATGGTAGCCGAGGATTTTTTTGGAGATGCCCTTGTGCTTGCAGATGGTGAGGCCGGTCGCGCCGCAACCGGTGAAGGCCACGCCCTGCAATTCCAGGAACGACACGATGTTCTGGTCGAACGAGCTGTTGTGTTTGAAGCGGTCGCAGATGTTGAAGACGATGTCGGGCTGGAAACTCTGGAGCTTCTGGCGGATGAGGTCGGGGTCATCGTAGATGGCCTGCTGGTCGTGCGGGAGTCCCAGTTCATCGAGCGCCGCCAGCACGTTGGCCTCAGTCTTCCAATCGTCGGTCTTCAACTCCGCGCTCAGATCCTGGCCCAGTGTCGTTGGCTTCGCCGCGTCGAACAGGGCGAGAACTTTTGGTTTCTTCTTCATGCGGCTCATCGAGCATCGTTCACACTTTGCTCCGCTTGAACTTTCCGGTAAACAAATAGTTCATCACCAAGGTTGTCACGTACGCGGTGATCTGTAAATCCGCGCTCGCATCGTTGCGACGAACATGGAGGTCGAGCTGGTCGCAACGATCAATGAGGCGGTTCAACAACTGGTTGACGCGGTATTTCTTTTCGTTCGACCACTCGCACACGGCGTTCATGATGCGGCGGCGATGGCGGCGCAAGTGGCGCGAGGCTTTTTCCAGTTCGGGCGTCGCAGGCCCGGCGACGAAGAGCGCCTTCAAATCCTTGTCGTAAAAATCCGGGTAGGAATCCTCGTATTGCTTTTTCTTGCGCGCGTAATACGTCTTCAGCTTCAGGTTCAGGCAATCGTAATCCGTCGGATTGTATGGCGGCTGGTGGATGGGCGGTTTGCCCGCGATGGAGCGCATCAATTCATCGACGTATGCGAGTTTTTCCAACGCCTTCCAACCCTGGTAACGCTCGCGCCAGTCGAGTCCGGGCGTGAGCCAGACGGCGAACGTTTCGGCGAAATCCTCGTCGGGATGCGCCTGCGCGTACCAGTCGGCCAGGTGCGTGACAAACGAGCGGCTGTAGGGGCGCGGGCGGTAGAACTCGGTTTCCTCGGTGGACGCGAGGCCGAAATGCCGCTGCCACTTCTTCTTCTTGTAAAGTTGATACGCGTAAGAATAGGCGTGCGCGGCTTCGTGGCGCATGAGGCGCATGAACCATTCCTCGGTTTCGCCTTCGACTTCGAGGATGAGCTTGCGTTCCAGCGCGCGCAGACGGTCGTGCACCAGGAAGAACGGGATGTAAATGGCGGGGATGCCGACGGGGCAGAACCATTCGTCGCCGATATGGCAGGGCGGTTTGAAGACAAGGCCCTTCTGTTCCAGTTCGGCGTAAAGCCGTTGCACCAGCGCTTCCAACGGCGTGCCTTCCAGCTTCAGGCCCAACCGGGAAATCTTCTTCTCCATCAATTGCTCGTCGCTCAGCGACGCCCAGTCGGGAGAGTCCATGGTGGCAACATACACCAGTTCAGCGGGTTGGGTCACAAGGAAAGAGGGTTGATGGCTGGTGGAGCAAAGGTATTGGCTGCGGGTTTGCGCTCGGGGCCGGGTGGATTGGCGGAGTCGCGGTCCCCCTCACCCTGCCCTCTCCCCAAGGAGAGGGTTTTGTTGTTGCCGCGCAGGATGAAATGGCGTCCCGGATTTGCGATGTCGAACGGAGATGGTTTGCGGGGATTATCCCAAGCGGTGGTTGCAGGTGGAACGCTGCGGCTGGTCTGCGACACAGCCGCAGTCCGAAAGGACGGTGGGTTGGCGGTGTCGCGATGTAATACTTCGGGCTCATGCGGGGGCGGGGCGTTCCACTTGCAAGATGGTTTCTTCCTGGTAGAGGCGGGCGATGAAGACGAAGGCGATGGCGGTTACCAGCATCAGTGCGGCGAAGAACAGGTAATAGTTTGCGCCCGCGAGTCGGCTGGCAACCGCGGGAAGTTTGATCGTGAAGTTGATGCCCGCTGTAAACAGGTTTCCCAGCGAAACCGCCAGCAAATAAAACGCCATGATGAGCGACTTCATGGTGCGGGGCGCCTGGGTGTAGGCGAATTCGAGCCCGGTCTGGTAGATCATCACCTCCGCCGCCGTGAGAAAGACGTAGGCGATAAGCTGCCAGACGATGTTCGGCTTGAGGCCGGCGCCGATGCGCGTCTCGATCCACGCGACGATGAGGAACGATGGCAGCATGACAAAGAAGCCGATGCCCATCTTGCGCAACGGGGTGAGCGGAAAGAAGCGGTCGATCGTCGGATACAGCCAGTAAGAGAACAGCGGGATGAAAACGAGCACAAGAACAGGATTGGTGGCTTGGATCTGGGACTCGAACCAATCGATGCCCATCCAATGCAGGTCCATGTGCGCGGCTTGCAGGACCCAGGAGGAGCCCGTTTGATCGTAAAGCGCCCAGAACATCGCCACGCAGAGGAAGACCGGCACCAGCTTGGCCATGGCTTTCAGCCCCTGCGGACTGAACGTTTCCTTGATGAAGCCCATCCCCGCCGGGCGGATGTGGACGAACTTGTAACGACCCAGCCAGAAGACCCATGTCGAGATGAGCATCAACGCGCCGGGCACGCCGAATGCGACTTGCGGTCCCGCCCAATCTTTCTCCAAGAGGTAGGGCGTCAGCAGCGTGGAGATGAAGGCGCCGAAGTTGATCGCAAAATAGAACCACCCATACACGCGCGTCAGGAGGAATCGGTTGGATTCGCCGAATTGATCGCCCACGTGCGCGGAGACACACGGTTTGATGCCGCCGGAGCCGAGCGCAATCAAGGTCAGCCCGATGGCCAGGCCCGTGCGGGTTTCGTCCATCGCCAGCGCGAGGTGGCCGAAGCAGTACACGATGGAAAGTCCCATGATGGTGCGATACTTGCCGAGCAGCGCATCGGACAGGATGGCTCCGAGCACGGGAAAGAAGTACGCGGCGGACATGAACAGATGGTAATAGCCCTTGGCGTCCTCCGCGTTCATGGGCTGGCGCTGGCCGTCGCGGCCCATGAGGTATTGGGTCATGTACACCACGAGAATGGTGCGCATGCCGTAATAGCTGAACCGTTCGGCGGCTTCGTTGCCAACGATGTAGGGGATGCCCGGCGGCATGCGGTCGGACTTGATCGGCGCGTCGCGATAAGGCGTCGTGGGCATGCGGGAGTGGAATATCGCGCAATCTCAAGGCCAAGGCGAGCGACAATTAGGCAGCCAGCAAATTGTGAGCCGTGGCGCCACTTACGGCGTTTCAGTCATGGCTGCGCAATATTCTCGCGAGCGAAGTGCTCGTCATTTGCGATCGCCATTGAAATCGCCTGTTGGGACATGCATTCCAAGCTGACCGCATCGGTCAAACTAAAGCGACGCTCGCGCGTTTGCTTGCACCTGTTTGCGCCTGCCATGTGAAGCGCTTCGTCAACCCACTGGACTCGACATCGAGGCAACAAGTCGTTCAAGAAAGCATCCAATGCGTCCCATCCCAGGCGACGCTGAACCTGCGCCCAGGTTTCATGAACCACATAGTTTGTGGTGACCAGCGTCCAGCCATCCTTTTCGGCTCGTTCAAATGCAGAGAAAGCCTGTGAGTAGAAAGGATCGCTGCCATCCAGGCAGGCGTAGAACCCCGATGTGTCCACAAACACAGTCTTCATGTGTTCGGCTCACACCATTCTTTGTCGTGAAGCTTCAACGCGTTTTGGTCGGCCTCTGGCAGCGGGCGATATTTTCCAGCGAACTCCCGAAGAGGCCGGGGTGGCCTCTGGTCACCGGCGGGAAGCAAGCGGGCTACGGGCTTGTGGTCGCGTGCGATAAGAATCTCCTCCCCTGGAGCAAGCGAAGCTACCAACTCCGGCAACCGGGATTGGGCCTCAGCTAGTTCGACCGTTTGCATAAACATACCTTGGCACCGGGGACGTTGAGCATCAAGTCTGCAATCACCCTTTCTGCGCTGTCTTGGCCCAGGTGTCTTTGAGCGTGATGGTGCGGTTGAACACGGGCTTTCCGGGCGCGCTGTCCTTGTCCAGGCAGAAGTAGGCCAGGCGCTCGAACTGGTAACGCAACTCGGGCTTCGCATCGGCGAGGCTCGGTTCGAGCTTGGCGGTGATTACGTCCAGCGAGTGCGGGTTCAGGTGTTGGCGGAAGTCGCCGTCGGCGTCCGGCTCGGCCACGGTGAACAGGCGGTCGTAAAGGCGCACCTCGGCGTCGATGGCGTGGCGCGCGCTCACCCAGTGAATGGTGCCTTTGACCTTGCGGCCGGCGGTCGGGCCGCCGGTCTTGCTGCCGAGGTCGGCGGTGCAGCGAAGTTCGACGACATTGCCGCCGGCGTCCTTCACCACCTCGTCGCATTTGATGATGTAGGCGTACTTCAAGCGCACTTCGCCGCCGGGCCGCAGGCGGAAATACTTCGGGGGCGGCGTTTCCATGAAATCGTCGCGCTCGATGTAGAGTTCACGAGCAAAGGGAATCTTGCGCGTGCCTGCGGTCGGGTCTTCCGGATTGTTGGTGGCATCGAGTTCCTCGACGTGGCCTTCGGGCACGTTGGTAATGACGACCTTGATCGGGCGCAGGACGGCGAGCCGGCGCAACGCGCGCTGGTTCAGATCCTCGCGAATCGCATGCTCGAACACCGCAATGTCCGTGACGCTGATGTATTTGGTCACACCCACGCCAATGGCGAACGCCCGCAGCGCCTCCGCCGTGATGCCGCGCCGCCGGATGCCGCTGATGGTCGGCAGGCGCGGGTCATCCCAGCCGGTGACGACCTGGTCGTTCACCAGTTGGATGAGCTTGCGCTTGGACACGATCATGTAACTGGGAATCAGCTTCGCGAACTCGTACTGGTGGGGCAGGGGGCGCGGCAGATCGAGATTCTCCAGAATCCAGTCATAGAGCGGACGGTGCACCTCGAATTCCAGCGTGCAAATCGAGTGCGTGATGCCCTCCACGTAATCGCTCAGGCAATGCGCGAAGTCATACAGCGGGTAGATGCACCACTTGTCGCCGGTGTGATGATGTTCGGCGTGGCGGATGCGGTACAGCACCGGGTCACGCAACCAGATGTTGGGTGACGCCATGTCAATCTTCGCGCGCAACGTCCGCGTGCCATCGGGAAACTCGCCGTTCTTCATGCGCGTGAAGAGGTCGAGGCTTTCCTCCACGCTGCGGTTGCGGAACGGACTGTCCTTGCCGGGGCGATCCGGCGCGCCGCGATACGCATCGGTGTCGGCGGGGCTCAAGTCGCACACGTAGGCCTTGCCGCGCTGGATGAGTTGCACGGCGTATGCGTAAATCTGGTCGAAGTAATCGGACGCGTAAAAGGGTTCGCAAGGCGTGTTGCGCGTCGCATGATCCGTGACGGGCGCCAGGTAAAAATCGGATTTGCCGTTTACGTCTTGCGTCACGGGTGTCTGGCCCCTGGGCTTGAGGCCGAAGCATTGGTCTGCCCAGCCGCGAATAAGCCATTGCACGTCGGCCATGATGGACTCGACATACTCGACTTCTTCCTTGGTCGGGTTGGTGTCGTCCATGCGCAGGTTGCAGATGCCGCCGAACTCGCGGGCGATGCCGAAATTCAGGCAGATGCTCTTGGCGTGGCCGATGTGCAGGTAGCCGTTCGGTTCGGGCGGAAAACGCGTGTGAATCTGCTTGTGCTTCCCGGCCTTGAGGTCCTCCGCGACAATATCGCGGATAAAATCGCTCGGCACCGGCGCAGCGGCCGCGGTTTCGTTGTTCGACGTACTCATTTCGAATGGCGCGAAAGTATGCCGGAAGGAGCGCGCCGTTCAACCTGGATTATGGCGAGAGCGGGCGGTTCGGAGTCCCGGCTTCAGCCGGCCGTGGCGTTGCGGTTTGAAGAGCGTCAGGGTTTCCGTTGGCTGTTTACGAGGCGACGCCCCGGCCGCCTGAAGGCGGGACTCCGAACCTGCAGTTGCCAGACTCACTAAAATCGTTAACCAATGCCCGCCAACCAGCGTCTTTGTAAGAAGCAGCTAAAGCCTTATGACCAAAATCCCTGCCTTCACCGCCCCAGCCGGCCTCGCCCTGCTTTGCGCCACCACGGCGTTTGCCGCGGCCGATTGGAACCAATGGCGCGGCCCGCAGCGCAACGGCGTCCTTCCGCAAAGCCCGCCCCTGATGAATTCCTTCCCAGCCGACGGCCTCAAGGAATTGTGGGAAAGCGAAATGATCCCCAGCAATGATGATGGCGGGCTGGGCAGCATCGTCGTGGCCAACGGCCGCGCCTACCTTTCCGTGGTCTGGCACTCGGACGTGCCGAGTGAGACGCGCACCATCGACGATCTCGTGATGCGCAAGCTGGGTTATCAAAACCCCAACGGCCTGGGCAAGGAAGTTGTGGCGAAAATGGAGGCCGAGCGCCTGGCGCTGAGTCCGACGCTGCGCGGCGCGAAGCTCGACGAACACATCCAGAAATGGATCGAGGCGAATCTCGACAAGAAGCAGAAGCAACTGTTCAACGGTTTCGTCAGCGGACGCTTCAAGAAAGGCAAGTTCGCCATACCCCTCGATGATTTTGAAAAGTTGCAGGCGCAGGTGGACAAACCGTTTGCGAGCGACGGGGAATTGAAGCAATGGCTCGAGGCGCAGGGCTTCAGCGATTTCGTGAAAGAGCAGGTGTTGCAAACCGTGCCGCCCACCAAGCGCGTGGCCGAAGATGTCGTCGTGTGCCTGGACCTCGCCACGGGCAAGACGCTGTGGAAGGCCAAGTCGCCCGGCGAACCCAAAGGCCGCACGTGCTCCAGCACGCCGGCGGTGGTCGCGGGGAAGGTGTACGCGATGGGCAGCACGCACGCGTATTGCGTCGATGCGCAGAGCGGCAAACAAATCTGGTCCGCGCCGTTGCCGACGAAAGGGCCGGGCTCTTCTCCGTTGGTGGTCGATGGCGTGGTCGTCGTGAATGCGGGACGATTGGTCGGGTATGATGCGGCCTCGGGCAAGCAGCTTTGGCGGCAGGAAAAGGCGGGCGGCGCGAATTCCTCACCCGTGTCGTGGAGCAGTGGCGGGCGTAATTTCACCTTGAGCAACGGGCGCAACGACATCGCCTGCCTTGACCCGAAGACGGGCGTCATTCTCTGGACCGCGCCTGCGGGCGGCGATTGCACACCCGCGATTGTCGATGATGTGCTGGCCGTGCAATCACGCAATCCCAAGCTCGGCGCGCTCGCCTACAAGCTGTCGCCGCAAGGCGCGGAAAGGCTCTGGAGTTTTCCCATCGACGCCTTGCGCACGCAGTCCAGCCCCATCATTTACGGCGGCCACGTGTATTTGATGGATGACAACGTCCACTATTGTTTCGAACTGGCCACGGGCAAACTCACCTGGCAGGCGACGGTTCCCTCGACGATTTCCTCGCCGTTGCTGGCGGATGGCAAGATTTACGCGCTCATCAACAACGGCAACAACGTGCAGATGATCAAGGCCACCGGCGCCGAGCGCATCGAACTGGGCAAGGCCAACGTGCGCGCCGCCTGGGTGCCGTCGCCGACAATTGCGGACGGCAAATTGATTCTCCGCATGAAAGACCGGGTGCGCTGCTTCAACCTCGCCGAAGCCCCGAAAGCCTCCGCTTCCGCCAAGCTCCCGTTTCCTTGAAACCCGGAAAGGAGCAACGCTGGGCGTGCCGGGCGTGTGGACATGCCCGACCGGTTGGCAAACACCGCGACCAGTTCCCCTCCTGGGAGGGGTTAGGGGTGGGTTTCGTTGCGCGGGGCAAATCCCAGCAACTTTGAAAACTCGCACATCGCCCTCGTCATGAATTTCGCTGTCCGATTCGATCACGTCGCAGAACCCACCCCCAGCCCCTCCGGAGGAGGGGAGCAACGGCGGGCATGCCGAGGCGTGTGGACATGCCCGACCGGTTGGCAAACACCGCGACCCCTCCGGGGAGGGGTCAGGGGTGGGTTTCGTTGCGCGGGGCAAAATCCGGGCAACTTGAAAACTCGGAAACGCCCTCGTCATGAATTTCGCTGTCCGATTCGATCACGTCGCAGAACCCACCCCCAGCCCCTCCGGAGGAGGGGAGCAGCGCCGGGTGTGCCGGGGCGTGTGGGCATGCCCGACCGGTTGGCAAACACCGCGACCAGTTCCCCTCCGGGGAGGCAGCGCCGGGCGTGCCGTAAACGCCGCGCCCCGGTTACGGCTCAGTGTTGGGGGTTGATGGACCACATGCCGGACTGGCGGCCGGTGTTGGTGTTGACGCGACCGATGGTGTCGCGCTTGTTGAGGTGTTCGACGTGGCCATCCATAAAGAGGTAATCATGCATGTTCAGGCCGTGGAACGTGCGTTCGTTGTAGCCTTGGGCGGGATGGTACTGGCTGTTGGCGTTGGGTGTTTCGGCCCAATGGGCCTCGCCGAGGTGGTTCCACTCGGAAACGCGTTCGGTGACGTTGATGGTACCTTGGGCGTCCGGGATCTGGCCGGTGAACAACGCAGCCGCATCCTTGTATTTGCGGGGTTCATTGCCGCCGGTGCTGTTGTACCGGATGGGCGCGCCCGGATTGGGCCAGGTGGCGCTGACGTCCACGCCGTTGACGTTGTTGTTAGCGTCGGCGGAGAAGCAGAAGCCCACGCCACAAAGGTTTCCTTGCGAGGGGGGCCAGTCGATGCCCTGGCTGTTGGGGTTGAAGCGCCAGCCAGGTGTGCGGCCCATGTTGTGCTGGGTCATCACGTAGGTGCGGCGCAGCGCCTGCCACTGATGGTTCCGCACGATGGTGGCGGACAGCATCTTGTCAGCGGGGCACAGAAACACCTTTTCATCGGGCAGGCGCGGGGACCCACTCTTGTTGGTCCAGTCCCAGTCGCGGCGCCAATCCGATTGCCCATTGTCCAGTCCCCAGCGCAAGCCGAGGTATGATTGGATCAATTCATCCCACGAGTAATTGAGTTGAAGGTTGCGGGTGAAGAAGCGCGCGTAAGGGATTTTCTCCTTGTTGTCGCCAAAGTAAATGCTCATGCCCATCCCGATCTGTTTGAGGTTGGAAATGGAGCCGGCGACCTGGGCCTTGCGACGGGCTCCGGCCAGGGCCGGCAACAGCATGGCGGCGAGGATGGCGATGATGGCGATGACCACCAGCAATTCAATCAAGGTGAAGGCGCGCCTTCGTTGCCACGCCAGGCGCAGCTTGCGATAGGTTTGGCTCATAACTGGGAAGGGGTTAGGGGTTGAGTGATTGGACAGAGTTCATTGGATTTTTACTTTGCGGGTCTCGGTATCGAAGATGTAGCGCTTGCCGTCGGGCGCGGTGGGAATCGCCTTGACCAAACCCCGGGCAATCAAACCGGACATGTCGGCGGTCAGGGGCGGCAGGGGTTTGTCTTCGGGGCCGGCGACCGAACCCATGAGGCGTGAGTAGCCATCACAGGCGGCCTGGAGGGCGGTGAAATCATCGACCCGGCGGCCTTCAGGATCGAACCGGAAATGGATGAGGGGGTCGCCAGCGGCGGGATTAACGGCGACTGGGGCGTTGACCGTCAGCGTGGTCGGGGAAGCCCCGGGAGTGGCTCCGGGTGGCGGTGGCGGAGGAGGAGGCGCAACCGGGTTGATTGGTGCGGTTGCCGGGGCTGCGACCGGGGTGGTGA
>JBFMBT010000137.1:0-16794 GCA_040754875.1 Verrucomicrobiota bacterium | reverse complement strand
GCCGATCCCCGGAAGCCAAGTTAATCCGTTTGGGTCTCATCCCAAACAGAGTATTGTAACGTTATTTCATTGTCAATGTACTAGCGCGGTTAAAGTTTAACTGTGGCCGCTAACGGGGCGCGGGCTTCAGCCCGCTTCAGCGTGGTTTGTGCTGGCGGCGTTGAAGCGGCGTGAACGCCGCGCTCCTGGCGACCAAACAAAATGCGGCAGAATTATTGGATCTGCATAAAGGAGCGTGGACAGCCTTGTCCGCGAGTTTGGTTTTTGATTCGCCTTGATCCGCCCTACCAACACCGACGAAATTGGTGGGCGATGAGGGATTCGAACCCCCGACCCACAGCGTGTAAAGCTGCTGCGCTACCACTGCGCCAATCGCCCGATTGCGCCGCACGTTATCCCATCCCCCGCGCACTGGCAACGCCAACGTTTCCGTCGTCCTCATCCTCGTTCTCGTCATCGTCCTCGATTTCGCGCTTGGCGCTTGATGCTTCTCTGATGCTTGAAGTTTGAACCTTGAGGCTTTGTCACCCCTCGCTCACCACCGCCTCGTGCATGAACAGCGAAACCCACTCCTTCACCGCGGTCCGTTCCTCCGCCGAGCCGCCGCGCAATTCCAGCCGTCCATCCCGCGCCGCCACCAATCGCGCCTGCCCGAAGTTGATGACCACCCGCTCCGTCCGTTGTGCCTTCAAAGGCATGAATCGTTTTATCATGCCGCCAGTCTCTCACAATGGGTAGGACATCCGCTGTCCTACCGTCCGCCGATGTTCCTCCGGCAGTTTCTGCTCTCGAATTTTCGGGCTTCGGATTTGTTTCGGTTTTCGGATTTCTGATTTCGAGCTTGTTATTTCGGTATCTGATTCAACGTGTACCAAAACGTATCCTGCCACAGTTTCTTGCCATCGGCGTTGGTCACGTCCAGGCACCGTACCATCGTGACGTAACCCGCCTTCCAACCTTCCAGCTTCAGTTGCACCTTCAGCTTGTCGGCCGAAACTGTAGCCTTCACCACCTTGATGCTCGTGGCGCTATTCTCCTTGTCGTCGTGGTCGTATTCCGGCGAGCCATACTTTTCGTGGTAATGGTAGCGATACTGAAGAATGTCGTAGCTGTCCGCGTTTCCGGCGGCTGCGGCATCGACCGGTTGCGTGAAGGTCAGCTCGAATCCGTCGCGCAACGCGTGCGCTTCCTTCACCGTGAACGGCGTCTTGCCGGTGAACGTCACGCGGTCCAGCGAATGCCGCCGCGGCCCCAGCGCCGCCCACGCGGCGTTCTTGCACCCGCCCACGTACAGCTTGCCGTCCGGCCCGAACGCCATCCGGTTCACGCCCGAACCGAAGCCCTTGAGCATCGGCCACACCGCGCCCTGCCACTCGCCGTTTACTTTTTCCAACATCACGCGTGTGACGATGGAGTTCTGGAATTCCGCCATCAACAACTGCCCCTTGAACGGTCCGAAACGGTCGTCCGCAACCGTCGCCATGTCGCTCGACGACCGCGCCAGCTTGTAGGGAAACCAAACGGCAGGCGGCGCAAATTCTTTTGGGTTTTCAAACTGCTCGCGCGGCGCAGGCTTTGTCGACGGGAACCCGTAGAAACGCCCTTTCTGCATGTGATTCAATTTGCCCGCGCCAATCCAGTTGCCCTGGTTCTCGGCCATGAAGATGTCGCTTTGATACGTCCCGAAGCCGTTCGGCGAGCGCAATCCGCTGCAAAACGGTTCCACCTTGCCGCCGTCCGCGCTAATCTTCAAACACCAGCCCATGTACGGAACCTCATACACACCGCGGTTGCCGTTGCGCATCACGTAAAAGTTTCCCTCCGCGTCCAGCGCCGGGCCAAAGGAAAAATCGTGGTAGTTGCCGGTGAAGCCCCAATCTTGCGTCACGCATTCGAACAAATCCGCCTCGGCGTTGCCGTCGGTGTCGGACACGCGCGTGAGTTCGTTCTTTTGCACCACATACATCTGGCCGTTGATGACGCGCAGCCCGCCCGGCTCGCACAACCCGCGCGCATAGCGCCGATACGTCGCGCGCGACGGCGCGCCCTGCGGCTGTTGCACGATGTAAATGTCGCCCTGCCACGTGCACACCGCGAGGTCGCCGTTCGGCAGAAAATCCATCCCCGGTGCTTGCAGTTCAAATTCCTTCGGCAATGGAAACGGCTCGACGCGATAAAACTCGTCGCCGCCCGGGAGCAAGAATCCTTTGTCCGCCGCGAACACCGGTGATTGCTCCGCCGCCGGCTCGTAACGGCGCTCCTCCGGATACTTCAGCCGCGCCGGTTCAATCGCCGCCAGTTGGATGTCCGCCGGTTTGTCGGTGAACACCTGCGAGACAATCTCCACCGCGATATCGCCCGCGTGCGCCGGAATCTTCAGCCACGCGCGCGTCTCCAGTCCCTTCGTGCGCACCTTTTTGATTTCGCTGTCGTTTTTCTTCTCCGTCCAGACGGATGTTTCGTAATCCACCTGCCGGCCTTCAGGCACCCACGAGAGCTGGCCGAAGTCCGCGCGCGCGCTGGCCTGCAGACGATTCTTCTCGCGCTGAATGGTCGGCGTCAGCGCGTTTTGTGTGCCCTGCGCGAGCTTCCCCATTTCCGCATGCGCCAGAAAGAACAGCGTCTGGCTGCACGCGCCGATTTCGAGTCGCCGAATAATCGCCGTGGCCGGCCCGCCTTCCACACGCCGATGCGATTCATGCACGCGCACCGTCTTCCCGCCGCCCAACGGCAGCTCATACATCAACGTCACCACGCCGCCCTTTGTGCTGATGCCGCGAAACTTCGTCCCGGCGGGCGGTGTCATGATTTCCTTGGCGGGCACCGCGCCGACGCTCCACGGGAACAGCGCCGGATTGCTCCACAACGTCGGGCCGTCGTAATCGCAATAAAACCGGTCCTTCGCTTCATGATACGCCGCGCCCCAGACATTCAACGATTCGCCGCTCCACGCCGCGTGCGTGCGCAACAGTTCGGTATCAAACGCCACGTGCAGATTTGTCGCCAGCGGGATGGCCACGCTGCGCACCGCCACCGCCATCGGCGCGCGCCGGAACGGCTGGTCGGCCGGGTCGTGTTTCGCCTTGGATCTTTTCTCCTTCTTTTCGGCGGCCGCCGCTCCCGCGACCAGACCGGCCGCACACAACACCGCGGCCATGCGCCACGCGTGACGAAAAAACTTGGAATTCAACATCGGGTGTTAAAATCGTGGTGAAAATCCGATTTGCAAGCAAAATGCCCCGCCAGACGCGGCACAACTAATTCAACGGGCCATACACAACATGACGAATCACCGCGCACAAAAATTTAATCCCGCCGCGGGCAAAAAGTTGCGCGTCGCCGCCGTGCAGATGAAATTCGCGCCGACCATCGACGCCAACCTCGACCTCATCGCCCGCGCGGTGCAACAGGCCGTCCGCCGGCGCGCCGACGCCATCCTCTTCCCCGAGTGCGCCACCACTGGTTACGCCTACGACTTTGCCGCGCTGCGGCCCGGCAAAGTTCGCCAGGCGCTCCGCCACGGCTGCGCATTGGCTGCGCAATACCAGGTAAACATTCTCCTCGGCACGCCGGTCTTTCGCGGGCGCCAATTGCAGAATTGCCTCGTCGTCATCGACCGCGCCGGACGCATCGTTCATTGCTACGCCAAGTGCCAGTTGACGTCCGCAGACCGAAAATACTTCACGCCCGGCAACCACATCGCGCTGTTCGACCTCGACGGCATTTGCTGCACCGCCATCATCTGCCACGAGCGCCGTTATCCTGAACTGGTGCGTCTCGCGGCAATGGCGGGCGCGCAAATTCTGTTTCATCCCAACGCCGGCATGGACGCGCTCGCCGTCTCGCGCCGCAAGCGCCACGGGCGCGACGGCATTGCGGTGCGAGCGTTTGAGAATGCCATCTACTATGTCTTCGCCAATTCGGTCGGGCCGCAGGGCAACGGCATTTGGTCCGCTGGTGATTCCAAAATTGTCGCGCCTGACGGAACGGTAGTGAAACTGGCGAACAACCGGGACGCCGCGCTCATCGTGGCCGACCTCGACTTGAGCCTCGCCACGCGCACCTATGCGCTGGACAGCATGGAGCATCCGCGGTTTCTGTCGCCCACGTGGAAGCGCCTCGTCCGCGAAGTGCGGCGGCAAGCTTGTGACTCTCACTTCAGCGCTTTGGAGACATCCCACAGCAGCAGTGGCGGACCATCCATCGACCTCCCGGCCACGGCCACGGTTTTGCCGTCGGGAAGAAAGACCACGCCGCCCAAACACTCGTAATTGGGATTCATCCAGAGCAATTCCCTTTCCTGTTTCCAATCCCACAGTACCACCGAGCCCGGCCAGCTTCGTTCCACCGCCAGCAGGTTTCCATCCGGCGAGAAGGCGACGCCACTGACCTGACAGTCTTCGTAATCATCCGGGCCTGACACCACCTGAAACCGCGATTTGGCGACGGCCTGCAACCGCTTGACCAGCTTCCTGCGCGTCACATCCCAGATCGAAGCCACGCGCTCCTTTTCGGCGAAACCGGACGCCACGGCCAGCCATTTGCCATCAAGTGAGAACGCAAGGTAATCCCCCGGCTCGGCGATCTCCCCGGTTCGCTTGCCTGATTGTGCATCCCAAAGCCAGACACCTTTCCGCCGGTCACTCGACGCGAGTATTCGACCGTCCGGCGAGAAGCGCACGCATTGAAGCCAATCCATTTGGCCGGACAACTTGCGGACAGGTTCGCCGTTTCGAGCATCCCGAATGCAAATGATCCCATCCTCGCTGGCCGATGCCAGCGACGCGCCGTCAGGTGAAAAATCCACGCTGACGATGCCTGATTCCTGTCCGCCGATATCCCAGACTGTTTTTCTTGAGGCGATGTCCCAGCAGCGGATTCCGCCCGTCTCGTCCTGCAAGTTTTGCCACCCCGCGGCGACCAGCGCGCCGTCGGGCGACAACGTCGGCGCCCGCAAACCAAGGAGGGAATCCACTTTCAGTTTTAAGATCTCGCGTTTCGCAGGCAGTGAGAAGGCGAACAGGTATTCATCGCCTGCTGCGGCAAGCACCTTGCCGTTGCGCGACACAGCCACACCCACTGTTTCATATACTTTCCGCGAACCCAGCCCCTTGAATCTGCCCGCATCTGTCCGCAGAAACGGCTCGCTGAATCTTTTATAAACCTTGGAAGGGTTGAGCTGTTGTGCGCAGCGCAACAACAACTTGATTTCCTGATCCCCCATCATCACCAGCAATACAACGCCCTCGCGCGCCTTGCCTCGTCCGAAGAGGCCTTCTTTGTCCAGCGATTTCAACGCCGCGATGAACGCCGCCAGTCGCGCCTCGATTTCCTTGTCGTTGTCGTCATCGTCGTCCAAGTCGCCTGGGCGCGCGTCCAGAATATCCTGAGCTTCTTCGAAATGCTCTTCGCCGGCACAGTGATAAGCCCAATCGGCCGGATTCCATCGCAGCGTACGCGCATGCTCCTGGAGGCCGCGCTTCTCCCTGGCTTCGTATTCGCGGGCGCGGCGGATGAGCCCTTCCTCGGTGTTGGCCGTCGCGCTGATGGAACTGGCCTCGGTGTTTGTGTAGAGCGCAAACGCGTAAAATGTCTCCTTCGCATGCGCGGCGCGTAATTCCGTGAAGACTTTGCGGGCGGCTTCGGCTATCGCGCTCTGCAACGCCGCCGTGGAGGGGATTTTCATGGAGAAAGGGAACTTAAAGCCTCCGCTGTTCGCAAGCAAACTGTGCTTCGCTGGAATTGGGCGGCATTATTGGCCACGGCACGGCTTCACTTGCGCGCCGCAAATCCTCGATCCTTCAGCCAGTCTTCGAAGCGGTCGAGCCAGGCGCCGGAGGCGCTTTTATTGGATTCGCGGTAGCCGAAGCCGTGGCCGGCGTTCGAGTAGATGTGCAGTTCGGTCGGGATGCCGGCCTTTTTGAAACGCAGATAAAGTTCGGCAAGACCTTCGGCGATGTCCTGCCGGTCGTTGTAGCCGCACGCGAGGAACAGCGGCGGCGCGTCCTTCACTGGCTGGATGAGGCGCGAGGTGCCGGGGTAGATGAGTGCCTGGAATGCGGGTTTGGCGGAGAGCCCGTCGATCGCGTCTTTGACCAGTTGCGGGGCGGTCTCGAAGCGCATCGCGGAAAACGCAGCCAGTTCGCCGCCGGCGGAAAAGCCCATCACGCCAATCTTCGCCGGGTCCACGCCCCATTCCGCGGCGCGGCTGCGCACGAGTCGAATGGCGCGTTGCGTGTCGGGCACGGCGTGATCGTCGATCGTGTAAGTGGACTCCTTTTCGCGCGCGAGGCGGTATTTGAGCACGAATGCCGCGAGGCCGTGTTCGCTGAGCCACTTCGCCACGGCGTGGCCTTCGTGTTCGATGGCCAGCACGCGATGCCCACCGCCGGGAATGACAATCACCGCCGCGCCGGTCGCCTTCTCCTTGGCGGGCAGGTAGGGCGTCAGGGTTGGCTGATGGACGCTGCTGACGGAACTGCCTTGGATTACTTGCGGCGCGGTCTTGCCCTCCGAGCCGGGGGCGACGCCCGGCCACACCGGAATCTCGGCCTGCCGATAGACGCCCGGCCAGTTGGACACGACCGGAGGGGCGGCCTTGGGGGATATGGGCGGTTCTGCCGCGAGCATGGCGAGCGCGCCACACAAGAGGATGAAGAAGACGCGGGAATTCATTGGCACTGTTTACGCGTGAAAGGGGAATTCGTCACGCCAGTTTCTTGCTCCTTTCGTGGCGGTGCGGAGATCAGGCTTCGCGGGTGGGCTCCCCCTCACCCCGGCCCTCTCCCCAAAGGAGAGGGAGTTTGTTTGTTGCCGCGTTGGGAGAATGGCGGTGCGTTTTGATTCGCCGGGGAACCCAACCCCTACCCCTCCCAGGAGGTGAACGGTCGTGGGTTGGCCTGATGAATAGCCAATAGCCGGATAGCCAATCGCCAAGGTTCTGTCGCCCGCCCGGGGCTTTGGATTAGCGAATGCGTGAACCCAGCGATGAATCGCCGGGCCATTTTCGGGCGTCCCTGGCGGGACTGTGGAAGATTTGGGGAACAGCGACTCGCGTTGCAAGTCGGGCGAAGGGGGGTCATGCTGGGGCCGCAACTCATGTGGTGGATCTTTTCCAGCATTGCCGCGCTCTACCTGTTCTCCGCGGGCTTTGCCTTGTTTCATTCGCGGTGGGCGCGGCGATTGCCCGCGTTGGGTACACTCCCTGCCACGCCGGGCAACGGCGATTCGCCTGAGCCGCGCTGCTCGGTGGTCATCGCGGCGCGGGATGAAGCGGCGCGCATTGAAGCCACCGTCCAGCGTGTGCTGGGGCAACGCGGTATCGCGATTGAACTCATCGTGGTGGATGACCGCTCGACCGATGGGACCGGCGACATTGTGCGCCGTCTGGCGGCGGCGGACGCGCGGGTGCAGGTGAAGCGCGTGGACACGCTGCCCGATGGGTGGCTTGGCAAGTGTCACGCGTGCCACGTCGGCGCGAGCGCGGCGACGGGCGATTGGATTTTGTTCACGGACGCGGATTGCTGGCTGAAGCCGGACGTGGTGGCGCGCGCCTTGCGCGTGGCGGGGCGCGACGGCGTGGAGCACATCACGCTGACGCCCGGCGTCGCGCCGGAAACGCTCGGGGCGCAGGCGTGGCACCTGGCGTTTCTGTTGAGCCTGACCAACTGGTTGTCCGCCGTGAACCGGGACCGGACGGGTGCCTATCTGGGGATGGGCGCGTTCAATCTCGTGCGCGCGGCGGCATATCGCGAATGCGGCGGTTACGAAACGCTGCGCCTGACCGTTCTGGACGACGTGCGGCTCGGGCTGCTCCTGCGCCGCGCGGGCAAGCGCACGCGCGGCTTCATCGGCGGGGACGACGTCGAGTGCCATTGGGGAACGACCGTGCCGGGCATGATCCGGATCATGGAAAAGAATTACTTCGCGGCGGTGGATTACCGGGTGACCGCGGCGCTGACGTGCGGGGTGGGCGGGCTGTTGACGTGGGGGCTGGCAGTGGTCGGGCCGTTCACCGGGACGCCGGCAGGCATGGCAGCGGGAGGCGCGTTGCTGTCGGTGATGGTCCCGTCGGGTGTGCTGGCGCGGCGGCTGGGGTGGCCGTGGCGTGGCGCGGTGTTTACACCGTTTGTTTATCCCGCGCTGTTTTACGCGGTCTTGAACTCGACGTTCGTCACGCTCGGGCGCGGCGGCATCCGCTGGCGCGACACGTTTTATCCGCTGAAGACATTGCGGGCCGGGAATGTGCGGTGAGAGGGCCGAAAAGACCGCGCCACCAGTGGTTTTGCCCTCCGAATCCGGGGCGACGCCCGGCCACGCCCGGAATCTCGGTCTGGCGATGGACGCCCTTGGCGAACGGACGCTTCCGAAGGCCCGGCTTGTCACGCGTTTCCCATCGGCTAACCTGATCGCATGCTCTCCGATGAAGGAAATGCCTTTATGAAACTTCCCCTGCTTTTGCTGGCCTCGTTGATCGTGTCTTCCGTCCATGCCGCCACGCCGCCCGCCGCTGAATTGAAGGAGCAGGTGGTCAAGGATGTCGCGGCGATGAGCAAGCAAACGCAAGTCATGGTGGACATGGTGTTCAGTTTCGGCGAACTCGGGTTTCAGGAGGTCGAGACTTCGAAGTACCTTACCGCCGTCCTCGAAAAGGAAGGGTTCAAGGTCGAGCGCGGCATCGCGGGGATGCCGACGGCGTGGATGGCGACGTGGGGTTCGGGCAAGCCGGTCATCGCACTCGGCTCGGACATCGATTGCATCCCGCAGGCGTCGCAAAAGCCGGGCGTGGCGTATCACGACCCCATCGTGGAAGGCGCGCCGGGCCACGGGGAAGGGCACAATTCGGGACAACCGCTCAACCTCACCGCCGCCATCGCCGTGAAGCGCCTGATGGAAAAGGCGAAGCTGTCCGGCACGATCAAGCTCTGGCCGGGCGTCGCCGAGGAACAACTGGCCGGCAAGGCGTACCTGGTGCGCGAAGGATTTCTCAAGGACGTGGATGTCGCGTTGTTCAGCCACGTGGGGAACAATCTGCAGGTGTCGTGGGGCACGGGGCCAAACACGGGGCTGGTGTCGGTGGAGTACACATTCCAGGGCGAAAGCGCCCACGCCGCGGGCGCGCCGTGGCGCGGACGCAGCGCGCTGGATGGCGTTGAGTTGATGAACATCGGCTGGAATTACCGCCGCGAACATCTGCGCCTGCAACAGCGCTCGCATTACATCATCAACAACGGCGGCGACCAGCCCAACGTCGTCCCGCCCAACGCCAGCGTCTGGTATTTCTTCCGCGAACTGGATTACGAGCGCATCACGGAGCTGCGCGGGACTGGCGACACCATCGCGCAGGCCGCCGCCATGATGTCGAACACCAAGGTCACCTCGCGCGTGCTGGGCAGCGCGTGGCCGGGGCATTTCAACAAGGCGGTGGCCCACGCGATGAATGAGAACATCCAGAAGGTCGGCCTGCCCGAGTGGAGCGAGGACGACCAGAAGCTGGCCAAGGCCGTGCAACGCGCGGTCAAGGGTCCGATGACCGGCCTGGCAGTGCAGGTCAAGGGCCTCCAAGGCCCCACCACCGAGGCCAACCGCAGCGGCGGCTCCGACGACATCGGCGACGTTTCCTGGAATATGCCGACGGTCGTATTCAATTACCCGGCGAACATCCCGAACCTGCCGGGCCACAACTGGGCCAACGCCATCGCCATGGCCACGCCCATCGCGCACAAAGGCACCACGGCCGGCGCCAAGGTCATGGCCATGACCATGATCGATCTGTTGACCAACCCGAAACTCGTCGCGGAGGCGTGGGAGTATTTCCACAAAGTGCAGACGAAGGACACGAAGTATCGGCCGCTCATCTCGCCGGAGGACAAGCCGGCCATCTGGTTGAACCGCGAAATCATGGCCAGATACCGCGAGCCGATGCGCAAGTTCTATTACGACCCTTCGCGCTTCGACACTTACCTCGACCAACTGGGCATCAAGTATCCGACCGTGCGAGAAAACGCGGCGGACGGCGGGCGATAACGCCGAAGCCGGAATTCCGTCTGAATATCTGGCAAGTGTCTTCAACGCTCCTTGAACGCCACGGTCAGTGAATCGTAGCCGTTCGCCCGGTCGTATTTGGGCTCGTGCTCGACATGTTGCTTCGCCTCCAGCACGTCGATTCGCGCGACACGGTCGCAGAGGGCCTGCAGCAGCGTGCGCACGATAAGACGCGCGTGGGGCGCCCCGAGGCAAAGGTGCGCGCCGAAGCCGAAGGAGATGTGCGGGTTGGGCTTGCGGTCGAGGCGGATTTCCTGCGGCGCCTCGAACACGGTTTCATCAAAGTTCGCCGAGGACCAGCAGAGCGAGACGCGGCCACCAGCCTTGACGGGCACGCCGTGGACGTCCGTATCCACCGGGCACACGCGGCCGATGTGCGTCAACGGCATGAAGACGCGGAAGAATTCCTCGCCGGCGTGGACGATGCGCTTCGGGTCGGCCCGCAGGAATTCGAAAGCGTCGGGATGCTGGCCAAGATAGGCGATGATGGAGGAAATGCTGTGGATGATGGTGTCGCGTCCACCGGCGAAGGTGAGATTGCCGAAGCCCATCATTTCTTCGCGCGTCAGGCGGCGGCCGCGATAGGTGGCCTTGGTCAAGGCACTGAAGAAATCGTCACCGGGATTCGCTTCGGCCCGATCGAGTTGCGCGTGCAGATAGGCTTCGAGAACGTTCCCCTTTTTGAATTCGCCCCCCGTGACCTTGAACACGTGGATGCCCCAGCCAATCCACGTTTGCGCCTCCGACTCGGGGACGTTGAGCAGATACGTGAGCGCGCGCGATTGCACGGGCAGCGCGAATTCGTTGACGATCTCGATCGATTCGCGGGCCATTGCCTGGGAAAGCATTTCCGCAATGAGCGCCTCGACCTTCGCGATCGTGTCCGGCTGTTTGGCGCGCTGAAAGAACGGCTCGACGATGGCGCGATACTCGGTGTGCTCGGGCGGGTTGGTTTCAATGGGCAACTGGCGCATCGTGCGCACTTCTTCCTCCGACGGAATGGGCACGCGGAACGGCGCATCGGAGCTGTAAGTTTTCCAATCCTTCGCCGCCTCGCGCACATCGGCGTGGCGGAGGATCATGGGGATGTTCTCGCCCTGAAAGGGGCACTGGAGGACGCCGTCTTTGGCACGGTGTTCGCGAAATGGATCGGACGCGTTACTCATGCGCCTAAGGATTGCGATTTGAGGCGGCGGGGAACAAGGAGAAAGCGGCGTTGTGGGGAGAGGAAACCCGAAATTCGAAAATCGAAATTCGAAACAAATGTCGAAAGCCGAAAGGAAGAAACCATGTAGCGGTGGAAAGGGCGACGTCGCGGATTGAATCGTGTTTCCTTTCCCCTCACCCCGGCCCTCTCCCTTGGGGAGAGGGAGAATTGTTTGCCGCGTTGGGTTGACGCGATGCGTTGGGATATAACCACCCCTCACCCTCGGTCCCTCTCCCCATTGAGGGGAGAGGGAAGAGCGTGGTTGTCGCGTTGGACAAAAATAATACGCACGGTTCGCAACGAACCCACCCCAACCCCTCCCCGGAGGGGAACGGCGCTTGGTTTGCCGAGCCGGTTGGCGGGTTCGTGGTTCATGAAAGCATTCAGCAGGCTTTGGCGACGGCTTCGGCTTGCATTCCTGGCGGGGGTTTAGTTGTGTCGCGCCATGCGACATGCCTTCAGTCTCCTGTTTGTGCTGACCATCTCGTTGTATGCCCAGCCGGCGCCTTACGATGTGTTTCCACCGGCGGACCCGCCCTATTACCGGGTGCGCTACGAGGCATCCACCAAACCCGGTGAACTGGTCTATGGCGCGAATTACACGGTCTGGATTCCGCCCGGGGTGAAGACGTTGCGCGGCGTGGTGGTGCATCAGCACGGTTGCGGCGAAGGATCCTGCAAGTCCGGGCTCACGGGCGCGTACGACCTCCACTGGCAGGCGCTGGCGAGAAAGCACGATTGCGCGTTGTTGTCGCCCGCCTACGAGCAGCCGGAAAAGGCCAACTGCCAGTTGTGGTGCGATCCGCGCAACGGTTCGGATGCGGCGTTTCAAAAGGCACTGACGGACCTCGGAGCGCGCTCCGGCCATCCCGAGCTGGCGCGGGTGCCGTGGGCGTTGTGGGGTCACAGCGGGGGCGGCCACTGGGCCGGCGGCATGGTGCTGCTCCACCCGGAACGCGTCGCCGCCGCGTGGTTGCGCTCGGGAGTGCCACCGGTGAAGGTGGCCGAGAACAAGCCCGCGCCGTACACCATTCCCGCCGCGGCGTTGCGCGTGCCGGTGATGTGCAACCTCGGCGCCAAGGAAGGCGTGACCGTCAAGGAAGGCCGGTTCGCCGGCGTGTGGCCGGGCGTGGAAACTTTCTTCAACGAACTGCGCATTCGCGGCGCGTTGATCGCGGTTTCGGCTGATCCGCTCACCAGCCACGAATGCGGCAACCAGCGTTACCTGGCCATCCGTTGGCTCGATGCCTGCCTGGCCGCCCGGCTGCCGCGCAAGTCGGGCGACCCGCTCAAACCGATGCCCACGCGCGCCGCCTGGCTGGCGCCATTGAACGGCGCCGAAGCCATGCCCGCCGCGAAGTTCGCGGGCGATCCGCTCAAAGCCGTCTGGCTGCCGAACGAGGCGATGGCGCGCGCGTGGATGCAATACGTCAAGGACACGGCGCTGCCCGACACCACGCCGCCGCCGGCCCCGAAGCGTCTTCGGGTGGCGGGCAACGAATTGACCTGGGAGGCCGAGGCGGACTTGGAAAGCGGCCTGGCGGGTTTCATCATCGAGCGCGACGGCCAGTTCCTCGCCAAGGTGCCTGAGCAGTCCAGGAATCCGTTTGGCCGGCCCCTGTTCCAGAACCTTCAATACAGCGACACACCCGTGCAACCGCTGGCGCCCATGCGCTTCACGGACACGCAGGCGGAGGCCGGCAGGAAGCACACGTACCGCGTCATTGCCGTGAACACGGTGGGGTTGAAGTCGAAGTGAGTAGGGCTGAAAGTTACTTGAGGTCATTCTTGCGCACCGCCCGCAGTTTCGCGGCGAGTTTGGCTTTGAATTCGGCGACGATGGGTGTGAATTCGGGTTTGTTGGCGAGGTTGGCGTATTGCCTGGGGTCCTTCACCATGTCGAAGAGTTCGATGCCGCCGGAGGCGTCCTCGGCATATTGGATGTAGGCCCATTGGTCTTCGCGCAGGAGAAAACCATTTCTCGACGGCGCCACGCTGAAGGCGGCATCGCGCACGGAATGTTTCGGATCATCCAACATTTGCGAGATGTCCTTGCCCTGAAGGCGCGCGGGCACGTCGAGTCCGCACAGGCGCGAGATGGTGGGGTAGAGGTCGAGCAGTTCGACGAGCGAATGGCAAACGGCGGGTTTCTTGCCGGGCACCTTGATGATGAGCGGGACCATCGCGGATTCGTCGCGCAGGCTGACCTTGGCCCAGAAATCGTGTTCGCCGAGGTGATACCCGTGGTCGCTGGTGAAGATGACGATCGTGTTGTCCGCCTGGCCGGATTTGTCGAGCGCATCAAGCACCTTGCCGACCTGCGCGTCCATGTAGCGGACCGCGCCGTAGTAACCACCCATCGCCTTGCGCTGGCGGCGCTCGTCCATCTTCATGTTCACGCTGGTTTTGTAATTGATGCCCGCCTTGGGGATGTCGTCCCAATCGCCCGGAATCTTCGGCGGCAGTTGCATTTTATCGTACGGCTTGAACGGCTCGAAATATTTCGCTGGCGCGACAAACGGCACGTGCGGGCGCACAAAGCCCACGGCCAGGAAGAAGGGTTTGCCCGCGTGCTGCTGAATCAATTCGACGGCCTTCGCCGCGGTCTTGCCATCGGAATGCACGAGATCGTCGCCTTCGGCCTCAACCACCACAAACGTGTTGCCGCCCACGACGGGACGCTTGCCGTCGGGATTGCTTTCGAGCGTCTCGCCGTCGCCCGTGGCCTTCCACTCAGGGCCGGGGCTGTTGAACTTCTCGGTCCACGAGGCGGGATCATCCGCGCCGTCGCCGTTGTTGGATTTCTTGGCGTCGCCGCCCTCCTCGATTCCGCCGGGCACGCCCATGTGATAAATCTTGCTGACGCGCGCCGTGTAATAGCCGTGGTTCTTGAAATGTTGCGACCAGGTTACGCGGTCGCCAATCGCCGGTCGCACCGCGCCGTAACCAAGGATACCGCTGCCGTGCGGGTAGTAACCGGACATGAACGAGGCGCGCGACGGCCCGCAGTAAGTGCCCTGGCAGAGCGCGCGCGTGAAGCGCGTGCCTTGCGCGGCGAGACGGTCGATGTTCGGTGTTCTGCAAATGGTGTTGCCGTAGCAGGACAGCGCCGTGGCGGTCAGGTCATCGGAGATGAGGAACAGGACATTGGGGCGCGGAGCGGCGCTAAGTGAGGCGGCGAAAAGGAGGAGAAAGGCGAAGGTCAAGAAGCGGATGCGGGACTGCCGTACAGGTTTCCAACCTGCTGTATCGCCGATTTCCAATCGGCAAGGCGTGAACACGCGCTTCGCGTTGGACCGCGCCAAGCAGGTTGGAAACCCGCGATCCAGTCCCGATGCATCGGGAGAAACCTGTTGCGTTACGCTTGCGGCTGCGCGGAGAGTGGGTGTCATGATTTCACTTTCCCAGCAATGGCCGTTTTGCTCCAGCCAGAAGTTTGTTTCGCACCAACACGGGCAAGGTGTTTGACGCGAATGGCGCGAATGGACGCGAATTGGGGGCGTGCTCCAACGCGAAGGTTGGGAGGCAGCGGGCACGGAGCCGGCCGTGGGTGGGCGGAAAAAATTTTCCCCCGATCGCGGAAGATGGTGGCAAAGGGTGAAAAAAGGTGGAGCAGGGTGAACGGGATTTTCGAATTTCGATTTGCGACTGGATCGAGCCGTTTGGCCGGGGTGAAGTGAGACAATGTGAGGCAGCGGCCCGAGCCGTGCCAAAAAAGGGCTCATGGAGCCCGTAGAACCACCGAGGCACAGAGAGGAGGAAGGACAAGTGAGCCTCGTTATCCCGCCCGGCGGGATTACCACGATTTTTTTCATTGGCCGCAGATGTGGATTTACGTGGATTTGGGCGGCCCGTGGTGGTGGACGGCCTTTCGCACAATATTTTTGGGAAGGGCCCCCCTGGCGATTAAGCGGTAATAACCGGTAATAACCGGTTATTCCGCGTCCTGGCGCGATTGGGCGGGTGAGATGGCGACCACGGGTGGCGGGGCCAAAGGGGTGCGCGCCTCGTGGACACAAGGATTCGTTGGCGGAAGGCGGGCGGCCGTCCGTTCTCAGCAGTGGCGCTCCCTGGCGCATATGTTTACTGCGGCCAATATACGTGCCGAAAAGAACAAGTCAACAGGTTTGTTGCATTTCGTGACACTTTTGGCGTGATTGAATGCAGGTTCGGAGTCCCGGCCCTATGTTGCAGTTCAAAGTGTGTGGAGATTTCCTTTGTCTGTTAACGGGGCGTACGCAACCGCCTGAAGGCGGGACTCCGAACCTCAGCGCGTCGATACCTACTCCTAATCGCACCCTGAACTAGCCAGCGGAGAGTCCGATCCTCGTCACTTCGGCTGCTACGAGGATTGGAGGAGCGGCGTTACTTTGCTCCCGCGAGGATCTTCTGTGCCTCGGCGGCTCCAATCTCGCGCAGTTTGATATTCCGCCAGCGGATTTCACCGCCATGGGTCTGGAGCATGATGGGGCCGCGGGCGGGCAGTGGCTTGGTGCGGTCCCAGTAGTTTTCCATCACCGCGTTGTCCACCACGAGCTTACCATTGAGCCAGACTGATGTGCGGTCGCCCACCTGGAGGATGCGGAAGCTGTTCCATTCGCCGAACGGTTTGTCGGCCAGCACGAGCGGGTCGCGGCCGGGTTTGCCGGGCGTGTTGTTGAACAGGCCGCCGGAGCCGAGATGCGGCTTGCGGTCGGGGCGCTTGGGATCGAAGACCTGGGTCTTGTCCCAAATCTGCACCTGCGGCGTGCCGCGCAGGTAAATGCCGCTGTCGGCCCTGGCGACGGTCTTGTATTCGATGAGCAGTTCGAGGTCGCCAAACTCCTCGGTGGTCGTGGCGTAAGGGCCGGTGCCGCTGTTGACCAGTTCGCCGTTTTCGACGGTCCAATGCTTCGGGAACTCCTCGCGTTGCTGCTTGAGGTTGGCCTCCTTTTTTTCGCCGGTGAGTTTGACCGACGCGTGCGGATTCCAGCCATACCAGCCGGCGAGGTCCTTGCCGTTGAAGAGCGGGCGGAAGCTGCCCGCGCTCGTGGATTGGTACGTGGAACAGGAAGTGCAGACGAGCGCGGTGAACGCGAGGAGGGACAGGAGTTTCATGGGTGTATGTGTTTGTCGGGCATCTTACTGTCCGTAAGTGAGGCTGACAATCATGGCGTTCTGGTCGCGGCGTGTGAAGGCAAGAAGCGTTGGCATGAACACCTCTCAAGGATGCCCCTCTCCCTTTCTCCCTCTCCCCCTCGTTCCTCCGGGCAGAGGGAAATGCGCGCGGCGTCGCGAGTGGAGCAGTGATCGCAGGTTGGGTAGCGTTTCCTGGGGAGTTTGTTGTTCCGCTTTGGGTGAAGATGAGGCGCAAGGCTCGTGGAGAACCCACCCCTGGCCCCTCCCAGGAGGGGAACGGTCGTAGGTTGGCGGAGCAATTAGAAGAAATGGGTGCCAAAAGACTGACCACCCCTCACCCTCGGTCCCTCTCCCCGTTGAAGGGAGAGGGAAGCACGGGATGCCGCGCAAGGCGAAGATGAGGCGCAAAGCTCGCGATGAACCCA
>JBFMBT010000136.1:0-16848 GCA_040754875.1 Verrucomicrobiota bacterium | reverse complement strand
GAAAAGAGAAATTTAGATTTGTCATCGCGACGGCGTTGTTCACCGTCTGAATGGCGGAGGAAATTGAAAAGCTCCTGTTCAGCCGGTGCACAACGCCGGACAAGCTATACAGGTTTCCAACCTGCTGCATCGCCGATTTCCAATCGGCCTGGCGCTGCAGACAAAATGCGGGTCGAGTCAGCAGAGGTCATCGTAAACGCGCCAGTCCCGACCTGTCGGGAGAGTGCGGCGGTCCGATGCCGCTTTGCTGCGCGTGGTCCATCCCAAGAGAGGCAAAATCATTTCGCTTTCGTTCGGACCGCGGCTGTCCCCAGCCGCAGCGTGTGGACTGCAACCGCAGGCCAGGAGGTTCGTTTGAATGGTTATGCGTGCGGTGTTCATAACGCCACACGGGAATGGCATCGCTGACGGTCCCATGCGGTGGTTGGCAGGTGACACGCTGCGGCTGGGACAGCCGCGGTCTGAATGCGGGGCCCCGCTTGCGCAGCCTGATATTTGGGCAACACGCGACTCCACATTTGCGATTGGGAGAGCTGACAGAAAAATTGCGGACAGAAAAATGGGTAGCGCAGGTTTCCAACCTGCTGTATCGCCGATTTCCAATCGGCCGGGCGCTGCAGACAAAAGCCGTGCGATCCGCGAATCGGCAGGGGGAATTCCCGTCGCCCGGAAAAATAGTTGTCTCACCGGTTAGCAGTTGTCTCAGGCGTCTTGGCGTTAAGCACAAAATCGTGTCACGCTGCCTTCATGATGTTGACCAGACATCAACCGTCCGGCCACGCGCTGGATCGAGCCGATACCTTCGGTGGAATGCCGTGCCCCGAGGGAGGCGGTCACATCGTTACCCGGGCGCGTCGCTTCACCCAACGCGCCCTGCCGCGCCATTCGGATTTCGCAATGCGGATTTCTTTCGGCCTTCGTCATTCGGTCTTTGGATTTCCCTCGGATTACCCTCCCATTCGGCCCTATACCGGCCACTCCCTCCCGTTCCCGCGATTTCCCACTTATCCCGGCTCGCGCGGAAAATTTTCACCGCCGTTCCAACGATTCAACGCATCACGATGCCTCAATCCTCCAAACCGCCCGCTAATGCCCGATAATGCCCGCTACTGCCACATATTTTTTTCAGCCGACCATGAACCCTGAACTTCGAACCTTGAACCATTTGGCCTTGGGGTTTCTTTCGTCATTTGGCCTTCGTCATTCGTCATTACCACACCGCCGCTTGCCCGCCGCCGCGCCATCCCGCATCCGGCCGCTTCCGCCACATACCGCCACATATTTTTTGCCAATCATCCTTTCGGGAGTTTCGGCTTGCGCCGGGGCGGGGCATTGTTACAGTCCCGTCACAGACAACGGTCTGTAGCCACCGCCGAGGTGGTTTTTCATTTTCGGCCAACGTTAAACTGCGCATTTACTGTGAAAGTCTTTAGCGGCACCTCCAATCGACCCCTGGCAACGGCCATTTGCGAATACATCGGCATCGAGGTCGGCAAATGCACGGTCGATGCGTTCCCCGACGGCGAAACGTTCGTCAAAATCGAAGAAAACGTGCGCGGGGAGGACGTGTTCGTGGTGCAATCCACCAGCCCGCCTACGAACCAGAACCTGATGGAGATGTTCATCATGATGGATGCGTTGCGCCGCTCCAGCGCCTCGCGCATCACGGCCGTGCTGCCGTTTTACGGTTACGCCCGGCAGGATCGCAAAGACCAGCCGCGCGTTCCCATCACGGCCAAGCTGGTCGCCAATCTGCTCGTGGCCGCCGGCGCCAACCGCGTGCTGACCATGGACTTGCATGCGCAGCAGATCCAGGGCTTTTTCGATATCCCGGTGGACCATCTTTATGCCGCGCCGGTGATGTATGAGTATCTGCGCGAGATGGAGTTGCCGGACTTGGTGGTGGTGAGCCCGGACGTGGGCGGCATCAAGATGGCCCACGCGTATTCGCAAGTGCTTGAGGCCGGGCTGGCGATTGTGGCCAAGCGGCGCAAGAGCGCCACCGAGATCGAGTCGATGACCGTCATCGGCGAAATCCGCGGCAAGACCGTGCTGATGGTGGATGATTTGACCGAGACGGCGGGCACGCTGACGACGGCGGCGAAGGTGCTTAAACGCAAGGGCGCCAGGCGGATATTCGCCTGTGTGTCGCACGCGATTTTGAACGATTTGGGGATCGAAAGATTGCGAAAATCAGTTATTGACGAACTCATTACGACTGATACTGTTCTGCGCCCTGCGATTGACGGGGTTAAGATTACGACCTTGTCGGTGGCGGGATTGTTGGGCGAAGCGATCAAGCGGATTCACAGTAATTCGTCGGTGACTTCGCTGTTTGAATTTAAAGGCGGACGGACCAGCTAGGCTGGGCCGGGCGTGCTTTGTTTTTTGCATTTAGAAACATGAAATCAGTGCCATTGACCGTATATCCGCGGACGCTGAAGCGCCGTGGCGAAGTGAAGCGTTTGCGGGCGACCAACCGCGTCCCGGCCGTCATTTACGGCGGCAAAGAGCAGCCGCAGAGCCTGGAAGTGGACAAGAAGCAGATCGAGAATTTGATCGGCCATTCCGTTTCCGAAAACGTGCTGGTGGATCTGGAGGTTTCGGGCGACACCAAGCCCAAGCGGCTGGCGCTGGTGCAGGAGGTGCAACATCACCCGTTGAGCGGCATGGTGCTGCACGTGGATTTTCATGAAGTGGCCGCCGATGAAAAGGTGACCATCACCGTGCCGGTGGAGACGACCGGCGAAGCGGTGGGCGTCAAGACCGGCGGCGGCGTGCTGGAGCACGTGCTGTTCAAGCTCAAGGTGCGCGCGTTGCCCAAGGATTTGCCGGAGGCGATTTACGTCGATGTGACGAATCTGGAAATTGGCAAGACGATTCATCTGGGCGAAATCCCGGTGCCTCAGGGTGTGGAAATCCTGGGCGACAAGAACATCCCGGTGATCGCGGTGGCGCAGCCGAAGACCGAGGCCGAGGAGGCCGCGGAAGCCGCGGCCACGGCGACGACGGCGACCGAGCCGGAGATGATCAAAGAGAAGAAGGAAGAGGCCGGCGCGGCCGCTCCGGCGGCAGCGGCGGAAAAGAAACCCGCCGAGAAGAAGAAGTAACCCGCGGCTGGCGGCAGGGTTTCTCCAGCCGGGCCCATGGAGAATTTGCATCTTATTGCCGGGCTCGGAAATCCCGGCCGGGAATATGCCGCCACGCGGCACAACGCCGGTTTCCGGTTGGTCGAGCATCTGGCGGGGCGCTGGAAGGCGTCGTGGGTGCTGGAAAAAAAATTCCAGTGCAAACTGGCGCGGGCCCAGTGGCAGGAACGGACGATTTGGTTGTGCGAACCGCAGACGTTCATGAACGCGAGCGGTGAAGCGGTGGGGCCGGTGGCGGCGTTTTATCGCGTGAAGCCGGCGCACATCCTGGTGGTCGTGGATGACGCGGACCTCGCGCTGGGCGAGATCCGGTTGCGGCCCAAGGGCAGCAGCGGCGGGCACCACGGGCTGGACTCCGTGGAGCAGCATCTGGGCACGCGCGATTACGCGCGGTTGCGCATCGGGATCGGCCGCAAGGCCGATGGTGTGCGGGAAATTACGGGGCATGTGCTCGGGCGGTTTGATGCCGCGGAAGAGCAGGTGTTCGAGACAGTTTTGAAACGGGCGGGCGATGCGGCGGAATGCTGGCTGACGTCCGGGATAGAAAAAGCAATGAACCAATTTAACGGAACGGCGGTTCGTTCCGCGACAGACAAAGGAAACGAGTGAAACGATACGAAGGTTTTTTTATTTTGGACACGGCCGGCAAGGAAGAAGGCGTGAAGGACATGATCGACAAGATCACGGCGGAGATTTCGACCGCCGGCGGGAAGGTTGAAACGGTGCAGAAGATGGACAAGCGCTCCTTTGCGCGGGTGTCCAGCAAGAAGCACACGGCGGGCTTTTACGTGAACATCATTTTCGAGAGCGAGCCAGGCGCCGTCGCCGGGTTGCGGAACAAGTTCGCGGTGAACGAGGACGTTTTCCGCGTGACGTTCACGGCCATGCCGAAGGAACTGCCCGCGGCCGCCGCCAAGTAAAGGTTTCATGGCCAGCTTCAACAAAGTCATCCTCATGGGCAATCTGACCCGTGACCCGGAGTTGCGTTACACCTCCAAGGGCACGGCGATTGCGAAGATTGGGCTGGCCGTCAACCGCGTCTGGACGAGCGAAACTGGCGAGAAGAAGGAAGAAGTCACGTTCATCGACATCGACATCTTCGGCCGCACGGCGGAAAACGTCGGCCAGTACATGCGCAAGGGCAGCCCGATTTTGATTGAAGGCCGCCTGCGCTTGGATCAGTGGGACGACAAGCAGACCGGCCAGAAGCGCAGCAAGCTCGGCGTGGTGGCAGAAACGGTCCAGTTCCTCGGCAGCCCGCGCGGCGGTGGTGACTCCGGCGGTGGCGGCAACGAAGCCCCGCGCAGCCGTCCTCCCGCAGCCTCGGCGCCGCCCGCTCCTGAATCCGGCGCGGAAGCAGGCCCGGAAGATGACGATGTGCCGTTCTGACCGCGCCCGCAGTTCAACATTTTTAACCCCTAGAATTTATGCCAAAGATTGATGTCATTCTGACCCACAACATTGTCGGCCTGGGCGCCGAGTCCGACCAGGTGAAGGTCGCCGCCGGTTACGCGCGCAATTACCTTTTCCCGCACGGGTTGGCGATTCCGCTGACCGGTGCGAACAAGCGCCGCCTCGAGGCGTTGCGCCAGCGCCGCGCCGAGCGCGAAGCGCATGAATTGAACACGATGACCGAGCTGGGCAAGGGCCTGTCGAAGATGCTGCTGGTCATCAAGGTCAAGACCGGCGAGGAAGGCAAGATGTTCGGCTCCGTCACCAACGGCACGATTGCCGACGAGTTGAAGACGCAGTTCGACGTGACGCTCGAAAAGCGCAAGATTCACCTGGAACATCCCATCCGCACGCTCGGCGAGCATGCGGTGGAGATGCGCCTGCACCACGACGTGACCACGAGCTTGAAGGTGCGCGTGGAATCGGCCAATCCGCTGCCGCAACCGGAAGCCCCGGCCCCCGAGGCGAAGGAAGCGAAGGGCGAGGTGCGCGAGAAGCGCTCCAGCCGCCCGCGCATTCCGCGCGAAAAGAAAGCCGAGTAAACGGCGTGTTTTCAAATCCAAAGGCAGGCCAGAGCGGCCTGCCTTTTTGTTTTGTTTCGCGGTGAACAAAGTTGGGAACAACGTGTCAATACGGTGCAACAAGTTTCGGTTCAATCTTTAGGCGTTTTGTAGTCTGCTGTTCATCATGATCGATTCCTTGGACTCCTCTGCCGGCGAAACTGGCAGTCCTGTTGCCGATTTGAAGAAGTCGCGCCGCCCGCGCCGCGCGCCGAGTCTCGCCGGTTCGGTGGACCGGCTGCCGCCGCACTCGATTGAAGCGGAGCAAGGCGTGCTGGGTTGCGCGCTCCTTTCGCCGAATGATTCGCTGGGCATCTGTCTGGAGAAACTCAAGGGCGGCAGTGAAGTTTTCTACGACCTGCGCCACCAAGCCATCTTCGACGTGCTGGTGACGATGTATGACCAGAAGGCGCCGATCGATCTCATCACGCTGCAGCAGCAGTTGAAGGACCGCGGGCAATTGGATGCGGTGGGCGGCGTGGCGTATTTGTCGTCATTGCCGGATGCGGTGCCTTCCGCCGCCAACCTCGAGTATTACCTCGAGATTGTGAAGGAGAAGCACGTGCTGCGGCGCATGATCCAGACCTGCACGGGCGTGGTCGGCCAGGTCTATGATTACGAGGGGGCGGTGGACAAATTGATGGACGAGGTGGAGCGCGACATCCTGCGCATCAGTGAGGAGCGCGTCGAATCCACCACACGCACCATGAAGGACCTGGTGCACAAGGCCATCAACACCATCGAAGATTTCCACGCGCGGCAGGGCATGTTGACGGGCATCCCCACCGGCTTCACCGACCTGGACAAGATGACCAGCGGCATGCACCCGGGCGAAATGATTGTCATCGCGGCCCGTCCGTCGATGGGGAAGTGCCTGACCTCCGATGCGGAAATCCTGCTGGCCGATGGAAGCGTGGCGACCATCGAGGAACTGTATCGTCGCAAGGAAGCGAATTTACTCACGCTAACGGATGAGTTCCGGCTTCGGCTGGCGCAGCCGTCGGCGTACGTCGATGATGGCGTCAAGCCGGTTTACAAGGTGACAACGCGCCTGGGCCGGACAGTCGAGGCGACGCTGCCGCACCCATTCCTGACCATCGAAGGGTGGAAACCGTTGGGCCAGTTGAAGGCTGGCGTGCGCATTGCCGTGCCGCGCAAGCTGGAGTTTTTTGGCACAACAAAATGGCGCGAATGTGAAATCAAGCTGCTCGCCTACTTGTTGGGAGATGGGTGCGTTAGCAAGTCATCGCCAACCTTTACGAATGGAAACCCGCAATTGCAGGGTGATTTTGCCGGCGCGGCCGGGGAGTTTGGGGGCATCACCACGCGCGCGTTTGACTCCAACGGCAGCCGCACCACATCCTTTCAAATTGCGGGCAATGCCGCGGCCATTCGCAACGGACGCAATTTGTTTGCCGCGCGCCTGCAAGGCAGGCTGACGTCCAGCCGCACCTCAAAACGGCAGTTGGCGCTGAAGGTTGGAGCCAGCCCCGCGTCCGTGACACAGTGGACCAAAGGCCGGTGCGTGCCGGATGCGGACCACTGGCGGGCGGTTTGCAGTGCCTTGGAAACGGAGGCGGAAACACTCGCGCCGGAAGGCATTCATGCGATTGGCAAAAACCGTTTGAACCCGCTGACGGCGTGGCTTGATACCTTGGGAATCAAAGGGGCGCGCGCCGGCGATAAATTCATTCCGGCGGACGTTTTCAAACTGGAGCGCGCGCAGGTCGCCTTGTTTCTCAATCGACTGTTTGCCACCGACGGCTGGGCAACGGTGTTGACCAGCGGTCAGGCGCAAATCGGCTACGCCACGGTCAGCGAGCGACTGGCCCGGCAGATTCAACATTTGCTGCTGCGGTTCGGCGTCATTGCTTCGTTGCGTCGAAGGCAGGTCAAATATCAAGGCACGCGGCGCACGGCCTGGCAGTTGGACGTGACGGATCAGTTGTCGCTGCGCACGTTCGTCACCGAGATTGGCATTTTCGGAAAGGATAGGGCCGTGGAAAAGGTGCGGTGCGCCATCGCACGGAAGCGGTATCAAACAAACCGTGATTTGGTGCCGGTGGAAATCTGGGGTTCCATCCGCGCGGCCAAGGGAAGCGAGAGCTGGGCGTCCCTGGCGCGGAGAGCCGGGAGCAATGGCTCGAATCCGCATGTGGGGAAGCGGGCGTTTTCGCGGAGCCGCCTGGCGGCGTTTGCCAAAGCCCTGGCCAACGAGCAGCTCCAGCACATTGCGGAGAGCGATGTGTATTGGGATGAGATTGTTTCCGTCGAACCCGCTGGCAAGAAACAGGTGTACGACCTGACGATCCCCGGTACGCACAATTTCGTGGCGAACGACATTTGCGTACACAACACATCGCTCGCCATGAATATCGCCGAGCATGTGGCGGTGGAAGCGAAACTGCCGGTGGGGGTGTTCAGCCTGGAAATGACGTCCGAGTCGCTGGTGCTGCGCATGCTGTGCTCGCGGTCGCGGGTGAACTTGCGGAACATTCGCGATGGTTTTCTGGCGGAACGGGATTTTCCGAAGCTGACGGGCGCGGCGGGGAAGCTGGCCAATTCGCCGATGTTCATTGACGACACATCCGGGCTCTCGATTCTGCAATTGCGCGCCAAGGCGCGGCGGATGTGGCAGCAGCACCAGATCAAGCTGTTTGTCATTGACTACCTGCAGTTGCTCAATTCTACTGCGCGGCGAGCCGACCAGAACCGGCAGCAGGAAATCGCGGACATCTCCAGCGGCATCAAGTCCTTGGCCAAGGAACTGAATGTTCCGGTCATCGTGCTGGCGCAGTTGAACCGCGAGCTGGAAAAGGACCGCAACCGCAAGCCGCGGCTGTCCGACCTGCGCGAGTCCGGCTCGATTGAGCAGGACGCGGATCTGGTGGGTTTATTGTATGACCCGAACCGGGCGGAAGAGGAAGATGCCGCCGTGGTCCGGGAGGAGCAGGACGCCAAACCGGTGAATTTGCTCATCGCCAAACAGCGTAACGGCCCCACGGGTGACGTGCCGTTGCTCTTCATGAAGAGCTACACGCGGTTTGAAAGCGCCGCCAAAGTGAGCGCGGACGACGTGCCGACGGAATAAACAGACGCAATGAAATCCTTACTTCGCCGTTACTGCATCATTCTGGCATTGCTGTTGTATTGGTGCCCAACCCAGGCCACCTGGGCCCAGACTTCGCCAAAGGTTGAACAGATCGAAGTCCGGCACATCGGGCCGCCGGCGGTCAGCGACGAACTCATCAAGGCGAACATCCGCGTCAAAGTGGGGGAAACGATCACGCGTTCCAGCATCGATGATGATATTCGCAGCCTGTACGCGACCGGCTACTTCTATCAAATCCGCGTGGCGGAGGAGCCGTCGCCCAACGGCATCAAGCTGATTTACGTGGTCCAGGGCAAGCCGTTGCTGACGGACATCCGGATTGAGGGCAACAAGCAGATCAGCGAATCGAAGATCAAAAAGAAGATCACCTCCAAGACCGGCCAGCCGCTGGATGAGCGCAAGCTGTTTTCGGACGCGCAGGAGATCCAGAAGCTTTACCAGAAATCCGGCTATCAGAAGACGAAGGTCGAGTATGTGCCCAACATGTCCGCGGCCGATACGTCGGGCCGGGCGACGGTGACGTTCCAGATTACCGAGAGCCCGAAGGTTCGCATCAAGAACATCACGTTTGAGGGGGCGCAGGCGTTCACCGAGAAGAAGCTGGCGAAAAGCATCAAGACGCGCGAGCGCTGGATGTTCTCCTGGTTGACGGGCAGCGGCGTGCTCAAGGACGAGCAGTTCGAAGATGACAAGGAGAAACTGGCGGATTTCTACCGCAACGAAGGCTACATCGATTTCGAGATCAAGGACATCAAGTTCGACCAGATCACGGAGAAGAAGCTGAACATCACGTTCGTACTGTTCGAGGGCAAGCAATACAAGGTCGGAACCGTCCAGTTCAAAGGCAACACCGTTTTCCCGAATGAAGAAGTCGTCAAGGGGCTGCAGGAACTGCATTCCTACATGGGCCGCAAAGGCAGGCTGGGCGAACACGGTCTGGAGATGGACGCGGGGTCGATTTTCACGCCGAAAGGACTCCGACAGGACATCGAAAATATCCAGGATTTTTACGGCGCGCGCGGTTACATCGACACGCGTGTGGTGGCCATCAAAACGGCGAACACCGAAACGGGCACTATCGACCTCGTTTACCAAATCGACGAGCAGAACAAGTCGTTCATCGAAAAGATTGAGATCAAAGGAAACACGAAGACCAAGGACAAGGTCATCCGCCGCGAACTGGCGGTGACGCCGGGCGAAGTCTTTGACATGGTCGGCGTCAAGTTGAGCAAACAACGCTTGGAGGGATTGAACTTCTTCGAGAAGGTCGAGACCCAGCCGGAGCCGACGGATGTGCCGAACCGCCGCAATCTGGTGATCGGCGTGGAGGAGAAGAACACCGGCAATTTCACAATGGGCGCCGGGTTCAGTTCGGTGGACTCGGTGGTGGGCTTCGCGGAAATCACGCAAGGCAACTTCGACCTGTTCAACCCGCCGTATTTCACGGGCGCAGGCCAGAAATTCCGGTTGCGCGTGCAGATGGGCACCGAGCGCCAGGACTATGTGCTGTCGTTCGTCGAGCCGTGGTTCCTGAACCGCAAGCTGTCGTTGGGGACGGAATTTTACTATCGCGAGTTGAATTACCTCAGCGATCTCTACGACCAGACGCAGGCGGGTTCCCGCATCAGCCTGACGCGCGCGCTGGGCAGCGACTTCCTCATCGGCTCATTGAGCTACACGATCGAAAACATCAAGATCGACAACATTGATCCGACGGCATCCGCGGCAATTGTGGCTGAGGCCGGGGACCGGTGGGTTTCGAAAGTGGGCGCATCGCTGGCGTTTGACACGCGCAACAGCACGACGCTTCCCGACCGCGGGCAACGCACGGAGCTGCTCACCGAACTGGCTGGCGGGCCGTTGGGTGCGGACACGGACTTATACAAGATCGAAGTGCGCTCTTCGTGGTTCTTCAAAGGCTTTGGCGAAGGCCACATTCTGGAAGCCAACGGGCGTGCGGGCGTGGTGGACAGTTACGGCGACTCCACGCGCGTGCCGTTGTTCGACCGCTGGTTTCTGGGCGGCCTTTACACTTTGCGCGGTTATCGTTTCCGCGACGTCGGCCCCAAGGATGCCACGAGCGAACCGCTCGGCGGCAGCACTTATTGGTTCGGCTCGCTGGAGTACAGCATCCCCATCGTTGAGCGCGTGCGGTTTGCTCTGTTCTATGATGTCGGCATGGTGTACGCCCAACCGTTCAGCTTTAACGAAGGCGCGTTTAACACGGGGATGTACAATGATAACTGGGGCATTGGCATCCGCTTGAATCTGCCGATCGGCCCGTTGCGCCTGGATTATGGTTTCCCCATCACATCGGACCCGCAGAACGAAAACAGCGGGCGTTTCCAGTTTGGCGTGGGTTACACCCGCGAGTTTTAGTGTATAGTTCGTTATGAATCGCAATCGTTTGAAATATTGGATTTCCCTTTTTGTCGTGGCCGCTTTCTGTGCCTCCGTGCAGGCGCAGACGAAGGTCGGCATCGTCGATATGAAAAAGGTGTTCGACGGCTACTGGAAGACGCAGTTGGCGGATGCCAACCTCAAGGACATGGCCAACGAGGCTCAGAAGCGTCTCAAGGACATGGTCGAGGACGGACGCAAACTGCAGGAGGAATACAAGAAGCTGCTGGAAAGCTCCAACGACCAGGCGGTTTCCGTGGAAGAACGCGAGAAGCGCAAGAAGTCGGCTGAGGGCAAGCTCATCGAAATGCGTGAACTTGAAAACCAGGTCCAACAGTATGATCGTTCGGCACGCGCCCGCATCATGGATAAAGAAAGTCTGGACCGCGAAAAGATCGTGAAGGAAATTGTCGATGCCGTGAACGCGAAGGCCAAGGCTGGCGGCTACAATCTCGTCGTGGACATCGCGGCCGAGTCCGTGAACCGCACGCCCATTGTGCTGTATAACGACGGTTCGAACGATTTGACCCAGGAAGTGCTCTCGCATATCAACGTCAATGCCCCGGCGGACCTGCCCAAGGCCAAGGACGACAAGAAAGGCAAATAACACAGTTTGCCAATCCAGCGATTTGACAGGCGCCGGTTCATCCGGCGCCTTTGTTCTTTGCGAGGCCGACGGGCATCAAGAATTGTTGTGATTGCAACAAACGCCGTGTGGCCCGCTTGACGTCCTGCCGACACGCTATAATTAGTAAGTATGCAACTGGATCGATTCACGATTAAGGCGCAAGGGGCGTTGCAAGCAGCCCAGAAGATTGCCGGCTCGCGGCAGCATCAGGAGATTGACGGCGGGCATTTGCTGGTGGCTCTGCTGGAGCAGACGGATGGGTTGATTCATCCGTTGCTGCAAAAGCTGGGGGTAAATGTCAATCTGCTGCAAAAGGATGTGGAGGAAGAACTCGGGCGCCGCGCGCGCGTGCAGGGCGTCAGTTCGTCCGATGCGTTTTTGAGCCAGGCACTTAAACTGAGCCTGGACGCCGCGGAAAGCGAGGCTGGCAAGCTCAAGGACGAATACATCAGCACGGAACATTTGCTGCTGGGCTTGCTGGATGAAGGCGGTGCGGCGTTGAAAAAGGTTTTCAAGTCGCGTGGTTTGCAGCGCGACGATGTGCTGAAGGCGCTGGCCGAATTGCGCGGCAACCAGCGCGTCACCGACCAGAATCCCGAGGAGAAATTCCAAGCGCTGGAAAAATACGGACGTGACCTCACGGCGCTGGCGCGCAGCGGCAAGATCGATCCGGTCATTGGCCGCGACGAGGAAATCCGGCGCGTCATGCAGGTGCTGACGCGGCGCACGAAGAATAATCCGGTGCTTATTGGCGAACCGGGCGTGGGCAAGACCGCGATTGTCGAGGGCCTGGCGCGGCGCATTGTCAGCGGGGATGTTCCCGAGTCGTTGAAGAACAAGAAGCTCGTGGCGATGGACCTGGGTGCGATGATTGCCGGGGCGAAGTATCGGGGCGAATTCGAGGAGCGGCTCAAGGCGTTTCTCAAAGAGGTCACCGCCAGCGAAGGGCGGATCATCCTGTTCATCGACGAGTTGCACACCATCGTCGGCGCCGGCGCGGCGGAAGGCGCCACAGATGCTTCAAATCTTCTGAAGCCGCAACTGGCGCGCGGCGAACTGCGCTGCATCGGGGCGACGACGCTGGACGAATATCGCAAGCACATCGAGAAAGACCCCGCGTTGGAGCGCCGCTTCCAGCCGGTGATGGTGGCCGAGCCATCGGTCGAGGCGACCATCGCGATTTTGCGCGGGCTGAAGGAGCGGTACGAGGTTCACCACGGCATCCGCATTCAAGACGCGGCGCTGGTGGCCGCGGCGACGCTGTCACATCGTTACATCACCGAGCGCTTTCTGCCGGACAAGGCGGTGGACCTGGTGGACGAATCGGCCTCGCGCCTGCGCATGGAGCTGGACTCCATGCCGACGGAGATTGACCAGTTGGAGCGCCAGATCATGCAACTGGAAATCGAGCAGACAGCGCTCAAACGCGAGAAGGACGAGGCCTCGAAGGAGCGGCTGAAGAAGCTGGAAAGAGACCTGGCGAACCTGAAGGAACAATCTTCGAAGCTTAAAGCGCAGTGGCAGAACGAAAAGGCTGCCATCAACGCGGCGAGTGTGCTGAACAGCCAGATTGAAGAGGCCAAGTTGGAACTGGAGAAGGCCCAACGCGGCGGTGATTTCAATCTGGCTGGGCAGATTCAATACGGGCGCATCCCCGAGCTGCAAAAGAAGCTGGCCGCATTGGAAAAATCGTTGCAAGAGCAACCGGTCGGCCAGCGGCTGTTGAATGAAGAGGTCACCGAGGAGGACATTGCGCAGGTTGTGGCCTCGTGGACAGGCATCCCGGTATCGAAGATGCTCGAAGGCGAGCGACAGAAGCTCGTGAAAATGGAGGAGCGGTTGCAGCAACGGGTGGTGGGTCAAAGCGAAGCCATCACCGCAGTGGCCAACGCCGTGCGCCGCGCGCGCAGCGGATTGCAGGACCCGAACCGGCCGGTTGGTTCGTTCATCTTTCTTGGCCCGACCGGAGTGGGCAAAACCGAACTGGCGCGCGCCCTGGCGGAATTCCTGTTTGACGATGAAAGCGCGATGGTGCGGATCGACATGAGCGAATACATGGAGAAGCACACGGTCGCGCGCCTGATTGGCGCGCCGCCCGGGTATGTCGGTTACGAGGAAGGCGGACAGCTCAGCGAAGCGGTGCGGCGCCGACCCTATTGCGTGGTGTTGTTCGATGAAATCGAGAAGGCGCACCACGATGTGTTCAACGTGCTGTTGCAGGTGCTCGACGACGGGCGTCTCACGGACGGGCAGGGGAGGACGGTGGATTTCAAGAACGCGGTCATCATCATGACCAGCAACATCGGCTCACCCATCATCCAGGAGTTTTTCAACGCCGGCAAAATGTCGGCGAAGGAACATGCCGAGATGGAGCAACTGGTGAAAACCGAATTGCGCCGCCATTTCCGTCCGGAATTCCTCAACCGTGTCGATGACATCATCATCTTCCACAGCCTCACGGAAGAGCAGTTGACCGTCATCGTGGACATCCAGCTCAAGCGCCTGGAAAAGCGCCTGGCCCAGCAGCAATTGAGCTTGGAAGTGGATAAATCGGCGAAGAAGGTGCTGGCGAAGGAGGGCTACGACCCGCAATTCGGCGCGCGCCCGCTCAAGCGCGCCATCCAGGAGCAGTTGCTCGACCCTCTGGCAATGAAGGTCCTCAACGGCGAGTTCAAGCCGGGCGATCGCATCATCGCCTCAGCGAAGGACGGCGGGCTGGAGTTTAAGAAGAAGTAGCAGAATGTCAGAACATTCTGGGCAGATCGCGCGCTCCGTGCAGAAAACGTGCGACCTCGATACCCTCCGTTGTGGGAAAGTAAAATATGTAATAGTTGCCGACACGGTAGCGACGGATGTCCTTCGCGAGCCCGGGCTGCAGTTTTCCTTTGGTGGGTGATTGGGCCAGCATTTCACAGGCCGCCTTGAGGCGGTCGATCATGCGGTCGGCGGCATCCGGATTGTGGCAGGCGATGTAGAACCAGATTTTTTCGAGGTCGGAAGCGGCCAGTTCGGTGACGAAGGCCGTTTTCAAACGGTCGTTTTCTTGCGACGGGTTGACAGGTTCTTCCGCCCTTTGGCTTTGATGTGGTTCGCCAGAGCGTCATCAAAGCGTATCAAACGGCGTTGGCGAATTTCATCCAAGCCGAGGTTTACTTGCTGGCGTAACGCACTCTCCGGGCGGTTGCGCACAAGCTCGCGCTCCTCAAGCAGACGGAGTCCTTCGGTCAAGGCGTCCGCGGCCGTGGCGAACGCCCCGGACTTTACCAAACGACTGAGCCTCTTACTCTCAGCAGGTGGAAGGTCAACTATCATTTGTTAAAATGTGGGCCGCAGCCGATCAAATTGCAAACGAAGAATTGTTTCAAACCGCTTGGCATGTCATGGTTACACAATTCACATGATACACTTCATCATCCGATTGATTTCATTTTTGGCAATGAGCGCCGCTTGTTTCGCGGCAGAGACGTCAACTCCGTGGACCCCAATCGCCCCATTCTTCACACCTCCCGCCGAGTTCGCCGGCCAGTTGGGCGCATATCGTTCGCCGTTGAAATTCAACGACGGCGCGCTCGCAAAATCGCCTGCGGATTGGGCGAAGCGGCGTCAGGAAATTCTTGCGCAATGGCATCGGCTCATGGGGCCGTGGCCGCCGTTGCTGGCAAAGCCGAAACTGGAGATCGTGGAAACCGCGCGGCGCGACAACTTCACGCAACACAAGGTGCGTGTTGAAATCGCCGCCGGCGTGCTGCATCACGGTTATCTGTTGATTCCCGATGGCAACGGGCCGTTCCCCGCTGTGTTCGTGCCGTTCTATGATCCGGAGACAAGCATTGGTTTGAAGGGCGAGTTCCGCGACTTCGCGTATCAACTGACCAGGCGAGGTTTTTTCTCGCTCTCCATCGGTTCGCCGGGCGGTGACGCGCGCAAGCCCGATGTCAGTGGCGCCGTATGTCAGCCGCTTTCGTTTCTCGCTTACGTCGCGGCCAACTGCCACACGGCGCTGGCGCAGCGCAAGGAAGTCGATCCCGCGCGTATCGGTGTGGTGGGTCATTCGTATGGCGGCAAGTGGGCGATGTTTGCCTCGTGCTTGTACGACAAATTTGCCTGCGCCGTGTGGTCCGATCCTGGCATCGTGTTCGACGAGAAGCGGCCCAGCATCAATTACTGGGAGCCGTGGTATCTCGGGCTTGATCCGGGGCAAACGCGCAAGCCGGGAGTGATCACGCCCGAACGGCCGCGCACGGGCGCCTACAAGGTGATGATGGAAAAGGGCCGCGATTTGCATGAACTGCATGCCTTGATGGCGCCGCGCCCGTTTCTGGTGTCCGGCGGCTCGGAGGATTTTCCGGCGCGCTGGGTGCCGCTCAATCACGCCATCGCGGTGAACCAACTGCTGGGGCAAACAAACCGCGTGGCAATGACCAACCGCAAAGACCACTCGCCCAACGCGGAGTCCAACGAGCAGATTTATTCGTTCTTCGAGCATTTTCTGAAACCGCCGAGCCCGGCAAAATGAACTGAAACTCCGGAAACCGTGCGAGTCCTGATTGCCATGGCCGTCGTGTTTCTGGGTGGGTTTGCCATCATGGTATTGGAGATCATTGGCGCCCGCTTTCTGGCGCGTGATTTCGGCGGTTCCTTCTACGTGTGGGTCAGCCAGATTGGCGTGATACTCATTGCGCTGGCCGGCGGATACTTCGTGGGCGGCGCGCTGGCGGACCGGTTCCAAAAGGGCGCGTTTCTGGGGGTGTTGCTGGCACCTGCCGGGATCTTCACGTGGTTGATTCCTGACTTCGCGCCGCGCTTGCTCGAGGCAATCGTGATGCGCCATCCGGCGGACCAGGAAATACCGCGCGTGTGGCAGAAGCTTGATCCGGTCATTGGCAGTTCGCTCATCTTTCTCTTGCCGTGTTTTGTGCTGGCGACGATTTCACCCTACATGATCCGGCTGCTGGCTTCGCGGCTGAGTCATGTGGGGCGCATCAGCGGCCTGGTATATGCGGCCAGCACGGTGGGGAGCGTTGCCGGGGTGTTCGTTTCGGGCTATGTTCTCATCGACCATTTGAACCTTTCGCACATCTTTCGCGCGACAGCCGGGGTGACGTTGCTTCTCGCGACGCTGTGCTGGTGGTTCGACCGCGTGCCGGATAAACGCGCGACAACGGATGCAAACGCGCCATAACATGCTTCGCGCAATACGCCAATCGCTTTGGGTGGCGTTGCTGGTCCTTGCTTCGCCCGCGTCCGGCGTGGTGGTCTTCGAAACAACATCGCCATACCACAACATCCGCGTGATCGATGATCGGGGAATCCGCACGCTGAGTTTCGACGGTTCGATGGAGACGCGCATGTCGCTCCAGCAGCCGTTGCTGGGACAATTCGAATACACCGAATACTTTCACATGCCGTGGCTCTGGAACCGGAACATCACGAACGTCCTGATGATGGGGCTCGGGGGCGCGAGCATCCAGCGCTCGTATCGGTATTATTATCCCAAGGTGAAAATCGAGACGGTGGAAATTGATTCCACGGTGCTCGAAGTGGCGA
>JBFMBT010000135.1:0-16864 GCA_040754875.1 Verrucomicrobiota bacterium | reverse complement strand
GTGGCCGCAAGTGGAGCGCGGGCTTTAGCCCGCTTCAGCGTGGTTTGTGCTGGCGGCGTTGAAGCGGCGTGAACGCCGCGCTCCTTGTGACGGATTTAAATGCGGCTACAGAATTTTGGAAACAGCTCTAGTGCGCTTCAAAGCGCCACCGACACGTGCTTCGTTTCCAGAAACGCATCCATCCCTTCGATGCCGAGTTCGCGTCCCCAGCCGCTTTGCTTCACGCCGCCGAAGGGACACTGGCTCGTCGTGGGCACGCCATCGTTCACCGCGATCATCCCGGCTTCCAATGACTCCATCAGCCGGAACGTGCGGTTCAAATCGCGCGTGAAGAAGTAAGCGGCCAGCCCGTAAACCGTGTTGTTCGCGCGGGCTACGGCTTCCTCCTCGGTGTCGAACACGTTCACGTAAGCCACCGGTGCGAATGTTTCATCGCACATGCCGGCGGAGGCGTCGGCGACATCCGTAAGCACCGTGGGTTCGAGAAAGAAACCCGGCCCGCCGCCGAAGCGTTTCCCGCCGCACAACAACTTCGCGCCCCTGGCCTGCGCGTCGTCGATGTGCTGGAGCGCCTTGTCGAGTCCTTCTTTGTTGACGATCGCGCCGATGTCCATGCCCGGCTCAAGGCCGTTGCCCACCTTCAACGCCTTCACGCGCTCGACAAACAGCGGAATGAATCGGTCCCGGATGCCGCGCTGCACGTAGATGCGGTTGGCCGCGATGCATGACTGCCCGGTGTTGCGGAACTTGGCGATCATCGTGCCTTCGGCCGCCTTGTTGACGTCCGCGTCGTCGAACACCAGCACCGGCGAATGCCCGCCCAGTTCCAGCGACAACGGCTTCACGCCTTTCGCCGCGCCGCTGATGAGCCGCTGGCCCACTTCGGTCGAACCCGTGAACGTGATTTTCCGGCAAAGCGGATTGTCCAAAAATTCCTGCGCGATTTCCGACGCCTTGCCCGCGACCAGTTGGAACACGCCCTTGGGCAGGCCGGCGGCATGGACGCATTCGGCGAACAACGCCGCGCAAACCGGCGTGGCGCTGGCGGGCTTCAGAATGGCCGTGCAACCGGCTGCCAGCGCGGGCGCAATCTTGCGCACCGCCAGCACCAGCGGAAAATTCCACGGACTGATGGCGGCCACGACGCCCATCGGCGTCTTGATGACCAGGTGTCGCTTGCCCTCGACCTGGTTGGGAATGATGCGCCCGTAACCGCGCCGCGCCTCCTCGGCAAACCACCGCAGGTGATCAATGGTCATCGCCATTTCGCCCTGGCTTTGCGCCAGCGGCTTCCCGTTTTCCAGCGTGATCGCGCGCGCAATCTCATCTTTGCGCCTTTCAACTTCGGCCGTGATTTTCAAAAGGAAATCGCCGCGCGCCTTGCCAGTCACGTTGCGCCAGCTCTGGAAAGCAGCGTGCGCATCCTTCAATGCCTGCGCCACGCGGTCGCGTCCGCAGGTGGACATCTGGGCAAACGTTTCGCCGGTGGCCGGGTTGACGACGGCAACGGTGCTGCCGGTGGCGACGAATTCGCCGTTCAGGTAAAGGGGATGAGTTTTCATCGTTTAATGCCCACGAGGGATGCTGCTTGAGGGTCGATTTTCTTGAGGGCGTTCGTGGCCCATATTCGCGTGGAACGGTCGGTTTCGTTGGTGAGCGCTCGCAACAAGTCGGGAACAGCGTCGGTTGCTTTGGCGCCGAACCCGCTCAGGCCGTAGGCAGCCGACATGCGGGCGTGAGAATACTCATCAGAAACCAGCACGTGCCGCAGTTCGGGAACGGCAACTTCAGGATGCGTGGCGATGCGTCCAAGCGACCGTGCCGCGGCGCTGCGCTCATTCTTATCGGACGATTTCAAACATCGGATCAACGGCGGCACGGCCCTGCTGGCGGCCTGTCCGTTCAGACCCAGGACGGCGGCGGCTTCGGCCCGGACTTGCGCATTGGTGTGCGACAGCGCGGAAACAAGCCGATCAATCGCATTGGGGCCGATACCCTTAAGCGCGCGATTGATATCCATCCGCTTCTTCCGGTCCGGCTCGGCAAGCATTTCGATCAGGTAAGGCACGGCCGGTTCCGCCAGTGGACCCAACGCCTGGCAGGCGCGCACAGCGCGAAATTGCTCGGTTGCCGGAGCAAGTGCACTCATTTTGACGACGGACTGTTTTTTCATCAACTCCCTGAAACGTCTTCGCAAGGAAGGCTCATCAGGATTCAGCATATCAAGCACGAATGGGAGTGCGTCCGTGCCGATTTTTCGAACGGCTTCAGCAGCTTTAATTTGGTCCGGCGTCATGTTCGGTGGCAGCACCGGAATGTCCATTGTGTCGCCGACGCGCGGAAAATCGAGATCTGCAAGCCAGACACTAAGTTTGACCCCTTCGTAAGAAGGCTCACGCGGCCAGATGACAACCAGAGTCAGGGCGAATAGAATCAACACTGCGCTCGAAGCGGCTCCTATTCGTTTCCTCGTGAGCATATTTTGGTGCGTCAAACGATTTCCACGATCTGGCGTGATCGGATGCTTTCCTCCGCCGCGATCGCCAGCAGCGTCCCATCAACGCAATCCGGCACCGTCGTCAGTGGCCGCTTGCCGTCGAGCACGGCGTCGAGGAATGCGGCGTGAATTTCGTCAAATCCCAGATGATTCCCCCAGCCTTCGCCGCCGCGCGCGGCGACTTGGTGGGCAATCGGTTCGCCCTGGCCGCTGCCGCGCTTCCATTGGAGGATTTCGATGGTGGAGATGCGCGTCTGCAGCATTCCGGCGTCGCCCACGATGCCCATCTCCAGGTCTTCGTGCGGAAAATCACGCGCAAACAGACAAATCTGCAACGTGCCGCGCACGCCGTTCGCGTATTCGAAGCTGACCGTCGAATGGTCGTTCACCTGATGCGGCCCGTCGATGACGCGATTGACGGCGGTGCCACCAAAGGCCGCGACGCGCTTTGGGCGCGCGCCCACCCACCAGTTCATGATGTCAAAGTGATGGCAGTTCTTGTCCACCATCATGCCGCCAGACATCCGGTCATCCTGAATCCACTGGCCGGACTTCGGTTGAAACGGCCCACGGAACTCGCGCGTCCACACCATGCGCGGCGTGCCGATGTCGCCCGCGTCCACGAGCGCCTTCATTTTCTGGAAGAACGCCGAATAACGCAGCTCGTGGCCGATGAGAACCACGCGGTCGGATTTCTCCGCCGCCGCCAGCACCGACGCGCATTCCTCGCGCGTGACGCCGACGGGTTTCTCGAGAAACAGATGTTTGCCACTGGCCAGCGTTTCGCGCGCCAGCGCGGCGTGCGTCGAGTTGGGCGAGGAAATGACCACCGCATCGAGGTCGGAGTGAATCAGCTCCCGTTCATCGCGAAAGACCCGTGCGTCGGGCGCGACCTCCAGCGCCTTGCGGATGTTCGCGTCGTTGCGCGAACAGACGGCGACCGCCCGGGCGCGCGCGGCCTGTTTGACGTGAAATTGCTTCACGTGGCTCAAGCCCATCGCGCCGATGCCGATGAAACCAAGGCGAAGGGGTGCATTCATTTATGGGTGCGCGTGCATGCCGGTTTCTTTGGCCAGTTTCTTTTGGTGAAGATCGTACGTCACAAAATCCGTGGCACCTACCGAAAGCGCCGCGGCGACGTGTAGAATATCCAACGTGCGACAGCCGAATGTGGCGGCATGTGCTGCGGAGATGCGTTCCGCCTCTCGGTGGACTTGCTGGAAATCGTACGAGGGACGGCGGAGGAATCCGCTTGCGATGTCTTCATCGAGGCGTTCCAACGCTTCCGCGAGGACTTCCAGGGTGATTTCCTTGCGAAATGCCTTTAGGCGGAGGGCGGTTCGCAACTCCAACTCGTGGAGATGAGTAAAGATGAAAGGGGGATCCCAGTTTTGCACCAAGGCGGTTGCCTTGTCGCTATCCGTCTCCGGGCAATAGAGCTTGGCCAGAATCGCCGTGTCGATGTACGTTGTCACGCCCGCTCTCCCCGGCCTTCGTCCACGATTTTGCTCAGCGCTTTGCCCTTCCATCCCAGGGCTTGCAACCGCTTGCGACGCGCGGCGAAATCCGGCCACTCCGGCGGTGTGCCACCTTCGCGAGCAGGAATGATCTTCGCAATGACTTGCTTGCGGCGCAAAATAGTCACCTCCTCGCCATCTTCCACCCAATCGAGGATGCGGCTCAAATGGTGCTGCACTTCACGTACGGACGCCGTCTTCATGTCTAACATTATTGACGCACAATAGGATGGTGTCAATGCCGGGAATTGCGATTGTCGTCTATCTTTTGATCTCTTGGCCCGTCGCTTTCGCCCAATCCTTGAGGAAAATGTCCACGCCGATGTCCGTCAGGGGATGATCGTAGAGTTGCTTGAGCACGTCGTAGAACATCGTGCAGACATCCGAGCCGGCCAGCGCCGCTTCGAGCACGTGCGTGGGATGCCGCACCGCCGCGGTGAGAATCTGTGTCTTGTAATCGTAGTTGTCGTAAATGGTGCGGATCTGGCGCACGACGTCCATGCCGATGTGGCCCACGGCATCCAGCCGGCCCACAAACGGGCTGATGTAAGTGGCGCCGCACTTGGCGGCCAGCAACGCCTGCAACGGCGAGAACGTCACCGTCACATTCGTCTTGATGCCTTCGGCGGACATGACTTTGACCGCCTTCAAGCCTTCGCGAATGATCGGCACCTTCACCACCACGTTCTTGCCGAGCTTCGCCAGCGCACGCCCTTCACGGACGATCTCCTTGGCTTCCAGCGAAATGGTTTCCAGGCTCACGGGGCCGTCCACGATGTCGAGGATTTCACGATAAACGTCCTGCGGCTTGCGGCCGGTTTTCATGACGTGCGTGGGATTCGTCGTAACGCCGTCGATGATGCCCCAACTCCAGGCTTCCTTGATCTGCGCAATGTCAGCGGTGTCGATGAAAAGTTTCATAAGCGATTTGGGTTGCCCTCACTGTGCAATTGGCGGCGCAAGTGTTCAATCACGAATACGAAATCCCGGTTCGGCCAAGGCGATCAATGATGAGGATCATGCTTGAGTTGGTGAACTTGAAATCTGTTCGCGCGCGCTTGACTCGCCTTCGCCCCGCCGTTTTCATTCGCGCATGTCTTTCGTCACCCACCTGGAATGCGCCAATTGCGGCACGCGCTTTGAAGCCGGAAAAATCCACAACCTTTGTACCTCCTGCCAGCGCCCGCTCTGGGTGCGCTACGACCTCGAAGCGCTCAAGAAGAAGTTCTCGAAAAAGACCCTGTTTGGCCGGCCGCCGACCATCTGGCGGTACCTGGAAATGTTGCCGGTGCGCGACGTGGAAAAGATCGTGTCGCTGACCGAAACCATCACGCCGATTCTGCGCGCCGACCGGCTGGCGTCGGAATTTGGCGTCAACGAACTGCTGATCAAGGACGAGAGCCGGCTTCCGACCGGCAGTTTCAAGTCGCGCGGGATGGCGCTGGCGATTTCGATGGCAAATGAATTCGGCATCAAACGCGTCGCGGTGCCCACGGCGGGCAACGCGGGCGGCGCGATGGCCGCATACGCGGCGCGCGCGGGCATGGAGGCGTATGTGTTCATGCCGGAAGACACGCCGATCATCAATCAGAAGGAATGTTATCTCGCCGGCGCGAAGACTTATCTGGTCAACGGCCTCATCACGGATTGCGGGCGCATCGTCGGCGAAGGCAAAAAGCCGATGGGCTGGTTCGACGTTTCCACGCTCAAGGAGCCGTATCGCATCGAAGGCAAGAAAACGATGGGCCTGGAACTGGCCGAACAGTTCGATTGGGAATTGCCGGACGTCATTTTATATCCGACCGGCGGCGGCACGGGATTGATCGGCATGTGGAAGGCGTTCAGCGAACTCGAAGCGATGGGCTGGCTGAAGTCGTCGAAGAAGCCGAAAATGATTTCGTGCCAGAGCGAAGGGTGCGCGCCGATCGCGACGGCGTTCGAGAAGGGCGAGCGGTTCGCCAAGAAATTCGAGAACGCGGCAACGGTCGCCAGCGGCATTCGCGTGCCCGCCGCCGTGGGTGATTTCATGATTCTGGACGCCGTGCGCGCCAGTGGGGGCGTGGCCATTGCGACGCCCGAGGCGGACATCCCGAAATGGATGCGCTTGGCGTCCGCAAAGGAAGGCATCGCCTTGTGCCCGGAAACGGCGGTGTGCTTCGGTGCGCTGGAGGTGTTGCTCAAGAAGAAGTTGATCAAGCCCACGGACCGCATCGTGGTGTTCAACACCGGTGCCGCGCAGAAATATCCCGAGGCCGTTCGTGAGAAGCTGCAGCGCATCGACATCACGAAGCCCATCGAATGGGAGAAGCTGTAACCCGGACCTCGAGTTGATATGGATGTTTTGATTACGGAGGAAATGGAGGCGCCCGCCTTTCTGCGGTTGAACGAGCATTATCAGGTCGCGTGGGAGACGAACCTGTGGCGTGAGCCAGGGCGGTTGAAAGCAACGATTCCTTACGCCAAGGTGCTCATGGTGCGCAATCAGACGCAGGTCACAGCGGATGTGCTGGACGCCGCGACGGAATTGAAAGCCGTGGTGCGCGTCGGCGTCGGCCTGGACAACATCGATGTGCCGGCGGCCACGCAACGGGGCATCGTGGTGGTGGCGCCGCTGGACGCGAACGCCGGCAGCGTGGCGGAATTGACGATGGCATTCATCCTGGCGCTGGCGCGGAAGATTGTGCCTGGGGATCGCGCGACGAAGGCGGGCAAATGGGACCGCAAGAGTTGCACGGGCTTTGAAATTGATGGCAAGACCATCACGATTTGCGGTTTCGGGCGCATCGGACGGTTGGTGGCGGCGCGGGCGCGCGCGTTTGGCATGAAGATCGTGGTGTATGATCCGTTCGTGAAACCGGGAGCGGAGAGTTTGAAAACGGTGGGCGCGGTGTTGTGCGAAAGTCTCGAGGGCGCGGTGTCGTTGGGCGATTTCGTGTCGTCGCATTCGCCGTTGACGCCCGAGACGAAGCACATGTTCAACGCGGGCGTATTCAAGGCGATGAAGCAGGGCGCGTATTTCATCAACACGTCGCGCGGCGGCGTGGTGGATGAAGCGGCGCTCTATGACGCGTTGAAGCGCGGGCATCTGGGTGGCGCGGCTCTGGATGTGCGCGAAAAGGAGCCGCCGGTGACGCGCCTCGGGTTCGAAGATCTGGATAACATTATTCTCGCGCCGCACATCGGCGCTTTCACGGTCGAAGCGCAAAATCGCACGGCGGAAGCGGTCGTCGCGGACACGGAGCGATTGCTGCAAGGCAAGGCGGCGGTGAACTTCGTCAACTTCGCGGAGCCGCGGAGGAAGCAATAATGACTTCATCGCGCCGCGCCTTCATTCGCAATGGCTCGCTGTTCCTCGCGGGAGCGGCCGGCGCGTTGCTGGAGCCGCGCGCGCTTGCGGCGGATGAGAAGCCGGTGTTGCGCGTGGGAATGCTGACGGATCTGCATCACGCGGACCTGGAACCGAAGGGAACGCGTTATTATCGCGAGACGCTGGGCAAGCTGCGCGAGTGCATTGCGCGCTTCAACGAGGCGAAGGCGGATTTCGCCATTGAACTGGGCGATTACATCGACGAAGCGCCGACGGCGGAACTGGAGGCGGCGAACGTGCGCGCCGTCGAAGCCGAGTACGCGAAGTTCAAGGGCGAACGGCATTATGTGCTGGGCAATCACTGCGTGTGGACGCTGACGAAACAGCAGTTCCGCGACAACTGCGCGGCGCGGGCCGAGCATTATTCCTTCGACAAAGGCGGGTTTCATTTCGTGCTGCTGGATGCGTGTTATCGGGCTGATGGCGTGCCCTACGGCGAAAAGAATTTCAAATGGACCGACACGGAGATTCCGTCACCGGAGCGCGAATGGCTCAAAGCCGACCTGGAGTCGACCAACAAGAAGACAATCGTGTGCGTGCATCAGCGGCTCGATGTGCAGAATCAATATGGCGTGAAGAGCGCGCCGCAGGTGCGGCAGATTCTGGAAGAATCGGGCAAAGTGCTGGCGGTATTCCAGGGCCACTCGCACAAGAACGATTACCACGAAATCAACGGCATCCACTATTGCACGCTGGCCGCGATGATTGAAGGCTCGGGCGAGGAGAATAATGCGTATGGATTGCTTTCAGTGTTTGCGGATGGCGCGTTGAAACTCGATGGCTTTCGGCAACAGAAGTCACACGCGTTTGCGGCAAAGAGGTAGCAGCTTCCCCGTGGACCTGGTAGCAGTCGAGGCAACGAGGGTCTGATTGTCGAGCCACCCACGGCTGCATTCTCCAACGAGCCTTCGAACATCCAACGCGCTACGCTTCGCCTCCCCTCTCCTGGGGGAGAGGCCAGGGTGAGGGCGATCCCTTACTCGCGAAGCCTGGTTTCTTCTGCCACCTACGCGTAAGGATCCACCTTGATCTTGAGCAGGCGGGGCAGGGGATCAGGGTCGAGACTAGCGGCATCGGTGCGTTTTTCCTTGGCGAGTGCCGCCGCCAGCCCGGCGACCTGCCCGGTGGTCATCCACAACGGTTCCATGCGCAACACCGACATCGCGATGTGCGTGCTGGAAAGCGCGACCGGCACGAGCAGGTTGTCGATTTTCTTCGGCAACATCGCGCCGTAAGGCACCTGTCCCGGTTGCGCCGGGCCGAATGCCTTCTTCGGATACCACAACACGCCTTCCATGAAACCCTCCACCGCGAACCGCCGGTCGTGGCACGGATGCACATCAAACGAATGCTCGCCAATCGCAATCGCATGCTTCACCGGCGGCGTGCGGCTGGTTTTCGGGTTCACGATGAAATTGTGCTGCGTCACGATCGCGCGCCCTTCGATGCGCCGGCCCTGGCGCACATAAATCTGCCACGGCCAATGCCCGTTGTCGGTGAACTCGTCCTTGTGCAAGCCGGACTTCTTCCACACTTCGCGAATTTTTTCCGGCACCCGCGGATCGTTTTGCAGAAACCACGCGTAACCCGCCGCGTGATCGACATGGAACTTTTCCAACCGCTCGCGGTGATGCCGCCCCGCCTCCGGCCACGTCCAACTGATGCCCGGACAATTCAAGCTCGTGAGCTGGTCGATGGAGCCGTTGAGCTGGAATTTCTTTTGCGGCAAGGCCGTGCCCAGGCTGCGCTGGTTGACGCGGCCGGTCGCGAAATCATCAAGCAACGGCTCGTAGTCCGACAGGTGCTGTTCGTATGTTGCCGGTTGCGTGAACGGAACCAGTTTCGCGGGGTCCGTCGTGAAAATGCACCGCGCGCAAAACGCCTGGATGGCGGGCGACGCCTCACCCGTATCCGGCGTCTGGATTTGCTGGCCCGTCTTCCAGTTCATGTAATGAATGCCCGCGAAGGTTTCGCCGTGTTCATCGCGTGCTTCACGGCCGACGCGATACGGTACCTTGGCGGCCGCCGCCAGATCGCCTTCATAAGTGCCGTCGATGAATGTTTTCGCCGCGACACGCAACCGCTCGCCCTTCGGCGTCTCCAGTTCGACCTGCGTGATGCGGTCGCGCGAAATGGTGACGTTGACGAGATGATGTTTGCGCCAGAAATGCAGCCGTGCGGCTTCGCCTTCGAGCATTCGGTCGAACACCCGCTCGGCCACGGAAGGCTCGTAGTGCCAGCCGTCCTGGATGAGTTTCCAGTCCGGCGAATTGGCGTCGAGCGTGCGGGCATATTCTTCGCGCACGCCGTTGATGAATTCCATCACCAGCCCGCCGAAGACTTCGCGCCGCACGGCGTCGGTGGTGCACAGGCCGCTGGCCGTCATGCCGCCGGGATGATTCTTGGGGCAGGCGAGAATGACGCGGCAGCCGCGGCGCGCCGCCTCGACCGCCGCGCACACTCCGCCGGGCGTCGAGCCATAGACGAACACATCGCACTCGACAATGGGTGCGCGCGCATTGCGATCAGCGGCGGTGGCGAGGGCGGTGACATTGGCAACCGCTGCGGCGACTGCCCCGGTTTTGAGAAATTCACGACGGTTCATACGACAGGACGTGGGTGTAGTTTGACACAGGCTGGCGTTCAGGGCGAGCCGCTATTGTCGGGATTGCGGCGCGGCCGTTTTGCCGGAAATTGTTATTCTATTAGCGGACAATTTCCTATATCCTCCGTCGCGCAGGACAATATATGAGTTCGCCTGGGGAACCGGTGAGTGGCAGCTTCGCGGACGAGACCGTGCGCGTGTTGACGCCCGCGCAACGGGTGTTCCAGCGTTATCTGCTCCGGAAAATGCTGGGGCGCGGCGGCATGGGAGTGGTCTGGCTGGCCCACGACGAAAAGCTCCAACGCGACGTGGCGCTGAAATTCCTGCCCGACATCGTCCGCATGGATGCCTCGGCCTTCGACCTGCTGAAGCGCGAGGCGCGCAAGAACCTCGAGGTCACCCACCCGCACATCGTCCGCATCTACGATTTCGTGGACGACGACACGTCGGCGGCGATTTCGATGGAATACATCGATGGCATCACGCTGTCGAAATTGCGCGTGGACCGGGAGAAGAAGTTTTTCGAGCCGGACGAACTGACCGTGTGGATCAGCCAGTTGTGCGCGGCGCTGGATTACGCGCATAACGAAGCGAAGTTGATTCATCGCGACCTCAAGCCGTCCAACCTGATGGTCAATTCCAAGGGCCGCCTCAAGATTACGGACTTCGGCATCGCGCGCAGCGTCAGCGATTCCATCAGCCGCGTGACGGCGGATCGCAGCACCGCCGGCACGCTGGCGTACATGAGCCCGCAGCAATTGCGCGGCGAGAAGGCCTCCGCGGTCGATGATATCTACTCGGTCGGCGTGACGATCTATGAGTTGTTGACCAGCCTGCCGCCGTTTCACTCGGGGGACATCGGCCAGCAGGTGGAGAACAAGCGCCCGCCCCGCATGAGCGAGCGGCGGAAGGAACTGGGCCTGGACGGCGAGGCCATTCCGGAAGCCTGGGAAGAAACCGTCGCCGCCTGCCTGTCGAAGGACCCGTGGTCGCGTCCGCAAAGCACGGTGGAAGTGGTGCAGCGGCTGGGTCTGCCGGCGCTTTCCACGGGCCACGTCGTGGTGTCGGGCGCGTCCATCGGCTCACGCTGGCGTCGCGCGCGTTCGTGGGAGATGCTCGCCGGCGTGTGTTTTCTGGTCGCATTGGTGGCGGGGTTGAGCTGGTATTTTAACAAGGATTCTATGAACCAGGCGTCCAATGCGACGCCTTCGGCCAGGCCCGCTGAGAAACGTCCGGCCGCAAACAAAGCGGCTCCCACCAAAGCCGGGCCGTCGGACGAGGTCTTCGATGACCTGGCAACGCCGCGCGTGGTGCCCAACGTCTTCGGCAACCTCGCGCCGGGCCAGTCTTGGGAGAATTCGCTGGGGATGCGATTCGTCCCCGTGGGCAAGGTCGGTCTTTCCGTGTGGGAAACGCGCGTGCAGGACTTTGCGGCCTTTGTGGATGCGACGGGTCACACCACGACCACGAACATCTGGTCGTTCGGGTTGGAGGGCTGGAAGCGGGCCACCAATTCATGGAAGGAACCGGGGCAGTTGCAGTCGCAACTTCACCCCGTGTGTTGCGTGAGCTGGGAAGATGCGATGACGTTCTGTCGCTGGTTGACGGAAACAGAACGAAAGGCAGGGCGGCTGTCAAATTTTCAGCGATACCGCCTGCCTTACGCCGCGGAATGGTCGCAGGCGGCGGGGGAGAGCCTCTTTCCTTGGGGCGAGGACTGGCCACCGCCCAATCGCGCGGCCAATTTGGCCGGCAGTGAAGTACGTGACGGAGGCTGGCCCAAAAACCGGGAGATTATTGACGGTTACGAGGACCAAGTTTCGCGAACCGCGCCGGTTGGGAGTTTTACGGCGAATAGCCTTGGGATCCACGATCTGGCCGGCAACGTCTGGGAGTGGTGCATGGATTGGTCGGACAGCAGCCGGCTCAGGCGCGTCTTTTGCGGTGGCGCGTGGGATACGACCAGTTCAGATCTGTTGAAGATTGGCTATCAGGAACCGAAGGAGCCGAATCGCGGCAACCAAACCATCGGGTTCCGGTGCGTGCTTGAGGAAATCGTGGCTCCGTAACTTAGGGAAATGAATTTCGTCCGCTTGAGGCGAGCGGATGGTCGTGAGTTGTGAGGTGAAAAAGTTGGGCAACATGCAGACAACCTATGAAGAACACCAATCCTTGGCTCCCCTGGAGAGAAACTCGAAGACCAAATGTCGCTGCTGACAACGGCAGCGTCATGGCAATCATCCCCACCGCTGGCAATGACCCGGAGCGGCTGCGGCGCTGTCTCGATTCGCTGCGGATGTCGGCCGCGGGTCTGACGCTGCACCCGGTGGTCGTGTTGTGTCCCGCGAGCATCAAGCGCGTGCGCGTCACCAAGTCCGTGTGCGCGGGGCGCGCACAACTGGTTTCGCTGCCCGGGCCGTTCAACTATTGCCGGAGCATCAATGAAGGTCTCTTGCAGCGCAGGCCGGGGGATGGCTACGCCTTGTTCCTCAACGACGACGTGACATTTCGCGAACCTGGCGACCTGGCGCGGATGAAACAGACGTTGCGCGAGCAACATTGGGCGTGCGTCGGACCGCATATCGAGCACTGGCACGGGAAGCATTCGCGCGTGAAACGGGGCGATGGCGCGGTTCGCACCAATGAGCCCGTCAACGGCTGTTGCGCGTTGTGGGAATTGGATTGGCTCGATCGTCTCGGTCCGCTCGATGAAGAGTTCGGGCGCGGCTGGGGCCTCGACGAAGCCGATCTTTGTTTGCGCGCGCTGCGACTCGGAGCGCGCTACGGGCGCGAAGATCGCGTGAGCATCGAGCACGTCGGCCATGCCACATTCGGCACAGAATACGCCGACTGCAACGGCGATGCGCACCAACGCAATGTGCGCCACTTCCGCAGGAAATATGGTTCCGAGGTTGGGCTTTGGGGGCAGACGCACCATTGGGAGCCGTTGCCGGGCGTGCAGGTTTCCATCGCCGCGCACAATGCCGCGCCTTGGCTGGGGCGTTGCCTCGACAGCGTGGAACAGGCGCTGGACGGATTTCGCTGGACGCTGTTCCTCGGCGATGATTGCAGCAGCGATGAGACATTTGAAATCGCGCTCGCGTACCAGTCCCGCAGCGGCGCGGACGTTTGCCATGTGCGGCGGTTTCAGCGGAAGGCGATGACCGTGGATCAGGCGAAGAATCGCGTGATTCGGATGGGGATGCCCTATCGCCGCCTATACCCCGCGATGTGTTTGATGGATGCCGACGACGTCATGGCGCCCGGGCGCGTGAGGCACTTGCTCTGGCAGGCGCGCGACGGCGGGCATCGGGCGGTGCTCGGCGATTATCTGCAAATCACCCCTCATTTTCCGGCAAGACTCAACCGGATTGTTCGCGCGACTCCGCGCAGCCAGATTGACCGTGGCTTCGGTCCTTGGGCCACCTTGTTCCATAGCAGTCTCGTCCCTCGAAACGCGCGTCTGTTCCGTGAGCACCGCGAGCAGGTGTCCAACGGCGATGTGGATTTGTGGGTCCGCTGGTTCCGTCGGGGAATCGATATGGTTCCGTTTCCGGGCGAAGTGGTGCATCATTATTACTTGCACGAAGGCAGCGTCAGCCGCCCGCAGGATCCGGCTTTGGCGCGCCAATTCGAGGAGCGCTGGCGCCGGCGAAAGGCTCGACTGCTTGGGACACGCCTGTCCAATGTGACGGCTCAAACCTATGCCACTCCCTGAATCAAGGGACGGCGTGGCATCGCGCGTGACGCTGCTGCCGTACGACGAGAACTGGCCCGGAGCGTATCAGGCCGAAGAACTGCGGATACGCAATTTCATCGCTCGAAATGTTGTGAGCATTCAGCATGTCGGAAGCACGGCCGTTCCCGGCCTGGCGGCAAAAGGCACCATCGATATTGTCGCCGGCCTGCGCCATATGGGCGATGCTCCCGCCTGCATCCGGAAACTTGGCGCGCTCGGTTACGTTCATGGCATAGAATTTGACTCGGCGGACCATAAATTGCTCTACCGCTCGCGTAGTCATTCATGGACTCACATCGTGCACTTGGTCGAGTACCACAGTCCGCTCTGGCATCGCTACGTCAGGTTTCGTGATCGTCTTTGTGCCGACGAGTCAAAGCGGCGGGCCTATCAGCTGCTCAAAGAGCAACTGGCTCGTGAGTGTGGGGAGGACGTGCGACGCTACACGTCAGCGAAGAGTGCATTCATTTGTGAGGTCGTGGGACTTCCGCATGAACCAGCGGCTGCCGGCATCTGAAGCCCGTTGCTGATCGATAACTTGTGGGCTCTCGTTCACCTGGCGTAGCGCCTCACCATTCCGGCTTCAACAGGACGCCTGCGCCCGGCGACAGCCAGACGTATTCGCCCTCGTAGGACGTCAATGCGCCGCTGTAGGGCGACACGTGCAGCAGGCGCTTCGGCGCCTTGCGGAATTGCGGCCAGCAGTAGCGCGACTTGGTGACGCTGCGGTTGACCACCATCACGTAGCGCGATCCGTCGCGATGCGTGAATTCGCCAACGAGGAAGTCGTTGCCGGGGATGGCGGCAATCAGACTCGTTTCCGGCGGGCCCTGGCAGCCCGTGGGAACTTTCTCGGCGAGATGATAAACCTCGTCGGATGTCAATTGGAGCAGGGTGGGCGCGAGCTTCTGGATTTGCAGATTGACCGTCTGCATCCATTGCCACGTTTGCGTTTCGTTGCCGAACTGGTCCACCGGCGCGTTGCGGAAATTTCCCAGCGGCGGCGCGAAATACGTGAAATACGAAATGCCACGCCCGCCGTAAGCCAGCGTCGTGTATGCCTGAAATCGCAGGTCGGCTGCGGTGACTTCGCGATAATGAAAGTGCGCGGTGGAAAGCACGATGTTCCAGAAAACAATGCCGTGCTTCTTCGTGGCGGCGCGAACCGCCTCCAGGTTGGTCCAATAATTCGGCCGCAACGAGCCGTCGTCCATCAGCGAGTAATTGTCGTAGCTGACGATGGGCGGGTTGAGCGTCGTGATGAATTTCTCCAGATACTCCGCGTAATCCTTCGTGGCCAGTTGCCCGGGCACCGCGTAATCGGGAAACAGGTTGATGTACGGCCATTTGCCCGGCGCCAGCTCACGGATGGGCGCGGCGACCTTGTTCAAATTGGGAAACCACCACGCCGTCGGTTCGTCCCGCAGGTAGTAGCCAAACACCGCCGGATGCGCGTTCACTTCGGCGACCAGGCTGGCGATCTGCTCGCGCGCCTTCGCCGCATCCACGTTCTCCCAGTTGTAATTCGCGCACCGGTTGTCATAGACAATCCCCTTCAATCCCGCCGCGTGGACATTGTCCAGCGACGCCGGTGTAACGAACCCCGCCATCGTGAACCCGCAATCCTTGATGCGCTTCAACACCGCCGGATCATTTGGCGCGTGATTCCACGGCATGATGGGGAAGAAATTCGTATCGGCCGGCCGCTCGGCGGCTGTCAGGCCCAAGGCGCTGCCAAGGAAAACGGCGAGCGAGGCCAGGCGGGTTGGAGAAATCATGCACGAAGTTTAATAAGACTTCGCAAAATGCAAAGCCCGCGATGCCTTGCCTGTCCGGACGCTCTCAGGGGCTTGAGTGCGGCTCGCACGTTTCATGACTGTCGTCAACGCGTCCGGCATTCTGGCGCTTGATTAACTCCTCATTTTGGTAAACCATTCGCGCATGAAACTCATCACCGCTCCCTTCCCGGGCTGCGTTCTCGCTTTGCTTCTTGCCACCGCTTGCGTCTCCCACGCCGGCATGATGCTCAAGGAAATGGCCACCGGGCTCACCTCGCCCATGGTCTTGACCTCGCTGCCCGACGGCTCCGGGCGCATCCTCGTTGCCGACCAGATCGGCAAGGTGCATGTCATGGGCAAGGACGGCGCCCTGCGCCCGCAGTTGTTCGCCGACCTGACGGGCAAGATGATCCCGTTGCGCAACGCTTTCGATGAGCGCGGCTTGCTGGGGCTGGCCTTGCATCCGCAATTCAATCAGAATCGCCGCCTCTTCGTGTATTACAGCGCTCCGCCGCGCCCGGGGGCGCCTGCGAAATGGGACCACACCAGCCACATTTCCGAATTCAAGGTCCCGAACAAGGAACCGTTGCAATTGGACCTCGCCAGCGAGCGCGTCATCCTCCAGATCGACGAACCGCAATTCAACCACAACGGCGGACGCATCGCGTTCGGTCCCGATGGCTTCCTCTACATCGCCATGGGCGACGGCGGCAACGCCAACGACGCCGGTCTCGGCCATGGCCCCGAGGGCAATGCCCAGGACGTCAATGTGCTTCTCGGCAAAATCCTGCGCATCGACATCGACAAGGGCACGCCTTACGGGATTCCGCAGGATAACCCTTTTGCCAAGGGCGGCGGACGGCCCGAGATTTTTGCCTGGGGCATCCGCAATCCCTGGGGCATCTCGTTTGACCGCGGTGGCAAGCGCGAATTATTCGCCGCCGACGTCGGCCAGAGCATGTACGAGGAAGTGAACATCATCGTGAAGGGCGGCAATTACGGCTGGAACAAGCGGGAAGGCTTCATCGGCTTCAACCCCGAAAACCCCATCAAACCGCCCGAGGAAGCGCCGGCGAAGGCCAAGGACGGCAAGCCGTTCATTGATCCCATCGTCGCTTACAAGAACTTCAAGGGCCATCCCGGCGATTCCGACATCAAGGGCATCAGCGTGACCGGCGGCTATGTGTATCGCGGCAAGGCCCTGCCGCAATTGACCGGCAAATACATCTTTGGCGACTGGTCGCGCAACTGGGGCGTCGCCGACGGCGTCGTCTTCATGGCCACGCGCCCGTCGGATCCCAAGGTGAAGGAATGGACCCTCGAGGCGCTGCCGCTGGATAATTTCACCAAAGGCCGGCTCA
>JBFMBT010000134.1:0-16947 GCA_040754875.1 Verrucomicrobiota bacterium | reverse complement strand
AAACTTAAAACGCTGGAAGAATTGTGGCGGCAGGACCGAATCGAAGAACCGCTCATCTGCCTGCCGCCGGAGGAAACCATTGCCCGCAATTTCCAGGCGGGTCTGGCGAAGCTCGGCGTGGACTGGCCGGTCAGCATTCAGGTCAATTCGCTGGAATTGATCGAATCGTATGTCGCCAATGGCTTCGGCCTCGGCGTTTCCGTTGCATTCCCGCAGCCAACATCGCAGCGGCCCGTGCGCGTATTGCCGTTGCACGGCTTCAAGGCCGTGGGCGTCGCGGCGTTCTGGCAGGGCAAGCTCAATCCGATCACCAAGGCCCTGCTCGATGAAGTCCACCTGCGCGCGCAGTTTTTGCGGAACCAGGAACAATCCGCCGGGAAGTGATCAAAAAAGACTGGTGCCAGGGGAGGGAATTGAACCCCCGACCAAGGGCTTATGAGTCCCCTGCTCTACCTCTGAGCTACCCTGGCAGCCGCCGCGTATCTTCCCTATCCCCAGCCTCATGTCAACAGCGATTCCTCCAACCATGAAAACCCATCGGAGGCCGGTAGCCACCGGGCATACCACATTTTTACGCGGACCTGTGCGCGCTGCGCGGGCGTGCAGCGGCGTTCGTTGCCCCGCTGGAGGGCAAAGGCCAGCCTGCCGCTATAAAACGATTTTATGCGCCCAATTCCCGAATCCCGGGAATTACCGAATCCCGGGAATTAGACAGAGTCGGTCTAAAATCCCCCCGGGGTTACAAACCGGATGGCGTTTTGGAACGACCGGTGCGTTGACGGGCGGCGGGTTAATGGCATATTATCTCCGCATGAAACGCACCATCGGGCATATCACCAAGGTCGGCCAGCTCCAGTTGACCAAGGAAGTCCGGACGGCGCTGGGCCTCCCTGAAGGCGGCCCGGTCATGTTCGACGTGGTTTCGACCGGCAAGAAGTGCCGGCTCGTCATCACGCCGGTCCCGCCGCCGGACCTCAAACAACTGCGCAAGGAGCTGGCGAAATTGCCGCCCGTGGATCTGCGCGCCTGCCACACCAAAGAGGAATTGGACCAGGAGGCGGAATCATTCCGCAAGGCCGAGGCGCGGATCGCCGCGCAAATGCGGCCGGAGGATTACGAATGACACTGCAACAGTGGGACGTTGTCCTCTATCCATACCCGGCGCCGGTTGGACCGCACCCGGCGGTGATCATTTCCCCCAACAGCATGGCGGGCAATCCGGACCACAAGGTGTTGAACGCTTTGGTCTGCACGTCCGTCCGGCTCAACCGGTCCGTGCATCCGAATGAAGTGGCCTTGGATGAAGCGGACGGCTTGGACTGGCGCACCGCGTGCAAATGCAGTTTGGTGACGTCGCTGGACCGGGAAAAGATCACCCTCAAGAAAGGCCATGTAACGGTCGAGCGCCGGCGGCAGATTGGCCGCAAGGTCATCGAACTTTTCGGGCTTCTGTCATGACTGCGGATTACAAAGGCCGTCTGGTTTTGGAGTCGCCACGCGCCGGCGGGCGTGCTAGGGTGCCAACCATGAGGATTCTGACCCTGGCCTTCATCAGCCTGCTCACAGCCCTGCCTGGCTTCGCCGCGGATCCACAGCCGTCCATCAGCAAGCTCGGGAATTATCCTGTCGTCACCTTGAAATGGCAGTCGGGCTTCACCATCAACCTTTACCGCCAATGGCGCACCAACGACGTGCCGATTGAAACCGAGCGGGATTTGCTTATTCGAATCGACGCATTTGGCATCGTGTACGGTCCCGATGACAAGGTCATCTATGACAGACTCGATGCATGGAGAGCAGGCGGTAACGATGACTTCGAATTCGTTGACTTCAATGGGACAACGAACCGGCCGGGCCTCACTTGGCATTACGTCTCGAACGGCACGGCCCCATCGCCCCACACCGCCCTTCGCGAGCGGCCGCTCCTTTTGATTTCCACGTCACCTGGTCGTCATTATGACGTGGGGTCCGGTGAGCAACCGGATGTGCTTACCAACTGGAACGAGTATCACTATATCGCTTCCACCAACGGAGGCGGGCGCCACACCAGCTACGCGGGATATATTTCGACGGGAGTTGATGACACCAACACGACGTACGTTGTCTTCGACGACAACTGGCCGGACACTCCTGAAGGCCGGCTACCGTTCAAATACCGGATCGCCACCAACCGCTTTTACCGGATCAAGGAATGGAGCCCGCCAGCGACCAACACCAACACGCAGGCCTCGATCACGCTTCCCCTGCCCGCTTCGAAGTCCCAGCAGTGAACATGAGTCAACACCGAGTTGACGTTCAGTGGACGAGCCAGGACACAAGGAGGACGACCAGCGCGCAGAACGCGAGGACTTCCCAGGGGTCTTTTGGGTGACGCATGGAGTTGAAGAGTTAAAGGGTTGAAGGGTTGAAGTGTTCCCGTTTCCGATGCTGGCGCCAGGCGTGCCAGCCAAAGGCGCGCACGGCGAGATACATCGGCCATCGCTGCCACCGCGGACAACCCTGCTCCCTCAATAAAGAAAGCAACACGGCGTCTGCCACGACCCGCGGGACGGTGCCCGTGCGGTAGAGCCAATCGTGCGGAACCGCGGCCTCGGGATAATCATCCGGAGCGACCAGGCACCAGAACGCCCGCGGGATGCTGGCATAATCGGTTTCCTCACCGGCCGGGACCGTCACTTCCACTTCGCCGATGCGGAACGAAAAGTCCTGCGTGAGCTGCCAGCGGCGCCAGGCAATTTTCTTTACTTGGAGATCCGAGCCCATGGCTTGGACTTCACTGCCCGGTGGTCGCCTTCTTCATCGCGGTGCCAAGCAACTCGCCGCCCGCCTTGCCGGCCGCCGTAATGGCCTCCGGCTCAGCCCTGCCCTTTACACTGGCGACACCCGTGGACGAGCTGGCGCCTGTGAGCGCGTTGCTGCGCGTGTGGGTAAGGCCGCTGGCTTCCTGGCTGGCCAGCAGACCCGCGTTGCCAATGCGGCTGTAATCGCGCTTGGTCTCGCGGTACTGGAGCTTGCCAGTCTGCGGGTTAAATTGCTCGACCAGGTGCAGCGATTTGGCCTTGCCGCCGGCCTTGACGCAGCCGGTGAAACAGATGACGACGGCCGCGGAGAGCGCGAGCAGGCAGAGCCAGCGCACGCCAGTCTTGTCGCCGAGAGGATTGGATGGATTCATTTGGGATCGGGGGTTTTGGGTTTGTGTTTGCGGAGGAATTGCCGAAGCTCTTTGGCGATCTTCAGCAAAAGGAGCACCAGGGTGGCCAGGGCGATGAGCGACTGGAGCGCCGCGTTGATGTTGGCCAGCCAGGTGGTGACATTGACGACCAGCGCCGCAATGATCGGATACATATCACGGTCCAGGGGTAAGATTGTTTTGAGGTGTTCCATGTCAGCCCACCTTCCGGATGAGGATTTCGCTATAGATTTCATTGGTGCTGGCGATGCTCGCCGGCGCGCCGATGGAGAGATTGCCGACGGCGTTGCTGACCACCTGGACGGCAATGGCCTTGCCGGCGGTCAATTCGAAGTAGCTCGAGTGGGAAATCATGCCGCTGGCGTTGCCCGCCATATCGTGGTTAGGCCCCATGTGGATGACCGCGGTGTCCGTGGCGTTGTAGAGCCGGCTTTTGACTACGCGCGCCGTGCCATCGTTTTTTAATGGTACGTGGAACGTGTATTCGTAGCGGCCAGGCGGCAGCGTGATCTGGTCGCTGGCCAGGCTCGCGATCGCGCCGACGTCGTTGACCTCGGTATTGAGCAGGACGGTCGTCCACGCGGTGTTGATGCCGGACTGGGCGGCGGTGCCACTGGCTTCCTCCTTGCGCACGTGGACCGAGAGCACGTAATCGGTGAAGCGCACGTTATCAAACCAGCACGAGCCGGCGGTGGGGTCTGCGGAGTTACCGCCGACGAGCTCGATTTTACAGTACTTCACGTCGGCGTGCGGCACAGCGCACTCGCGCGTAAACGCGGTCCACGACGTGGGATTGGAGGTCGAGTTGTTATAAAGCTCGGTGGACGGCGTCGAGTAGGCAGTCTGATCGGCCTTGAACCAATAGACGCGAACAATGTTTTGAATGTCCGCCACCGAGGACTTCATATCCCAGGAAAGCTGGAGGGTTCGCAGCGAACCGATCGGGATAAAATCGGTCGTCTTCAATTCAGCACCGCCGGTGCCGCTGGTGGTCGCCTTCCAACTGTATTTGCCATGGCGCGAGTCCGTGCTGTCGATCGCGGCGGCGCCGCCGGTTTGCACGGTTTTGGTCCAACCGTCGGGCGCCTGGCCGTCGCCATCCGTGTCCTGTTCGAACGAGCCATTCGGAATCACGTGCGTGACGCTGACGCGCGCGTTGAGGTCCTCGAGGTTATCGACAAGCGCGTCGAGAAACGCCTTGCTAATGCCGGCGCCGACCAAAAGTTTGGTGATGGTGGTCCACATACGTCAGATCACTTTAGAGGCGAGGAACGATTCCGGATCGGCTGCGTCCGCGAAGCCGTTGGAGTCCGTCACGTACGCCACGTTCTGACGCACCCACCTTTTGATGTCGTCGTGCCAGTTGGCGTTCCAGGTGAGCGAGCCCGAGCCGTAGCCGGCCAGGCTGGCAAAGCGCGCTGGCAACGTATCCGACGCGTTCACCACAAAGCCGCCGCGCGCGGCAAAACCGCGCTGGTTGCCGCAAATAATATCGACCTTGCCGTCAAGATTGAGATTGATGCTCAGGATCTCCAGGACCTCGTCGAAACCGCGGCGCGCATCGGTGACGCGGATCTGGTCCCCGGGGAGCTTGCGGATGGCGCGCCACGGAAGTTTGATCCGCCAGGTGCGCCAGGCCGGGCCGTGCATTTCGAGGAAACGCTGGCACCAGTATTCGGCGTCGCGCTCCTCGCTGAAGCCGAGCGTGACTTCCTTCAGGCGCGCCGCCGGCTCGTTGTGGATGTACTGGAAGGCCGCTTTCTCCAACGTCTCCAACGCGGCCCAGTCATCCTGTTTGCGCTCGGCGTATTTGGCGGCGACCTCGGTGAAGCGGTCCTTGTTGTCCACCGACGGCTCGAACGAAAAGAAATCCCGCTCGCTGAAGTGCGTGAGCGCTTCGCCGGCGGAAGGTCCGAACACGCCGTAATGGTATTGCCCGTTGGAATCGCAAAAGAGATAGGAGCCGACCAACTCGTTGATCGAGCCAAAGACTTTGGTGGCATCCTGGAGTGTGTCCAGGTAGAGCGACACGCGGCGCGACGTGGTGCGGCCGTTTTGATTGTTGGGGCCGATGTCCAGCCGGTTGAATGCGGTTGTGAAGGAGGCCGTAGCCAGATCGGTTTCGCCGATGTAGGCCAGAAGGTCCTCGACGATGTCGGCGGCGTTGACCATGAGCGTGCCGTCGGCGTTCTTGCGGCCCTGCAGGTCGATGGAGACGTCGCGGCCGTCCTCGTAATCGGCACCGAGCGTGAATTCCGCATTGGCCACGTCGGTGGTCGCAAAGCTCGACGTGGTCCAGACGTCGTTGATCTTGATGCGGACGGCATCGAGGGAGCGGATGGCGTGGCCAGCGACCTTGAACTTCTTCAGGCCCGGATCGATGAGGATCGGTTTGACCCCGTAACAAACGCCGTAGGCCCGCGGGATGGGCTTGCCCAGGAACTCGTCTTTGATGACGGGGTAGTCGCCGCGGGTGAACACCTCGATGGGGACCTTCTTCTTCAGCTTGCTGGCGACCTCGCGGAGTTTCAGCGAAAACTTGTCGTAGCGAAAATCCCAATCCTCCGCCAGCCAGGTCCCGATGGTGACGTAATCAGCGTACGCCTGGTCGCTGCCCCGCTGGTCGAAACCGACCTTGACGGTGACGCGGCCGTAATCCCACAGCAGGTCCTCTTTGTTGTCAAAGAAACCGTCGTTGTTAGCGAGCACCAGCGTGCCGCCGCCGATCTGGCCGACGCCGCCAAAGTCCTCCTCGATGCGCAACTGGAGGGACGGTGCGGAAATGAGCCGCGGGGAATAGTCCTGGTTGTTGAAAATCTTCTGCCGTGTGGCGAACCGGAAGGCGACCGTCGCGATGATCGTTTTATCAAAGGGCGTGCCGGTCGGGGCCGACACGTAAAGAAAGCCGCTCTGCTGGATCCAGCTCCCGGGGTTGGAATCGACCAGGCCGACGGAGGCGCGCTCGGTCAGAGCCACGCCGTTGCATTTGACCTCCGTGACATCGAGGGATGTGGCCACTTCGTAGGTGATCGTGCGACCGCTGGTCAGGACCCATTCGCGGGCCCAGAGTCCGCAGGTGATTTCCGCGAGAAAAACCAGGGAGATCGTCGGCTTGTCGATCCGCGCGATTGGCGTGGAGGTGATGTCGGCCGAGACCGCCGGCACCTTGCCCAGAGAGTAGAACCGGCGCGCGCGAGAGAAGGGTGAAGCGCCGCTGCATACGGCGTTGATATCCTGCTGGGACAGGCAGCGATTCCAAATGAAGAAGTCACTGACCCAGCCGTCGAGATAAACGCCGCCATCGGGACGGCCTTTGCCAAGGTGGATCTGCGTGCCGAGCGAGATGGATGACGCGCCCGTGTTGCTGTAAAAGTTGTTTGCGGCGCCATAGCCGCGCGCGCCGGCGGTTGCCCAGAGTTTGTAGTTGCTGGCGCCATTGCGCGTCGAGACGCCAAACCAATGCCAGTTGGCCCGGGCGAGCCATGACGGCGTCGTGATCGAGTCGTAACGCGTCGAACGGAAGATGCTGCAATAAATGAGATTGTCGGTGTACGGATAATGGGTGTCGGCTATCAGTGGATAGGCCCAGCAAAGGGAAGTCTTGAGCGCGTCGGTCGGCAGATGGTTCCGCAGCTTCAGCCGCATCAACAGTGTGGCGCCGTCGGTCGTGAACCGCGAACTGAGGTCGAACGGTGTGGAGACGTAATCCCCTACCCCATCAAATTCGAGGAAGTTGCCCTGCCAGGTGTTGGTGCCAAGCGATCCGTTGTAAGTTCCGTTCCAGCGGCGGTCCGGAATGTTGCGCAAACCCGACTGGCGTCCGAGCGACGGGCATTGCGCGATGACCAGGCCTTTCCATAATTCCGGATAGAGCGACTCGCCCGATGTTTGGGCGATGCCGCTCTGGAACGTTGGTGGCTGGCGGGGGGCGATCATTAGAACGGTGGCAAGGGAATGGTCTGGCCGGCCAGCGCGTGCGTGCAGTCCGGCAAGTATTGAATGCGGCCGTCGGTGACATACAAATGGCAGCGCTCCGGCCGATCGGGCGGCGCGGGGCTGTATTCGATGAGAATCGACGGCTGGAAAGTCGGCCGCTCCATGCTGCCGTTCCAGGTCCATTGCGCGCCCGTGTGCGCGTTCGGCTCTTCGACCCAGACGCCGTGGGCGCAGCGGCAACCCGGGCAGAAAAACAAAAACGTGGCGTTGCCCTGGCCCGGATTGGGCCGCACGCGACGGAGGATTTGCCGATCGCTCATTGCACCTCGGGATTGAGTCCGACCCAGCGGACGTGGTGGTTGCCGGCGGTGGCATTGAGAGCAACGCCGGTATCGTGGAGAATCCCGATGCCCCACTCGGGGCCCGGATTGTCCACCAGAAACTCCCCATAGATGACGTCACCTGTCGCCGGCGAGGATCGGTCCACCATGGTGCCGATGAGCTGGGCGTTGATCGCCACCGTGCTGGCTGGCCAGGCGGCGTCGCTCGCCCCTGCCCCATCGCTGCGGTGCGTGGCGGCGCCGTCGCCCCGGATGAGATAAACATACGCGGCCTTGTTGCCCGTCGGCGACGTGCCCAGGGTGAGCTTCACGTAAATGAGGAGCTTCTGGTACCGGGTCGTGGAATTATCGACGAGCGTCGATTGCCGGCCGGCCGTCGATGAACTGCCGAGTGACGCCAGCGTTATCGTCAGCGCCGCGGCGCTGGAAAATTTGTCTTTGATTTCGTTGGGCATAGGTCACCTGCGGGCGGCTTCGATTTCGTGGATGGTCACCAGCCGGCCCCAGAGCTGCTCGGAGCGGCTGGCCGGCACGTCGGCCAGTTTCACGAGGGATTGCTTTTCCTCCGCGGTGAGGATTCCGCCGGTGACCAGGGCGTCGATCATCGCGACGTTATCGGCCGAGGTGAGGTCGAGCGCGCCGGTGGCGCCCTGCATCAGATAGAGCGCCGCCAGGGCAATCGATTGGAGCGGTCCGGCGCTCTCAGCGGCCGACTTGATCCGGACCAGCGCGCCGTTCTTGGCGGCCCAGCGCAGGAGCGACGATTGCGAGATGGATCCGCCCGGCCGCGTGTAGGGCGCGCGCGGCGCATTGAGCAAATCCAGGCAGGTCCAGTCGTTGGCGTTGTAGCCCAGCCCGGCGGGATCGTTGGTCAGTTCGGATTTGAGTTCCTCGATGGTCATAGTTGTTCCTTCAGCTCCATTTTCACGTCCCACTTGTATTCGCTGCCGTCGTGGGAATTGACCTTGCGGCCGACGGCCTTCTTGAATTTGACGTACAGCATTTCGCCGGTCGGCAACGACGTGGACGCGGTCTCATCAATGACGACAAAGAAAGGGGTGTGTTCGCCGACGGCGTCACTGATGGTTTTGAAATTGTCGGTCTGCGTGGAATTGATCGCGCTGAAGCTCACGTGGAACGCACGGTATTGCGGCCGGGCGTCGGTCCATTCCTGGCCGCCGCGGCTGACCGTGGTGACGGAAAGGTCGTCCGGCCGGATGTCCAGGCCGTCGTCGTCGGGCTGCTCCGTGGTGGTGTAATAGGTGCCCAGGAAGATCCGGCCGATGTCGCGCGTGACGCCGGCACTGGCTTTCGTGAATGTGAAGCGCCAGTACCGGTAGCTTCCGCCGGCAAAGACTTTGAAGATGGCGCCGCTCGACCAGGTCAGGGTCTCGTCCACCGCGGGCGAGGCCCAGGAATCCGACGAATTGCCCTGGATCTTGATGAGCGTGTCAGTGTTCAGCAGCGTGTGATTGAAAATGATGCAGGACGTGACGGACTGCGCGCTCCCGAGATCGAATACCACGTATTCAAGCGCGACGCTGGAGCCGGTCCGCCACACCTTGGCCTTGTGCTCGTGGGTGACGTTGGCCGCCGGCAGATCCGATTGCTCGGAGCTGGTGGTGACCACCACGCCCGACGCGTCGATGAGATTGTCGTAAAAGAATCTCATGTGACGATGGCTCCTTGGGAAATGCGGAAACGGCCGTCCCGTGTGGCATCAAAGAGCAAACTGAAAAATTCCCGCCCGTCGATTTCCATGGTGAGATTGATGGGCCGGCCGCGTCCTTCGTCCGCCTGGCTGTCCAGGAAATTGGTGAGGTCCTCGTTGGCCGGTCCCTGGACAATGCGTTCGCCGCCTTTGACGACCCACGTCTGGTCGCCCACGCCCGGAACCATGTCGATGCCGCCGTGGGCGACGCCGCCAAAGGCCAGGGTTTTGGCAAAACCGACATTCAAAGCCATCGCCAGCGGCACACCTGCTGCCGCGGAAGTGGCGCCGCCGAAGGTGCCGATGGCTGCCGCGGTGGCATTGGCCGTGTTCATGGCCAGCAGCGGCGACAGCGCGGTCATGGCCGCGGAGATCATGGAAGTCCCGATGATGGCGCTGATGAGCGCATAGGCGATCGTGTTGGCGATGAGCTGCGTGAAGAATCCAACCACGGCCCCAAGCATCGCCTTCCCCAATTGCCCGAAGGCCTGCGAGGCAGTCTGCGCGCCCGTGATCAAATTGGTCATGGCCGCGGCAGCCGACTGCGCGAACGTCTGCATCGTCGTGTTCACGAAATTGGTCATGTTGGCCTGCATGGGGGCGAAGAAGCTGTTGCTCCACATGTCGTGCAGCGTCTGCATCAGGCCCTGGCGGGCCTCCAGATTGGCCTGTTCGGCCGCCTGCTCGGTCTCGTGGAAAGCGAGCAACGATTCGATGCGGGCCTCGTTGAAGATTTGTTCGAGCTCCGCGCGGGCGGCCAGGCCCTGGGAAAACATTTCCGTCAACGCGAGCTGGTGATTTTCAAAGGCGAGCTGGCGGGCGGCGTAGAATTCTTCCTCGGCGAAACCGGCCTGGTCGATCTGCTCGAGCTGGTTTTGATACCGGATGTTCTCGGCGGCAATCATCGCCTCGGCGCCGCGCAGTCCTTCCGCATGCAACGTGGCCATGACGTCGCGCTGCCGCTCCATGAGCTCGATTTGCTTCAGCGCGAGCTGCTCCTGGTCGGAGGCATTTTTCCCGGAGGTGACCGGCGCCGATGACGGCGCGCCGCCTGGCTTGCGGTCGGGCACGGTGATGTTGGCCGGCCCGTAGAGTTTCATGATGAAACTGTCGAGGCTCTGCGCCTCCTTCTTGATCGAATCGATGGCGGCGTGCGTGCTGAGCTTGGCGGTCTCCCAGGCCTCGGTGTAATTCTCGACCACCGCCTTTTTGCTGTCGGCCAGCACGCCTTTGAACGTGTCACCCATGTGGGTGAGTTCCTCGCCGAACCGGCCGACGGCGGCCTGACTGGCCTCCCAGGCGCCCTGGAAATCGCCCTCGGACAGAAAGCCCAAGACCGTGCCGACCTCGCCGACGGCCTTGACCAGGCTCCACAGCGATTTGACCATCTCGACCACACCCTTGCCCCAAATCGTGAACAGGTTGATGGCGGTTTTGAGGTTGGCGGCCCCGAAGGCCATGGAGGCGGCCCACGCGCCGGCGAGGACCTCGGCCATGATTCGCAGGCCGGTGTAGAGCCCCACGACGGCGAACGCGAAGCCTTTGAAGATATCGATGGCGGTCCGGGCCACGCCCTGGGCGATGCCATTGGTCTGGATGAAATAGATGAGTTCGTCGGTGACCTTCACCAGCCAGGGCAACAACTCCGCAGCCAGGCTTTTGCCGACTTCGGCGATCTGCAATTTCAGTACGGTGAGATTGTCGTTGTATTGGTTGGCCTGTTCGGCGGCCTCGGCCGTCACGCCGGTCGCCTCGGCCATCATCTGCTCGATCGCCGCCTTGCCTTGATTGAGCATCGGGACCAGCTCCGGACCGGCGGACTTGCCGAAGATCGCCGCGGCCAGGGCGGATTTTTCGGCGCCGTCGGCGTAGCCGGCGAATTTGGCGGACACAGCGAGGAGGACCTGCGATGCGCTGCGCAGTTTCCCGTCGGCGCCGGTGATCGAAACTCCCATCGCCTCGAACGCCTTCGCGGCCTCGGAATCGGCGTTGCGCGCCGCTTCGACCAGGTGCTTGTTCAGGCCCGCGATGCCGCCGGAAAGCGTCTCGATGCTGGTGTCGGAAAGGCGGGCGGCGGTGGCCAGTTTGCTGAATTCCTGGACGGACAGGCCGGCGACCTTCGCGGCCCGGCCCATTTCATCGGCATTGTCGATCGCCGCCTTGGTCAGCGCGACGAGCACGCCGGCGGCCGCCGCGGCCGCGAGCTTGGCCGCGGTGGCGACTTTCTCGAAGCCATCGGCAATGCCGGTGACCGGCGCGGTGAACGCCTTGTCGATCTTGTTCGTCCCCTTGAGGACTATTTCGATGATGTTGGCCATTACCGGGTGCGCGCCTGGCGCTTCGCTTTTTCCAATGCTTCTTTGTTCGCTTTTTCTTCCGCCTCGATGCCGACCGTGAGGATTCGGCTGTCGAGGGTGAAATCATCAATGCCCCGCTCCAGGATCTGGCTGGGCAGCACTCCGTACTTCCGCGCCATCAGATGGAGGTGGAGGAGCAACTTGCGGTTGCGCAGGAAAGGTCTGGGCCTTGCGGCCCGCCTCCTTCGTCATGTTGCTCAGTTTGCTGACCTCGGTGACGATCGCGATGGCGTCATCGTTCTCCAGTTCCGCAACCGTGATTTCATCATCGCGAAGCTGGTCGAGGTCTTTGTCTTCAACGATGCGCCGGCGCGCGCCGTTGGGGAAAGTCAGGGGCGAACAACAGCGCGTGAGTGCGATCGTGAAGATCCGGGCGGTTACCTCGGGCTTTGTTTCGATCGCCTGGCGGATGGCTTCCTTGCGCTTTTCATCCTCGGCGGGAAACGCTCCGGGCAGGTCGCGGAATTCCATCAAATCGCGCACGCTGAATTTGGTCACCGTGCATACGGCGCCGCTGGGGAGGGTGATTTGTTTTCTCATAAATTTGCGATTTCGTTGCCCATGACCTCGACAAACCGCCGGCTGTAATTGTCATCGATGAGGTCCTCGGCCATGTCCGTGGCCGTCTCCACGAACTTGAGCCGCGGGCGGATCTGCGTGGACGGAGTCAGGATGTAGAGCAGTTCGTTGCGGTCGGCCCCGGGTTTCAAAATCAAGGCCAGGCCGTCGGTCTCGACCTTGAACGCCTTGCCCTGGTCGAGCATCCGGCGTGGTTTGTTGGCCCGCGGAATCACTGACGTGGGCGATGGGCGCGCCGCCTCGGGGACCGCGACGCGGTGTCCGGATGCGGTCTTGGTGCCGCCCTCTTCCTGCAACTTGAGCCAGTCCGCCTGGGAACCGAGCGTGGCGGTGAGGTTATCCTTTTTCGCGAACTGGATGTTGAAGCCCATGCGAGTGCCCGGCCGCCACCAGGGCGCGCCGCGGGCCCGCAAGGTGAAGACGCCCGGGAGGAGTTCGTTGACGGTGAACGTTTGGACGGCCTTGGCCGTGTCGTTCAACGCGAGGGCCAGCGCAAAAGCGGCATTGCCCGGCGCGCGCGCGGCGAAGCGCAGCGCGTCATCGACTCCTTTGATCTCGACGTCAAACATCGCATTACGAGTAGCTCGCGTCGTTGTTGACCAGCGTGGCCGTCAGGTCGTCCAGGTCGCCTTCGAACCCGAGTTCGAGCATGATCGGCCCTTCGTCCTTCATCTGCGGGGTGCCGGAATTGAGGTACGCGGTCGTGAGCGAGAACGAGAGCGACCGGGTTCCGTCGCCCCAGGTCATGACGATCGGGGCGTTGGAGAGGTCCTGGAACAAGGTGACCTGCGCGAGCGCCTCAAACTCCAATTCCAGTTTGCCGGTCACTAGGCTGCCCTTCCGGCCCAGGCCTTTGCGGAGCCGCGAACCGAGCTTGTTGCGGCTGTCGGCCAGCTCGTTTTCGATGCTGAGCTCGGCCATGCTGCCGGCGATGGTCACCCCGTTGACCGTCAGGGCGGTCAGTTCATCCCACGAGATGTAATTGTCGGTGGGATACGTGGCCGTCGGCAGCGCAATCATTGCCTCGTCTTCGCCCAGGACGGAAATATCCGCTTCCAGCCAGCCTTCGACAGCGTTGGACAATTTGAGCGACTGGATTTGGCAGCCTTCATAGCGGAAGGCGGAGGTGCCGCCGATCGCCGCGGCATCGCGATTGACCTCCAGCGAGAACGACGTCGGCAGTGGTCCGTCGGTAAAGGTGTGCGTGTAGGGACCGACGCCGGCAACGCCCTTGGCACCCAAAGCGTGATACAAAATCAGCCCGAACGAATTGTAGGGAACGGCAATCTTGAAATTGCCGCCAACGCCCCGTTTGGATTTGTGAGTCCGGCGCTTGACCGCCGAGCTGAGCATCTTCTTGAACATCCGGGATTGCTCGAGCTTGAGTGACTCTTCAATCAGGCGGAAATAATGCGCGCCGGCGACGCCGGTGCCGTACGTGCTCTCGGTGCCCATCCCGATGAAACCTGTGTGTCCAAATGCAACGCCCATAAATCAGTTTGTTTGAGTGTTTGGTCAGCTTGCCGTCGCGCGCTTCGCCCCCTCGTCACGGCGGGCCATTTCAGTGGCGATTTCTTCTTCGGTGGCCGCGTGCCAGTCCGGACGCGCAAGCAGTCCGGTCTGCACGGTGACGTCCTCCAGGACTTGCTGCTCCTCGCCGTCCACGATCTTTTTGACGGGGAGCTTTTCGGGGCGGCCGTTCGCAATATGTTCCGGTACCGCCACGGGCCGGCCGCGTTTGCAAACGCCGACGGCATCGAGGAGGACTTCGTCCGCCGGGCCGGTGTAAACAATGAAAGTGGTTTTCATGCGTAAGGATCGAAGAGGCCGGTGCGGAAGATCGTTTCGATTTTGATCTTGGCGCCGCCGGCGATTTTGCCGAGCTGCTGGATCTGCACCCGGTCGCCCCGCGGCCAGGTCTGGTGGACGTAGGAAAGACCGAACTTGCGGTCCACGCGGATGGCCTTGTAAACGTCGGCAATCATTTTGCGAACAAAGGCGTCGGTGGCCGCGCCGGCTTTGCAGGCGACGATGATTTCCACGGTGAGGTGGTGGTCTTCCTGGGTGGTGCCAATGGTGCTGGCCCGGATGTTGTCCTCGACGTCGGCAATGTTGACGCCTTCCAGCTCGTCGGCCTCCCAGTCGCCGGTTTTCCAAAGGAAATGATGCAGGCCGATGTTGGTTTCGTATCCATTGGCGGTGGTGATCGTGGCCATGCGCGCATCGATCGCCTGCATGAGGAGCTCGCGACGGGAATCAGCCATGTTGCGGGTCCTCCGAAAGTTCCAGCACCCGCATGCCTTCGGATGCCGGCAACGCCTTGATGACGTAGTACGTGGTCCCGCTGATCACCAGCGTGTCGCCCTTCTTGGCGGACGCTACATCCGTCGCCTTGCAGAGGGCTGACGGGTTGTAGCCCTCGAATTGCGCGTCCGGTGCAATTGGCTGCAATTCGCCTGGCCGCGAGAACAGGACGTTGATCGTGGTGGCCGAACCGCCGCTGGGCGTGTAAGTGGCCGCCGAACCAAACAGGGTTGGATCGGTGAACTTACCCGCGTCAGCGGCGATTCGGTCTTGCAATGCCATGGCCTACTGCACCTGCTTCTGCCCGACGAATTCCACCGCCAGTTGGAACGAGGGGCTGGTGCCCGCGATCGTGCCGACGTAACGGATGTAGCGCTTGCAGGCGCGCGTATCGACGCCGATGGACTGGTGATTCGTGGAGGCGGTGACCTGGGTGAACGTGGCGCCGCTGACATCGGCCCAGCCGGTGCTGCCGTCGGCGCTGTCCTGGATCTTGCCGTCGAGCGTGGGCGAGGTGCCGCTCACGGTCCCGACGTTCTGCATGACCTTCAGCTTGCCGTGGTAGTCGCGGATATCGACCGCGGCGCCGGTGACCGTCGAGGTCTGCGCCGCCGGCGCGGACAGCGAGGCGGCCGTTAATCTGCTTTGGAGATCTTTCATGGTGTGTGGTGATGAGGTTGCGGTTTATGGGTTCCCCTACTCCGCCTTCGCCTCGGGCTTCGACTTTGCGGACTTGGGCGGCTTCGCGCCGGACTTGATCTCCGGATCGCGATGCTCGACCGCGGGTTCGCGGTGGACGACGTCTGGCTCGATCTGCGCGATCGGAACCTGGTAGGCCTCGGCCTTCCTGTACGAGATCAAGACTCGGGCCGTGGATTCGTCCACGTCGAGGACCTTGCCCGGTTCGACCGGCAGGCCCTTGATCGCGGTGTGCTTCGTGATCCGGATTTTCATGGGTGCGTTTCAGGGTTTCGTTTGTTTGGCTCAGCCGGGTTATTGCGCGCCGCTGTCCGTTGAGACGCAGAACGAAACGGCGTTGCGCAGGCCCGTGTCGGTCATGAGCGTGATGACAATGCGCACCTGATTTTGCGCCGCGAGGGTGTAGGGATCGACGACCACGTCCATGCCGTCCCAATCCGCAATGATGACGTCATTCCAGTTGCCGTAGAGGACCTTGTCGTTCGGGACCTGGTTGGTGGAACGCGCCGGCCGGCCGACGACCTGGCCTTCGTCGATGTTGCCCTTCCACAGCCATTCGGCCGTGTTGGCGGCTTCCGCGATGCCCATCCACTTGGCTGCGGCCGCGGGAGTGGTGAGATACGCAAGCGCGCCCCGCGACGCATTGTCGGAGGCGACGGTGCTTTGGAAATCGATTGCTTTGGCGCGCGTGGCCGCGGCGCCGAAGGTGACCGTATTGATGCCGGTGACGTTGATGATGCCCAGCGGCTCGCCGCTGACGCCGGAGCCGGCAATCACCGCGAGGTCCTTGGCGATGGCGAGCACCTGCATCAGGTCGTCGCGCACAAAGCCTTCGACATCGATGCTCGATTGCGCGAGCAACTGCTTGGTGTAGGCGGTCAGGCCGGCCAGGCGGTGCGGCGTCAGGCCGAGCTGGCCGAACGTCTGCTGTGAAGCCGATACTTCGGCGGTTTCGGTGAGCCAGTATGCCGTGGCGCCGCCTGTGTGCTTGGGAATCGCGATGTCACCGACCAAGCCGGACAACATGCGCGCGCCCATGGAGGTCACGAGCATCTTGTTGCGGAGCAGCTCGATCATGGAGCCGCCCAGGACCTCGGTGCCGATGGTGTAGCCGCCGGCGGTGGCTGTGCCCGCGTTCAACGCGCGGATCGCCAGGGCGAGCTGCGCGACGCGCGCGCCGTCCAGGCCGTGCACGTGGGCGAGGCTGCGGCTGGTAACATCGTGCGGGATGAAAAACCCCTGCGGATCACGGCGGGTGCGCTTGGCGACCGCCTGGCTGGCTTCCAGCTCGAGGCCGTCAAGGGGCTGCTTGTTGGCCAGGGCGCGGATGGCGCGCACCAGGCTGTAGCGCTTGATCTCCTGGTCGTTCATGCCGATCGCGGGATCGAGCACTTCGACCGGTTTGGCGCGATTGCCATAGACCTTCTCCAGGACCATGGTCCGGAAGGCCTCGATGGTGACGCCGTTGTCAATCGCCTCATCAACGAGCTGGGCGCAGTTGTGCTGCTGGGCCAGGGCGCGGATGGCCTTCACGCGATTGCGTTCCTCGGTGACGGCCGCGGTGCCGCCGGCTTCAGCGGTTTGGGGGTCGAGCAAAAGATTACGTTTCATGGGATCTTTGGGATCTTGGGTTTTGGGATCGGGGGCAATTTCGATGGTGACTTCGGTTGCGGAATCGTCAGAAGCGCGGCCAACTCCAACCGTGCAATCTGCTGGCACAGAGACCAGGCTGATCTCGAACGGCTCCCAGAGAGTAACGCGGTGGGTTTCCACACCCTCCTCCTCCTTCTCCAGTTGCATCCGGTGGACGCGGTAGCCAACCGAGACCAG
>JBFMBT010000133.1:0-16964 GCA_040754875.1 Verrucomicrobiota bacterium | reverse complement strand
CAACGCCATTCGAAGATTTCGCGCGACGATGGAAAGGCCCCAATCAATCGAAACGGATTGATGCGCTCGCGCGGCAGCGTTGCGAGGATCGCGTCCACGGCGGCGGCATTCCCGGCGCCACGCGTCGCGCGGACCACTTCGCCCCGGCTCATGGGCTGCGACGCCGCCACGCGCGTCTTCACGGCATACCAATTAATCAGCGCCATCGTGACACCGGCATCGTTCAAGCTGACCCATGTGCCACCGCCAGGTTCGGACGGGCTCACCCCGGCGCGGCCGTTCTCTCGAAATCGTGCGGGCGGCTGCCCGACAACGCGAGTGAGCTTCTCATCGCGGTTCATCCCGAGATGATATCCTTCTCGGGCGGCCGCAAAGGTCACGGTGCACATGGTTGTTCAATCCGCGATCGGATACGTTTGCGCCGCCCGGCAAAAGCCGCGCCACGCGCGCCAGATATCCAGCGGTTTCATTGGTTGCGCGCCGCGCGAGCGATTGGCCGCGCCGATGGCGAACACCAGTTCCCATTGCTGGAACAAGGTGCGGTACGCCGCCGACAGCGTATTACGCGCGTCGTAAATGTTCGTCGCCTCGGCTGCCGCGCCATTGAGTTCGATGATCTGGAAGTTTTTGCCCGCGCGCAAATCGCTCTCGCTGGCGTAGCGGATGTCATAGCGGCCGATGTAAAAGCCGTTCAACCTGCGCGAAATCTCATCGATGCGCGCCGTCAACTCCGGCGTGATGAGGCGCAGCCCGTTGCGGAAGATGCAGCCTTGCGCGTGATTGCCGGCCTGCACGAGGCGCAACTCCTCGCCCGCCGCCAACTTTTCGTCCGTTCGCCTGGCGAACCGCTCCAGATATTTCGCCGCGATGAATCGCGCCCGCGCGTCGCGCCGGATCAGCTCCGCAATCGTCGAGTGCCCGTCGCCCACGATGACCGGGAAAATCTTCTCCGTGACCGCGAAGATTCGCCCGTGCGTTTCGTTCGGGAAACGGTAATAGAAAATGCCCACCTCATGCGGCCCCGGCGCATGGCGTTGCACCAGCAGCGTCGCATTTGTCTGCCGCAGGTATTCCCGGGCCTGTTCCTCGTCGCGGATGACCTTCACGCCGGCGCCGCGCTGGCCAAGGTCCGGCTTGAGGACAAAGGGATATTCGATGTTGCGGCGCAGGCAAATTTCCCGCAACGAAACCAGTCGCTCCTCCGCGGTTGTGCCCGCGAGCAATTCCGCCTCCGCCGTGAACTCGGGGCTCTTCGCCCCCAGTTCGCGCAAAATCGCATGCTTCGATTCACCGACCAGGCCGCTGGAAAAAATCCCGGGATTCGCCGCCGTGGGCAGGGTGAATCCCCCATATTTCCAGCCCAAGCGCAGACAATGCAGCGCGACCGGCGGGTAAAACAGCCAGCCCGGCCAGAATTCCCAGCGCACCCAGCGGCCCAACCACGCCGACACATCGCCCTTCACGCGCGGCCAGTCGATGCGCTTCAACAGGCGCACCAACAAATATGCTCCCAGAATCGCGGCCACGATTGCCAGGGCGCCATGCTGCCACCTGCGCACCCAGGCGACGGCCGCTTCGCCAACCGCCTGAGTCAGCAACAGGACGACAATGGTCCAGACAAGCGACGCCGCGCCCGTCACCAGCAGAAAGCGTTTCAACGGCACCCGCAAAAAACCGGCCGCCAGATAGGTCGGCAGCCGCGCGCCCGGAACCAGCCGGCTGAACACGAGGATTGCACTGCCGTATCTGGCAAACCACCGTTCACTGCGCGCCACGCGGTCGGCCGAACTCTTGAAGCGGCTCCGCTCAAACCATTCGCGCCCACCATAACGCGCCACGGCGTACAGCCCCGCGTCGCCCAGCCAGATGCCCAGGAAACACGGCCAGAACGCCGTCGCCCATCCCAGCGTCCCCGCCGCGAGCAACAGCCCCGCGCCAATCGCCGCCACGTCTTCCAGGATGAACGTGCCCAGAAACAGCGTCGTCGCCTGTGCATACGACGGCCACAAATGAAATGCGAAAGGAAGCAATTCCATGATTCAATGCCGGCTTACGCTTTGGCCAGTTCGCGATGTTTCATGGTGGACGGCGCCACCCCGAACCCCGGCGGCATCGCGATGCCCATCACCGCGCCCATGATGCCGATCAACGCATAATGATGCACCGCATGCGCCACCGAATACATGATCTCGCGCCCGATGGTGGAAGGCGATGTCTGCGAGCCGGACGCCGAATAGCTCGTCTTGCACGTGACGGCCAATTCGCGGTCCACCAGTTCCTCGCCCAGTTGCGCGAAGCCTTCGCACAACTCGCGCGTGGCGTTGAGCGCCGCAAAGCGGTCGTTCTCGATCAACGTGTTCCGCTCGCGCCGGTCGTAGTTTAAATCGCCCGACGCACCGGCCTCCAGCAGGCTGCGGAAGTGATCGAGGCAATGCCGGATATGCCCGCCAATGGACGCGTTGTAAGCGGCCGGCAGACGGCGCACATACAATTCATCGGTGAGTTCCTGCAACAGGGCCTCACCCTGCCGCAGCGTTTCAATGGCGGATTGGATCAACAATTGTCGCTCATTCATGATGATTGAGGTTGATAGGGGGTCAGACCGCCCGTGGATACTCAGGTATTCGCCCCATGCGCCTTCCCGCCGTGGCACGCGCACGCCGCGCCGCGCCGGAATGGATGCGGGATCTGGCAGCGATGCAGCCATGCGACGACGCTGGAGCATGCGAACACCACAACCGCCAGTGCGAACAGGAGCCCGCCGTCGTCCTTCACCACGATGCCCAGCACAGTCAGATGGCTGGCAATCGCGCCGGAAATGACGCCCAGGGACAACAGCGCGCCGGCCCAGACAAATCGCGGCGTCAACAACAGGATCGCCGCAAGCAATTCCGCCACGCCCGAGCCGTAGCGGCCCCACGGCTCCAGGCCTACTTTGGTAAAGATATAGACCGACTCCTCCGCGCCGGTAAATTTGAAGAACAAGGTTTGCAGCAGGATGATGGCGGCGGCCAGACGGCACAGCCAACTGACCACGCGCTGCGGTTTGGAAAGTGCGTTCATGATGGTGAGTCGGTTGATGCCGCGAAAACTTACACGCCTATTTGCCCTTCTTTTCCAACAGGCCCGGCCAGTTGGCGTCGGCCTTTTTCATGTTGCCGGGCGCGTCCTTGTTGAAATCGTTGCGGACGCTTTTGCTGTATTGGAGCAGGAGCCGGCCATCCACGATCTGGAACGCCTCGGGGTCGATCTCCACCAGTTTGCCCTTGGAAACGCCGAAGGCGCAATAGCCCCCGAACGCCGGCTCATACTTCGCGGGCGCCTTGAGGAAGCGCTCCTTGTTCTCCTTCGACGCAAAGTAATAAAGCGCGCCCTTGTAAGTAGCGTAAATGGAGGGATTGCCGCGCACCGGTTTGCTGTCGGCAAAGAACGCCACCGGGTCATGGCCCTGGATGGCAACACCCGCTTTGTCGAGATTATGCAGGGTTTTGGTTTGTGCGAACAACGGCTGCGCGAGGGTGAACAACAACAAGGTGTAAAGGAGCCTTTTCATGCTGATTGGTCGGGCAACCAGCGTCCGCCTTACAACCTTTATTACGTTTCATTCTTCGCGCGCTGCCGCTGATACTCGCAAAAAATGCAGCGCCTGGTGTTTTGATGATGCAGTTTGGCACAGGCGCGGGCGCCGGCCAGCCGATGGTAAAGCTCCGTCGCAGCCAACATCCCCAGGGGCGGCGCCGTGAAATAAATCCACAACGCCGTCCAATCGCGCGCCGCCAGCGCGCTGGCGAAGGTGCGCGCGGGATTCATGCTCATGCCGGACAACGGCGCCTCGAAAGTGATGAACAGCGCCACGCAAACTCCGGCGAACAAGCCGGTGAACCGCGCCAGCGCCGTGCGGTTGGAAACCACGAGCACCACCGCCATCAACAGACCCGAGATGAACGCCTCCGCCAGAAACGCCACGCCGGTTCCCGAATTCCCCGGCAACGTCGCCACATAATGGACCTGTGGCACCGAAAGCATTTTTGCAAACACCGCGCCCATCCCCAACATGGCCGCCGCGCCGCCGATAAATTGCCCCAGCATATACGCCAGCGCGTCCGCCGGCGCCACCTTGCCCAGGCGGAAAAACGCCAGCGTCACCGCCGGATTCATATGCGCGCCTGATTGCCTGCCCCACGGCGAATAAATGAGTGCAATCGCCGTAAGCCCCATCGCGACTCCCATGAGCGCGCGGCGCACGAAATCGTCCGCAAGGACCGCTCGAACCGGCGAGTCCGGATGTTCCAGCAACATCGCGAACCCGCTCGCGGAAACCATGAACGCGCCCAGGCAAAATGCCTCGATCAAGTATTCCGGCCAGTGGGCGGGCAGGCTCGATGACGGCGTCGCGCGCATTTGAAGTAGCTGCCTCTAGTCGTTCAACGGCGACGATGAAGGGCGCGGATCGAGCAGTAACAGCTTTGCCGACCACGCCGGCGGCGGGACTCGTTTAAGTTCCGGCTGGGCTGGCTTCAAGCCCGCGTTTTCCTTTCGGATGACGTGAGTCCTGGGTCGTTTGGCGCGTGGGCTGGATAACATACAATCATGGGTCGCCACAATCCGCCGAGCCTTACGCTCCAGGCTCAGAATGTGAGGCCCAAACGAGTGCACGCAGGGCGCGCCCAGGCCGTTGCCGCCGCCCCAGCCGCGAGCCGGGGATTGAATCGCGCCTTGCAACTTTTGAGAATCGGCGTTGCATGGAACCATGAGTTACGCGGTGGTGCAGGATTCCATCGAGGTGCCGGACCAGGAAAGGTTGAAGCGGGCATTCCGCGCGGTGCCGACGTTGACGGCGGTGGATGCGCAAATTCTGGGGCGGGACGCGTTCGGCATTCTCGTAAAGGTCCACACGGCGGAGGAGGCGAACACACTGGTGGGCGCTTTGCGCAGCGAAGGCGTGGGTGCGGAGGCCGTGCCCGAGAAACAACTGCCCGAATTGCCGCCCACGAAGTTCGTGAAACATCTGTCGTGCGATGCGGAGGCACTCACGATTTTCGATTCCATCGACCGCGTGTGCCGCGTCGAATGGGCGCACGTCATGCTGATCGCCGCAGGCAACGTGCGCCTGACGGAATTCAACGATGTGTGGCGCGATCATTTTTTGAGTTCGACCGGCGAGGTCTTCCACTCGAACCGCGACATGCTGGGCAACCGGACCGATTTCTACAACAAGGAGCCAAAGCGTGAAACACGCGGGGAACGCCATCCGCGGTTGTTGCTGGAGATCGTCCTGACCGGCGCGGTCCAGCGCTACAGCGTCAAGGCGGATGAAAGCGCCGTGCGATTGTTCGAATACCTGGGCGACCGCCGCACCGGACAACTGGCCGGGGACTTCGCCCTGCTGGTGCGGGATTTGATGCAATTCGCGCCGCACGCGGTGCCCAATCGCGGCGCGTATCTGTTGCGCAACGGACAGCCGACGTTTGATTACCCAAGCAAGAACGCGTTCCAGGAGGAAATCATCTGGCTGCTCTGCCGCATGGCGAAGGCGGGAAAGTTGTAAGGTGCGATGGCAGACGGCGGTGAACGCCTCAGAACGTCAGCCCAAACGAGCATTGCACGTAGGGCGCGCCCCGGCCGTTGAGGAGCAGGTCGCGCTCGTGGAAATGATACCGGCGGTCAATCGTCCATCCGCCGCCGACTTCAAGCGCCAGTTTCTTGGCCACCGTGTAACGAAAACCCGCCCCCACGCGCACCTCCTGAAAATCCACCGCCTGGTTGTCCAGCGCCGCCCGGCCCTGGCGCGTGCCAAAATCCTTCGCAACCACATACGTGCCGCCCGCAAAGGATCCGCCCGCGAAGAGTGTCCATTCATCCGCGAGCTGGTATTCAACCTGCGGGCGCGGAATCCACAGCGAAAGCAGCCAGCGGTTGGCGAAGCGCCAGCGGATGCCGGGGATGCCGACGACCGGAGATTCGCGGCGCGCATCGACGTTGATTTGCGCGCCGATGGTCAGGCGCGGATTGAGGTCGTAGGAAATGAACGCGGCGAAAGGCACATTGAAATCGCGTCCGCTGAAGTCATTAAAGTCGCTGTAAACACCCGGCAGCGCTTCGAGGCGGACCCGCCAGTCATCGCGGAACCGCCAGTCCGCGCCGATGACGATCGCCAACGATTGCAGCGTGTTCGGCACCGGTGCGCCCGCGGGAACGCTGGCTGAAAAGCGCCGCCAATCCACACCGCCAAGCCAGTGCAGGTCATCGTTCACCGCGAATGATTGCACATAACCCGCATGGATGTGGAGCGTCTCGAGGTCGCCAAACTGCGTCGTGCCAGCCCGCAGTGGCGAGCCCAGCGACCAGGTGACCTCGACCGGCGGCGTGCTGCCGATGGCGCCCGTGCCGTACGTTTCAAAAGGATCGCGCTCCGCGGCAGCGGCGTCCAAGGAAGTGAGGAGGGATGCCACCGCAAGAGCGCGAAAGAACACACTCAATTTCATAAGAACAACATTTGCGCGTGCGAACATGAATATAGAGTGCGAGGCAAGCCGGTTTATTCCCGCTGCTTCAGAAAAATTGCCCCTATCAAAACTTGTCCCATATGCGACAGATTTTGATACGGAGCGACGGCGCTTCACTTTTGGGCCGACGAAAGCATGGCCTTGCGCGAAGACGCGGTGGCGCCGGGAACATTCAGGCGCAGGCGATAGATGCCGGATTGGGCCGTCAGATAAAGCGTGCGCCCGTCAGCGTCGCCCCAGGCCATGTTGTGCGGATGTTCGGGACCGTGAATGGTGCCCAGGTGTTTGCCCTCGGCCGACACGATCCACAGCCCACCCGGGCCGCTCACATACACATTGCCGGCTTGATCCACTTTCACGCCGTCGATGGCGTCGTCGCCGGGCGCGCCAGTCATGTCGAAGAACAATTCGCCCTGGCCGAGCGTGGCATCGGCGTTCACCGGGTAGCGATAAACGACTTTCTTCTTTTCGTCCCAGTTGCCGACGTAGAGGAATTTTTCATCCGGCGAAAACGCCAGACCGTTGGGACCGGTGAAATCCTTCGCAACCAGTTGCACCTCGCCGTTGCGCACAGAATAGACGCCGAAGTGCGGTTGTTCGCGGCGCGGATCATCGTGAAATTTCGGCAGACCAAACGGCGGATCGGTGAAGAACAGCGCGCCGTCGCTACGATAGATGAGGTCGTTGGGTGAATTGAGCCGTCGCCCATTGAACGGTCCACCATCACGGTCGTGATGCCGTTCTTTTCGGTGCGCACCACGCGGCGGTTGACGTGCTGGCAAATCGTCAGGCGGCCTTCGGCATCCAACGCCAGGCCGTTCGAGCCGGGCTGACGATATTCGCCAATGTTCGCGCCGGTGTAACCGGCCTTGCTGAGATACACGCTGACGTCGCCCTGCGGTGTCATGCGGTAAATCACGTTGTTGTTGGGATCGCTGAACAGCAGATACCCCTCACCTTCGTTCACCCACACGGGGCCTTCGGTGAACGTGAAACCTTCGGCCAGCTTTTCGAGTTTCGCGTTGGCGGGCAACACGGCGTCCAACGCGGAGTCCTTCCGCTCCACGTCGAGCTTCACCGCGCGCGCCTGCGTCAACCTGTCCGGCGCGTAGAAATCGACCGTGGCGCTGCGCAGCCAGATGTAGGTATCGGGGTGCGAGGAGATGGGGCCGTTGATGCCGAGAATCGCAATTTGAAACGACTGGCCGGGCCGGGCGTCGCGCGTGAGCACGACGCGGTTGGGCGCGTTCCAACCGGCGGCAACGCTGCCGCCGTTCTGCCCGAGCACCCACGAAGCCTGGCCGTCCACCCAGACCTCGGCATAATCGTCCAGCACCACTTCGAGCACAGCCGTCGAACCGCGTGTGTCCAAGCCGCCGATTCTCTCCGGAATCGTGACATCAAGCCGATACCAGACGAGCGAAAGCCGCCCATCGCCGCGCCGTTGTTCGAGCGACGTGGGCGCGATGATTTCCCACCGCGAATCATCGAAGCCTTTCGCGCGCGCATCCGGCGTGAAGTCAAACGTGCGGTTCTTCAGCCCGCTGGCCCTGAGGTCAGGGCCGACGCTGCGGTGCTCGATTTCGTGAATGTGCGTATTGCGATAACGCCATTGCGCCTTCACCAATGCCGCGCCCTCGGCGGTGCGCAGGTCGGCGATGGCATCGGGCAACACGGCGCGCGGAGCGTGGTCGGCGCGAACGCTGCTGTTGATGAGCAACAGCGACGCCGCCAGAAGTGGAAATGCTTTCATGTTCAGTGCGTGTGAATGGTTGCGAATGAAATTCAGCCCTTCTTGTCGCTGACCGCCAAAGCGCCGGCCTTCGCGATCTCTTCATCCTGCTGCGCGCTCCTGGCGCCGCTGACGCCAACCGCTCCGATGACGTGGCCCTCGTGCACGATCGGCACGCCGCCTTGCAACGGTGTGAAGTCCGGCAGCGCCGTCATCGTGAAGCGCCCCTTTGTTGATCGTGTCCTCGAAGTCCTTCGTCGGCTTCTTGAAGATCGCGGACGTGCGCGCCTTGCCGATGGACACATTGGCGCCCGCGGCGAACGTGCCATCGAGCCGCAGGAAATACAGCAGGTGCCCGCCATCATCCACGACCGCAATCGAACCGCCCGCGCCATTGGCCTGGGCGTAAGCAGCCGCGGCTTCAGCGACCTTTTTCGCGCCCGCCGTGGTTAACGTGTGTTTTTCAGAAACGTCGCCGGCTTGTGCGAGTGTCAGGCTGGCGAACAATGCAACCGTCAGGAACAGGGATTTCATGATTTCAATGAGTTGAGGTTGGGCGGTGGCGCGGCGCGACAACCTATCGCGCCGCGTTCTCCGCGTGAGTTATCGGGCCTCGGCAAGCACGGATTTGCCAAACAAACTGTCGATGGGGTTTTTCTGGCCGGCCTTGGCTTCCACGAGCTTCGGCCAGAATTTGTCGGCCTTCGCCTTGTTGCCGCGAACGTCTTTCTCCCACAGCTCGGCCGCACCCTTGGTGTGTTGCACGACGAGCTGGCCATCGACAATCGACCACAACAGCGGATTAGCCGGGCGCACCTTGCCGACGCTCGCCGCATAGCCGCAATATCCACCGTAGGCGGGCGCATACTTCACGGGATCTTTCTCGAACGTCTCGCGGTCTTCCGCCGAGACGAAGTGATACAGCGCGCCGTTGTAAGTGGCCTCAAATTCCACGCTGCCCTTCATCGGCTTGGCGTCCTTAAAATACGAGACCGGATCGTAGCCTTCGAGCGCGACGCCCTTCTTGTCCACGAACACCAGCGTCTTGCCGCCATACACGCCGTTCTTCTCGACAAGGCCCGGCCAGTTGACGTGCGCCTTCTTTACGTTGCTGGCGAGGTCCGCGTTCCATTTGTCCCACGCCTTCTTGTTGTGCTGGAGAATGAGGCGGCCCTCGATGATCTGAAACCACTCGGGGCTGATGGGCGAGAGGCGGTTGATGCTCGCCGCGTAACCACAATAACCGCCGAACGCCGGCGCGTATTTCGCCGGCTCCTGGTCAAACATCTGCTTGTGTTGCGCCGACGCAAAATGATACGTCGCGCCTTCGTGGCTCGATTTGAGCTTCGCATCGCCTTTCACCGCCTTGTTGTCGGTGAAGTAAGCGACCGGATCGTAGCCTTGCAGGGCGAGTCCGTTTTTATCTTTGAGCACGAGCGTTTTGGTGTGCGCGGCGTTGTGATCAGCCCAGGCCGTGGTGAGGCTGAGCATTGTGACGAGAGCGAAGATTATGTTTTTCATGCGTAGTATCTTTGTTCGCAGAATGGGTCGCTCCCGGCATGAAAACCTTACAGCCCGCGGACCACGGCTGTGGCAACGCCCAAGCCGCAGCGGTTTGAATCAAGAGTGGGGGGCGTGGTGGGCTTGTTCGAGTCGCCCGACCTCAAACTTGAAAACGCTCAGCGAGCTTGTCGAGAACCTGATGCAATTCGCCCTCAGTAAGAAGGCCAAGCCGCCGTTCCAATTTCGCCGTTGAGATGGATTGGATTTGCTGGAGATGAAACGCCCCAGGTTTCAGAAATGGTTTCGGGATAGGCAACTCCCAGCGATTACCTCGCAACGATGTGGTGTGAAGAACAACCGTAACCAGATCGAGTTCCTCGTCCGGAGCCTCATCAGTAAGCAACAGCGCGGGACGCACCCTTTGCAGCCATTCCGAAGTCAATCTGCCATACTTCACCCCTGTGCATGTCGCTCGTCCTCGTCCTCCATCTTGTCCAACTGCTGCGCGGCTTCCAGTGTTGTGGCATCGCACAATCGGACCGCTTCGTTTTCCTCGGCCAGTTCCGCAAGCCGGCGCCTGATCGCGCGGCGCTCGGCATCGCTCAGCCGGGGCAACTCACGAATGATCTCGCTTGCGCTCACAGATCCAAATTAATCGGAAACGACCCGCTTGCCAACGCCGATTTACACGCGGGGACATGTTCCGATTTTCACCCTGCTTGCGCCTCCGAGGCTTTCATTGCGTGTTCACCTGGCGCTTCGACAACCTCCACCGACTCCGGCCCAACGCGATAAACCGTTTGCACCACCACCACGACGTGCGCGATTCCAGCCAGGAGCAACGACGCCATGAAACTTCGGTCCGTGAGCAGGTTTTCCGCAAACGCCAGCCGGCTCAGATAAACGAACGTGATGGGAAACACCGTGAGCGAAGTGATCAACCCCGGCGACCACGCGGCATACACGATGGTCGCGCCGAGGTGAAACAGCGCGTTGAAGAAAAACATCTGTGTCACCACCAGCGTAAAGAAGATAAACGTCGTCCCGCGATGCGGGTTGAACGAAACGAGCGCGGCCAGGCCAATCGCCAGCAGCAGGCCCGTGGCGTTGTCCGTGGAAAAGTTTCTTCGTGTGTAATGCGGCGAGCCAAATCGCTGCGCCCAGCGCACGAAGAACGGCGCTTCCCCAGCACGTGCAGCACAAACACCAGCGGCACAAGCCACACCGCCTCACGAAACGCGAGCTGCGCAAACAGTTCGGTGACGGGTTCAATGCTCATAATCGTAACGCGCTAATCCGCGGGTGTAGCGCAGATTTCCAACCTGCCGTATCGCAGGCTTCCAGCCTGCTTGGCGTTGTAAACACCACCCTCCCTCTGGTTGAGGTGAGAGGGACCGTCGTATCGCAAACCCATCGACTTCGAATGCGCAGCTTGCGGCTTGATCCGCCCCACATTTTCCATCACTTCCGCCATCCGCCGCCGGACGCGCGACGCCACCAACAACAAAAACGGTGTCGCGGTTTGCTTGACGCGCGGCGCGATCTCGCGCGCCGCCCACGGGCGCAATCCAGGCTTGGAGAATGGCAGCGTGTTCATGGCTTCGTGGTCTGCAGTTCCAGCGCGTGCCCATCCGGATCACGCACGAGGATCGCGCCCGGTTTGCTGGCGGGCGTCGATATGAATTGCGTCTGGCTTTCGCGCAACCGTGCGGCCAGTTCATCCAGCGCCTTCACATGCAGCGGTGTGCGCCAGCAAACCAAATCATTCGCCTTCGCCTCCGCCGGAAGCGCGCGCCCGCCCGGCGGCGCGATGTATTCCAGAAATTCAATGCCCGGCCCCTTCTCCGCGCGCACCGCCGTGATGCGCAGGCGTGCGCCAAACACCTGATTCAAATGCTCCTGCTCCACTCCGAAGTTCTCGCTCGCTCCCGCCACCTTCATCCCCAGCACGTCGCGATAAAACGCCAGGCTGCTATCCGTGTCGCTTACCACAATCGCGGTGTGGTCGATGCCGAGAAAAATCCTGTCCGTGGGCCGCTGCCATTGCGGGTCGCCCTTGCCGCGCGGGAACCAGATGATTTCCAGCACGTGGTCCTCGGGATCGCGAAAGTAAAACGCCTTGATGCCGCCCGCGTTCGGATTCCACGCGGGCAACGTTTGCGGCGCGGTGGAAACATGCCGCACCTTGTGCTTCGCCAGGTGCGCGTAGGCCTTGTCCATGTCGCTCACCACGATGGCGATGTGCTGGAACCAATGGTCGGTGCTGCGCGAATCCGCCGGAATGGGCCGTCCCTTCGGTGCGACCCATTGCGTCAGGGAAATCGATTCGCCACCGAGCTTCAAATGCACGGTCTTCGTGTGCGCGCTCGCGATGCCGGTTAATGTTTCCAATTCCTTCCCGCGCGCTTCGCTTGTTCCCGTCTGCTCGAACGGCAGCACCTGCGTGTAGAATTGCACGGCGCGATCCAGGTCGCCCACGGTGATGCCGATGGCCCCGACGCTCTGCACCGCCGCGTGCAAGACCGATGCCCCCGCTATCGCAAGGGCGAACAACAATCGTTGAAGAACAATTCGCATTTTCATGGAAACAGTCCCTCGCTCACAGAAGCCGCCACAACCCGCGCCGCTGCGTGCATAAACACACAACGGGCGCGGGCTGTGACGTGGCGCGTGGAGGTGGGAGGTGCATGGTAGGATGTGGTCGGGGGAAAATGACTCAGGCGACGGTAAGCGCTTCCTCGCGCATCGCATGCGAAACTTCAGTGCTGGCGTGAACGCGCTCCAGCAAATGGTCGCCCACCCGCAGCGCGTTCGCCATGATCGTCAACGCCGGGTTCACCGCGCCGCTGGACGGAAAGAAACTCGCATCGACGACATACAGGTTGTCCACTTCGTGCGCCTTGCAATTCTCGTCCAGCGCCGAGGTCTGCGGGTCCGACCCGAAACGAATCGTGCCATTCTGATGCGCCACTCCCGCCAGCGGAATGCGCTGGCCCAGGAACAGATTGCGCGCAAACAAACCTTCGTGGCAGTCGTGCCCGTGGATGCCGCACTTCGTTTGCTGCTTCATCAGGCTCTGCAATTTCGCCGTCAGCCGCTTATGGCCTTCTTCGTTGTTCGGTTGGTAGCTGAGTACGATGTTCCCGTCGCGATCCAGCGTGACGCGATTCTTCGGGTCGGGCAGGTCCTCGGACGTAAGCCAGAAATCCAGCGAATGACGCCCCATCAACTCCAACGTCCAATGCGGCGCAATCGGCGGCGCGCCCGCCTTGAGCGTGTCTCCGTCCAGCTTGCCGACGAAGGAAATGTGGCCCATCGGAAATTCCCATTCCTTCGCGCCGAGGTAATAATCGTTCAGCGAAAGTGTCTTCTGAAAAATCGTCGGGTTCGGGCACTTCGACAGCGCCATCATCACCGAATTGACGTGCCCCATGTAATGGCGGCCCACGACGTCCGAACCGTTGGCCAGGCCGCGCGGATGCCGGTCATTCGCCGAACGCAGCAACAACGCCGCCGAATTGATCGCGCCGCACGCCACCACCACAATGTCCGCCGACAGCGCAAAGCGTTCGTCGTTGCGCTGTACTTGCACGCGCGACACCTCGCGCCCGCTCGCGCTCGTTTCCAGGCGCGTCACCTGCGCGTCGGTCATCAACGTGACGTTCGGATATTCCAGCGCGGGATCGACGCAGCAGGTTTGCGCGTCCGCCTTGGCGTTGATGAGGCACGGGTGGCCGTCGCACGTGCTGCAACGAATGCACAGGCTTTTGCGCGGATTCTTCTCGTTGAGCATGACACCGAGCGGCGTGTGAAACGGGCGCAAACCAAGGCGCGCCCAGTCATCGTGCAATTGCTGGATGCGCGGCTCGTGGCTCACCGCCGGATGCGGATACGGCCCGCTGCGCCACGGGTCCGTCGGATCCTCGCCCGCTTCGCCGTGGACGTGGTACAGCTTCTCCGCCTCGGCGTAATACGGCTCAAACTCGTCGTAGCCCACCGGCCAGGCGGGCGAGACGCCGCCGTGATGCCGGATTTCGCCAAAGTCCTCCTGGCGCAAACGGAACAGCGCGGAACCGTAGAACTTCGTGTTGCCGCCCACGTAATAATTCGTGTGCGGATGCAGCGGCTTGCCGTCCTTGTCGTGCCAGAGTTCCTTCGTGTTGTATTTGCCCTCGGCGTTGACGGCGCGCGTGCTCCAGTTGTCTTTCTCGCGCGGCACATACGGGCCGCGTTCAATCAGCAGGATGCGCTTGCCGCTGGCTGCGAGTTTCCACGTCAACGTGCCGCCGCCCGCGCCCGAGCCGATGATGATGAAATCGTAATGAGTGTGCATTCATCCTTTGGTCGCCGCGCGCGGTGAAACCTTACATTGCCAGCGCGCTCTTCGCGTCGCGCAACTCCACGCCGCGCACGCGCTCGACGAATTCCACGAAGCCCAGTGCCTGCGCGCGCAGGCGCTCCAATAATTTTTCGTCTGCCAGGCGGCCTTGCACATCGAGCAATTTGCCGATGCCCGGCAGGAACACGCGCTCGGGAAAAATGTGCGCGTTGCGATAGCCGAAAATCATCTGCAGTTGCTCGACCGGACGCAGCGCGCCCCACATGCCGGCCGCCACGCCCACGAAACACACGGGGCGCCGCTCGAAGCTTTCGGGGAAATCCAGCATGTCGATGAAGTATTTCAACACGCCGGGCATGCCGCCGTTGTATTCGGGCGTCACCAGCACCACGCCATCAGCGGCGAGGATGGCGTCGTTGAATGGCGTGAAGCTTTCGGGCCGAGAGGTGTAGGCGGACGGAAGAAAAATTTCGGGCGGTAGATCCGCCAGGTCAAGGAGGTGGGTTTCGACGCCGAGGGCGGTGTAGATTTCCAGGAGGTGCGCGACGATTTTTCGCGTGTTGCTGCCGGGGCGATTGGTGCCGCTGAGGATCGTGATCATAATTCGGAATGTTCAGCCGCGGCCGGGCGGTTGCCGGGCGGCGGCGTGGTTTGGCCGAGCGACAGCGCGGTGGTGCGCAGGACGGGCAGGCCGTCATGGAGTTCCAGCGTGCCTTCGCAACGGACGACACGCGCGGCCCATTGAACGTCGTATAGGAGCGGTTCGCCGGCCGGGCCGGCGAGCATCAGAACGGTCGCATTGCCCGCGCCGTCGCGCACGAGCAGCCCGGGAGGCACGCCGCCGCTCAGGCAGCGGATGGCGCAGCCGCGGTGCACCTTGCCCGTGGCTGGACGCATCACGCCCAGGAAACATTTCGTATCGACCAGTTCACCGGTGAGCGACACACGGCCGAGCGATTCGGTTTTGCCGCGCCGCTCCCAGGGTTGCGGTTCGCCCACGACTTGAAATGTCGCGGCGTCGTTCAACTCAATCATCGCCAGGTTCTCGCGCTGGATCAGCGTGCCGTGGAAGCGAATCTTCTTGCCGTCGTGCCCGCGCGCAAACGCGGGCAGGCCGTGCTTGCCGAAACCGACGAGGATGAAGTTGGTGACGCTGTGGCCATTCGCGCTGACCCGCGCGACGCGCAGCATGGGCAACGGCGTTTCATACAAGACGCCTTCGAACGCGCGCGACGTGCCGAATTCAAACACGCCAACATCAACGGGGTTCTGGCGCGACGCAGCCAATGCGGCGATGACCGCGACCAACACGACCAGAATGGCAACGATCTTGCGCGTATGCCGGGCCAGCGGCGCGGGCGCGTCGTCGTTGTAACCAATGTAAAAGTCGTCGTTCATGCGTTGGCTTCCGGGAGGTGTCTGATGGCGTGAATCGGCGACGCTATTTCTTCAGGCCGCAGGAAAGAATTCTTCCCTCTCCCCTCAACGGGGAGAGGGACCGAGGGTGAGCGGTGGTTATATCCCAACGGATCGACATTCACTGCACGCGGGAACCGTGTCACCCTCTCCTGGGGGAGAGGGCCGGGGTGAGGGGGACCGACGCATGGCCCGCCCGCAAGGCACAGAGTGGAAACACTGCGATATCGCGAATCTGTTCTCTTCATAGGTCGCATCCAGTTTCAATCACACACGCTTCCGCCGATCTGCGGTTCACGATGTCCGCGCCGGGGCAGACGGTTTTCAACGGATTCGGCTTCACGCGCACGAAGACGCGGCCATCGACGATGCGCACGTCATGCGTGGCGATGATTTCGGCAAAGGGCGGCGGGCTGCAGCCGTCTTCGGGGCGGTACTGCCAGCCGTGCCAGGGGCAGGTGATGCAGCCATCAAGGATGCGCCCTTCGCCCAGCGGGCCGCCCTGGTGTCGGCAAACATTGGCGGTGGCGAAGATGCGGCCTTGATGACGCCAGACAGCGAGGCGTTCGCCGCCAATGTTAACGGGCCTTCCGTGTGATTCGGCCACGTCATCGACCGCGCAGGCATCGGCGAAACCATCGGCGGTCAGGGCGAGTTTCTGCGCGTCGAGCGCGGCTTCCTGGCGCCACGCGGCCAGGTGCAGGCCGAACACAATGACGAAGCCCGCGCCCAGCAGGACGGGGTAAAACGTGCTGCGCTCCGAATGCAGCGCGCCGAACGCGACGTGCGCGAGGATCAGTCCGTACGCCGGATAAACCGCGAAGTGCAGCAACTTCCACACAGACGCCCCCAACGTCTTGAGCCAGAAATCGTGGCTCGTCGCCGCCATGAGAAACAGCAGCACGAGCGCGCCCGCGCCCAGCGGCTCAAACGGAAAATGCGCGAGCGACGTGTAATCTCGCGCGTAAGCGGTGAACACGCTCACGAGCGGGTTGGTGTCGCCCAGCGCGTGAAACTGGATCGTGGCAAACGCCGCGTGCACGAGCGCCAGCAGGAACATCGTCACGCCCAGGTGGCGGCGATTGTAAAGCAGCGGCAGGAAACGGCGGTCCAATCGCGCGAGCGGGCCGAGGCAGAGGATGACGTGGAGCAACAGGAACGCCGTGACGGCCGTTGCGCGAATGATCAGCGTCTCGATGGTCGCGCGAGGTTCCAGCGCGAGCGTCAGCCCCATGAATCCGCCCAAAGCCAGCGCGAGCAACGCGCCGAGCGTCGCATCGTAGATGCGCTTCTGGCGGTTCCAGGAGATGGCGGTGTAGGTGGCGGACATGGAATTTACGATTTACGAATTACGATTGACGATTCGGGGCGTGGCTCGTAGCTGCCGTTGACGTGAGAAGGCTCTGATTTTCCATTTAATATCGGACGCGGCGAATGAGGATACGCCCGGCTGAATCTGGACGCGGGA
>JBFMBT010000132.1:0-17000 GCA_040754875.1 Verrucomicrobiota bacterium | reverse complement strand
GGCGGGCGGCGGACCGCTCGTCGCGGACGGCTCAGCCTTCGATGAAGCGGCTTGGGGACGAGGGCCAAGTTCGGCTTCCATTTGAACTCGAAGCTGCTTGACCACGGCCACGTGGTCAAGGTTGGCGATGACATTGTAGTATTCGCCGCCGTCGGTGGCGTGGTCGTAAAGTTCAGCGCTGCCGTCGGAGCGTTCCGTGTAACGCCAGCGGACCGTGCGCAGAGTGCGGCTGCCGGCGTCCTGGCAAAAGGCACCGGGCTTTCCGGGGACCGAGGGGTCTTTCACGAGTGGCAGGAAACTCCTTCCATCGAGTGCCTTTGGCGCGGGAATTCCGGCGATGTCGCAGAACGTGGGGAAGAGATCCAGGAGTTCAACGATGCCGTTTGCCTTCCTGCCTTTCGCGCCCTGCGGATGCCGCACGATGAGTGGCACGCGCAAAACCTGCTCGCTGAGGCTGTGCTTGCACCACTGGCCGCGCCAGCCGAGGTGATATCCGTGGTCGGACGTAAAGACGACGACGGTGTTTTCGATCCAGCCTTTGACGCGGAGATGCTCGAGCAGCCGGCCAATCTGTTCATCGAGCATGGTGACAGCCGCGTAGTAGCCGCGCATGGCCTCGCGCTGGCGGGTTTCGCTCACGGCGAGGCCCGGTTCTTGTCCCAGGGCTCCAGGCGGGAGCGGCGTGGCATCCTTCGGAGTCTTTTCGAGCTTGAACATGGCGGAATCGTGCGATTCCCAGGCGGCTTGCGTCGTGTCGTTGGGGTGATGCGGTGTGTGAAAGCCGACCGCGGCGAAGAAGGGTTTCTTTGGGTCGCGTTCCTTGTCGAGAAAGCGAAGCGTACGCTCGGTGGTTGCCCAATCCTTGAGGGCTTCCGGCTTTTCGGTGAGGCCCACATCGGCGACGCGGCGCTTCTGCGGGCCGAGGTCTTCATCCAGCCGCAAGCGGCGCCCGACTTTGGCTTCCGTCTCCGGGGAAGACCCGGCGTCCGCTCCTGCGACGCGAATATCCCAGGCTTTCGGGTCCACAAAATTCTCGCGATGGTCAATCTTGCCGATCGAGTAAGTCTGGTAGCCATGCTCGCGCATCCACCGGCCCAGCGTCACGGTGTCGGGATGCCGGAGGAAATGGTTGCGGGCGGCATGGCGGTTGTTCAGCCCGAGCATGAAGGAGGTGCGGCTGGGCGTGCAGACGACGCCCTGGCAATAGGCTCGATTGAAAATGACGCCCTCCCGGGCCAGGCGGTCGAGGTTCGGCGTGATCGCCGCCGCGTCACCGTAGCAACCGAGCCGCGTGGCGAGGTCATCGGCAACGATGAACAGGATATTGGGCCGTTGCGAAGCGGGCGAAGGCGTGGCGCCAGCGTGCGTTCCCACGAACGCGAAGCAAAGCGCCAGCGCGGCCAGAAGTGTTCTCATTCCCACGGGAATAGACGACACAAATGGGCGCAGGTTACAGGTTTGAGACTCCACAGCGGAAGGCGAGTTCGAACGGATGGCCGCGGGGCGGAATGAGAACTGATAGGAAGGTAAGGATTCACTACACAAGCCAACCTCCGACGGCTATGGTCCAACGCGGGAGTTTGGGAGTCTCGGCATCGCCAGCCCATGCCTCTGGTGGAGCTTTGCCGCCCTGCCAGCCACGCGGCTCCCGCAGTGGCGCTTCGCGCTCTATTCGAAGTAAAAACTTTTCAGGGGAGGATAACCGGCCTTCTCCATAAGTTCGTCCCAGTTCGCCGGGAGCCTGATTTGCTGCATGGCGGTGCCAGGTCCGCCTGCCAGTATCTGCACCTTGTTTCGGGCCGGGTCTCCGCAGACGATGAATTCAACCATCCTTATGGCCGGAGTTGTTTCGATCTCTTCCCAACCGGGGAATCTGGGATACCACGGCGGCAACTTCCCTTTCTCGTTATTCCTGTCGCGCAGGGCCCTCTGAAGCTCGGTTTCGAAGGTCGCGTTCACCCTGCCGAACGAACCGTGCACCTGCGAGAAGACCGCCTCATAGGTGATCTTCCGCCCGGTTCTCATGAGGTCTTGCTTGAGGCTGCTTTTGGTATAGCCCCCCTCGGCGAGAATCCTGGCCACACCAGGCTCCACGAGCACGTAGCGACGACTCTGCCCCGTGAAGCCGCTGGCAAAGGCTTCCGTGGTGGTCATCCCGTAGGCCATGATTTCCATGAGAATCCTCGGATCGGATGTGGCGGGGACAAGATTGCGGCCCCATACCGTGCTGGTCCCCGCGGACACGGTATTCGCGTTCTTGGGAAACCCTTTCTCGACATGGTAGGGTTCCCAGCCCAGTTTGTTCACCGCTTCTTCATCCTCCGCCAGCACCCATGACAAGGTCTTCCCGAAACTGCCCATCTGGGTTTCTTTAATCCTGAGGCCGGCGATGTTTCTCTCAATCAGGCTCATGGCGCGACCAATGACGCTGTTGACCGGATGCGCAATGAGTCCCTGTCCGTGATCAATCCTGAGCTGTCTGGCGAGCGGTCCGTTGACCCAGAAGAAGCTAACGAAAGAATGGGTGCTTCCGCCGTGGTTCCGGTATCGGAATGCAGGATCGCCCATGGCCTGCACCGCCGCGATCAGTATCGGCATATGCTCCGGCCGGCAACCGGCCATCACGCCATTGACGGCAATGTTCCAGGGGGTGGCCTTGAGATTCGAGATCGGAAGCACCGCGATCTCCTGATCGGGCGGATAACCGGTATATTTGAGAAACTCCTCGACCTTCTCTTTCGTTGGCGGGGTTACCGACATCCCGTCGCTCCACCCCCTGTCCGTGAAGTGTCGATTGATCTGATCGATGTTGCCGGTGAACACGATCTTCCTGCTGTCCCTGTTTTCAGCGGAACCCTTCGATGCGGGTATTGGTTTGGTCAACGCATCAATGATCTGGGGAACAACGATCCTGGCCGACTTCTCCCGTAGCTGAGCGTCCGTTTCGAGGTCAAATGGGTCCGGATACACGGCGACCTGGAGGGATGGAATGCCCGCTTCCCGGGCCATGGTGCGCGCCTGATCATCAAAACCGGGATTGGTCACCGCGACGGCGGGAATTCCGAGCCGCTCGGCCACGATTGCCGCGTGACCCGCACGCGGTGTGCAGATGCCTCAGCCGCCGTTCCCGATTATTACTGCATCGCAGCCCTTTTCCTTTAAAGCCGCTTGCAGGGCCTCGGATTCATTTTGGGGTCCTCCGGGAGGTTCCGGCAGAGGGGCCAAAGGCATGGCGTAATGCGGAACAATCTTGACGTTCGGATAGCGCCTTTTCAGTGCTTCCCCAATGGCCGGGAGGGTCACGTCGGCTTTGAACGCGTAGTTCCACACCAGGCAGACGGTTTTGCCGTCCAGCGTATCCAGCCTGGGAGCCATGGCGGTCATCTTGACGGTGCTCTCTCCGGCGGGGCTCACTACGTTGTACACAGGCTCGGCAAGCCGCTCCGCTGCCACCGTTTCCTGCGGGCCGCCGGCTGCAAGCAAAACCGCAGTCACAATTGTAGTCAGATACTTCATAGGTCTCCAAAGGCCGATTCTAACAGACATGAATCACCGGTTGCCACGAAAAGTTACGGCTCAGAAAAGGAATTAGCCGGTGACAGGTGTGTTGGCCGTGGGCCAAGGGTATACGATGTCAATTCGTGATTCAAACCGCCTTCTCATAAACCCTTTGAAACACCTTGTCCGCGCCTTCACTCGCACGGTTGGGATCCACGATGGTAATGCCGTCTTTGCCGAAGCGGGCGGTCACGGGGGCGCCTTTGCCTTCCTCGAGGTATTTGAAATTCAAATCGCGCACGCGGGCGGCGGCATCGACGATGGCGACGGTGATGCGGGCTTCCTCGGCGGTGGGATAAATGGAGGCGACGGCGTCGCGGATTTCCTTGAGGAACTTCACGCGGCAAATCGCGACCAGCGCGACGGTCAGGCTGTCCACGCCGTAACCGACGTAGGCTTTGGTGCCGTCGGCGCGGAGGACGTCGCGGGTGAAGTGATTGTTGCTGGTGCGTGAGCCGCCGCCTTTGTTCCACCAACGGAAGCCGCGGTATTGCTGGTCGCTCTCCACCTTGCCATCGGCGCCGACGATTTCGTGGCCCTGGTTCACGGGGCCCTCGAAGTCGGGCGGGGTGATCCAGTTGTTGTGGAAGTTGATGCTCATGCCGTTTTCGAAATCGACGCGCACCTGAACGGCGTCGTAGGCGTTGATGCCGTCGCGCACGAGGCGCTTCTTCTGGCCGACGGCGGTGAGCGAAACGGGCTTGCTCTTGTAATAGGAGTAAATCAAATCGGTCCAGTGCGGTCCGACGTAGCTGAACGGGTCGCTGGATTCGACCCATTTGAAGGTGCTGGTGCTGACTTCGAGCGGCTCTTCCAGAAACGCGGTGCCGTAGAGGGGCGCGCCGATACGTTTCTGGATGTCATCGCGAATGCGCAGATGGTCGGGGTCGTAGCGCTTGTGCATGTCCACGCCTACAATGCAGTTCTTCGCGCGCGCGGCGTCGATGATCTGGTCGGCTTCCTGGATGGAGAGGCACATCGGCTTCTCGGTGAGCACGTGGACGCCCTTGGCGAGCGCGGCGAGGATGGGCTGCGTGTGCAGGTGGTCGGGTGTGGCAACGGCGAGGACGTCGAGGTCGGGAAAGTCGCGGAGGATGTCAATCCATGGCGTGTCGCCGTGATAGGTCTTGGGCGCGTGGCCGGTCCAGTCCTTGAATGCGGCGGCGGAGCGCTGGGCGGATTTCTCGGAACGGGTCGCGACCGCGACCAGTTCGAACTTCACGGCGGCGAAGTCGCGCGAATACTTGTCGAGGCCGACGCGGGCGAGCTGGCCGGCAATGCCGAAGCGCTGGAGGTCGGCGTAGGCGCGAAGGTGGACGTCGCCGCCGAACATGCCGGCGCCGACGAGGGCGATCTTGATGGTTGGTTCCGTTGATGACATAGCGCGGTTAGCTTGTCGGTGGAGCGTGCCAAAGACTTCGCGTTTCGTCACGAACTCTGATACTTTTGTGTTTTAAGAAAATTCGCGTTACACTGCGCGAGGAATGAAACCGGTATTCGAACAAACGCCGCGCACGCAATGGGAGTCGTTCCATTGCGAGGTGGTGCGCGGCTCCAGTTACAATGCGGCGTGGCATTTTCATCCTGAGTATCAACTGACGCTCGTGCTCAAGAGCCGGGGGCATCGCCTGGTGGGGGACAATCTCACGCCGTTGCAGGCGGGCGACCTGGTGCTGGTGGGGTCGAACCTGCCGCACGTGTGGCATCAGGATGAAAACCGGGGCGGCGCTGCCAACGCGGTGCATGCCATCATCGTGCGGTTTCTGGACACGTTCCTGGGGAATGACTTTCTCGAAATTCCGGAGGCGGAACCGGTGCGGCAATTGTTGAAGCGCGCGGGGCGCGGGTTGCTGGTGACGGGCCGGACGCGCGAACTGGTGGCGGCGCGGATGGAGCAGTTGACGGAAACCAGCGGCATGGGACGCATCGCGGAGCTGCTGGCGATTCTGCACCTGCTGGCGCGTTCGAAGGACCTGCAGCCGATCGCCAGCGCGGGGTTTGTGCCGAGTCTGGCCAGCGAAGACCAGGGGCGCATGGGGCGCGTGTGCGATTACATCCACGCGCACCTGACGGAGGACATCGACCGCGAAGCCGTGGCGGCGGAGGCGCACTTGAGCGTGGGCGCGTTCAGCCGGTTCTTCAAATTGCGCACAGGCAAGACGCTGCCGGAATATGTCAATGAACTGCGCGTGGGGCGCGCCTGCCGCATGTTGGTGGAGGAAGACACGAAGGTGACGGACATCGCGCTGGAATGCGGGTTCCGCAACCTGGCGAATTTCAACCGCCGCTTCCGCGAGATCACGAAGGTGACGCCGCGGGATTACCGGCGGCAGTTTCAGCAGACGGCGGGATAGTTTGAACGCAGGCAGGAGCACAGGGGTCGATAGGGAAGGAGAATCCTTATGCAGAAACGCACTTCGATGATGACGTCCTTTTGTTTCGGGCTGATGGCGGGATTCGTGGTTTGCTATCTGGTCATGCAGACGCCTGATGCGCCGGCGCCGCAAGTCGTGGTGCCAGCGGCGGCGCCTGTTACAGTGGCGGTGGCGAAGAATGAGAGCCATGGGTGGGATTGGGAGCCGTACCTCATGCATCCGACGTTGCCGCCGAAAATCATTCGCAAAGGCGTGGGCGATTTGGATGGCAAGGGCAAGAAAGCGCGCCCATAAAAGAGCGCGCTTTCGCGAGTTTCCTTTAAAACGAGTTTACCCGACCAGTTCGTTGAGGACCTTGCCGTAGCGGACGATCATGACGGGGCGGCCGCTGGGGGTGTGGTATTCCTTCGTATGGTCGATGCCGAGGGTGTGGTAGAACGTCGCGGCCACATCGTCCGGGGTGATCGGCTTGTCCTTCGGGCCCTCGCCTTTGGCGTCGGATTCGCCGACGACCTGGCCGCCCTTGATGCCGCCGCCAGCCAGGACGCAGAACATGGCGCGCGGATAATGGTCGCGCCCGCCGCGTTGATTGATCTTGGGTGTGCGGCCGAATTCGCCGGTGACGAAGACGGTGGTGGATTCCAACAGGCCCTTGGCCGCGAGCGCGAGGAACAGGCCGGACAGGCCGGCATCGAGCTGCGGGCAGAGGCGGTCCTTGAGGCTGGCCCAGTTGTTCTGGTGCGTGTCCCAGCCGCCGAGGTTGACGGTGACGAAGCGCACGCCGGATTCGACGAGCCGCGTGGCGAGCAGGCAGCTTTGCGAGAACTGATCCTTGCCGAAGAGATTGGTGACCGACTCGGGTTCCTTGCGGAGATCGAAGGCTTCGCGTGATTTTTCCGAGCGCATCATTTCGTAGGCCTTCTGGCCGAACTCGTCCATGCCGGCGAGCAATTTGTCTTCCTTCGCGTAATCGCCAAACGCGGTGTCGTAGCGTTTGACGAGGTTCTGGCGGCGGTCGATGTCTTCGAGCGTGACGCCGTTGCGCAGGGCGAGGCCACGCACTTCCATGGGGCGGCCGGCGGCGGGCGCCTGGCCGGTCTCGAACGGGCCGTATTCGGGGCCCATGAAGCCGGTGGGATAATTGCCCTGGCTGGGAATGGCGACAAATGGCGGCAGGTGCGCGGGGGCTTCCATTTCCTTCGACACGACGGCGCCATAAGACGGATAGCGCAGTGAGGCGATGGGGCGGTTGCCGGTCAACATGTACACGCTGCCGAGTTCGTGCGCCGCCAGCGTGTGGCTGACGCCGCGCAGGATGGCGTACTTGTCGGCGCATTGGGCGAGCTTGGGCAGGTGCTCGCTGATGCGGATGCCGGGCACGTTGGTGGAAATCTCCTTGAACTCGCCGCGATGCGTGTCGGGCGCGTCGGGCTTCAGGTCGAACGTGTCCATGTGGCTGGGGCCGCCGGCGAGCCGGATGTAAATGGCGGCCTTGCCTTTGGCGGGATTGACCGCGCCGGCGGCATTCAGTTCGAAGAAACGCGGGAGGCTGAGGCCGATGCCGGCCAGCGCGCCAACGCGCAGAAAATCACGGCGGGTGACACCGTCGCAGAAGAGATGAGAGGCCATAGGTCTTTGGGTTTAGGGGTTGATTAAAGCTTTAATGGTTTACCAGAAATTCGCGGGTGTTGAGCATGGCCCAGAGGACGTCGCGCACGCCGTCCACGGGGTTTTTGGCGGCGGCGATGTCTTCCTTCGCTTTCGCCATTTCTTCGGCGGTGGGCGGGCGGCTGACAGTGCGGAGGAAAACCTCCTGAATAATGTCGTCCGCCTTGAAGTCGGCGGGCTTGGGCATCTTGTCCAGCTTGGCGGCCAGTGCTTCTTCCTTTTGTTCGGCAGCCTTCAAATCAGCCTTCATCTTCTGGATGTCCGCCTTGCTCAACTCACCGGCGGCCATGCGTTTTTCCACTTTCTCACGAAGGGCCTGGCGGCTGGCGCGCGTGCGTTTGAAATCGTTTTCCACGCGGGCGACCTCGCCGGGGCTTTGGCCGTAAAGGCGGCGGAGTTCGTCGATCCATGCGCTGCCCTTGCCGGTTTCGAGGCGCGTCAGAAGTTCGGGATCGTTGCGCGTGAACAGTGTTTGCAGGAGCGTGGGGTCAGCGGTGCGTTCGCAATCGCAGTTGGCGACGCGCGCGGGCTTGCCGAACGTGGCCAGCGCGTAACTGGTGTTGCCCCGGCGGCCCTGGATGGAAACCCCGGGCCCGATGGAGCGGTTCGGGATGTCCGCGGCAAAGCGGGACAGATCGGAACTGGCCGACGTGGCCATGGTGATGGCATCGAGCGCCACTTCCGCGGGGACGCGGCGCAGGACCATGTGGCTGAAATTCTTTTCGTCGAGCTGGTTGGTGTCATTCGGCTTCCAACTGCGCTGGTAGGCGTCGCTGTTCAGGATTTCGCGACTCAACCATTTCATGTCGAAACCGTGGTCCACGAAACCTTCGGCCAGATAATCCATGAGTTCCTTGTTCACCGGCGGATTGGCGAGGTTCATGTCGTCGGCGGGTTCCACGATGCCGCGGCCAAAATAATTGGCCCAGACGCGGTTGACGAAGGCGCGGGCGAAATACGGATTATCCCTTGAGCGCATCCAGTCCATGAGCGGCTGGCGGGGATCGCTGTATTGCTGGAGCATGACTTCCTCGCCGCCAAGAATCTTGGGGGTGATGACGCGGGCGCTGCCTTTGACTTCCTTGCGATCCTTGCGGGGCGGCTGCGGGGCGCGGCGCAGATCCACATAGACTTCATTCCACGGCACCAGTTCGCCCGCCTTGATGCGGCGCATGGCCTCCTGCTGCATCGCGCGGTTCTGGTCGTTGCTCTTTTTGTCGAACGGCTTGTCGCCGTTGTCCGCCATGACTTTGTCGCGGATTTCCTGGGTCAAGGACGCGTAAGTGATGCCTTCGTCCTTGGCGACGCGGTTGGCGCCGCTGGCGATGGTGGTGAAGAAAACCTGAAATTGCTCGAAGTCCTGTTTGGTCCACTGATCAAACGGATGCTTGTGGCATTCGGCGCACTCGATGCGCACGCCGAGGAAGGAATGGCTGAAGGCGAGCGCTTTCTCCTGCGGCTTGGCGATGTTCCGGCGCGCCCAGAAGTAAGGCATGGTCGGGCGCTCGGCGAAGTCGGCCTGATTCTCCGTGCGATAGTAAGCGGCCATTTCCTTGGCCAAATCCTCGTAAGTCTGGTCCGGTGACGTGCGGCTGGTGGCGAGAATGATGCCGGCCGCGAGCTGGTCGTAAGGCATGTTTTCCGAAACACGCTTGTAGATCCAGTCGTACCAGCGGCGGGATTGCTCGCCGTTGAGATTGCGGATGAGGCCGCCGCCGTCCACGAGTTGTTGGGGATTGTTGCCGGTGAAATCGCACAGCAACGTGGTGAACCAGGCGGCGTAACCGGGGCGGGTCAGAAGTTCATCAATCTTCTTAGCGCGCTTGGTGGGCGATTTGTCGGCGAGGAAAGCCTCGACTTCCGCGGGCGTCGGCAAAGTGCCGGTGACATCAAGGCTGGCGCGGCGCAGGAACTCGGCATCGGTGCAGATTTCCGAAGGCACGATGCCCACTTTGCGCAGCTTGGTGAGGATGAGGTCATCCACCTTCGTCGAGGCGGCGATCTTCGGATACTTGGACCCGACGCGGTCGCTGACCGGGAGCATGGTGGGGACCGGATGCACACCGTTGTCGTAAAACGCGACGATATGCGTGTCGCCCGGGCCGGCGCTTGAGACGCGGCCAGTGTCGGAGACGGTGGCGACGGAATCATCATTGGAACGGAAGCGGGTGAGTTGGGTGACGTCCTCGACGGTGCCATCTTTCCAATGGGCGAGGACTTTCAACTGCACATATTCGCCGGGCTTTTTGAAAACCATTTCGGTGGGCGTGACTTCGAGGTGGGAGAATTCGCCGGTCTCCGCGACGTCAATCTTCGCGCCGTCCTTGATCCACTTGAGCATCAGATTGTATTCCCAACTGTCCTTCTGGAAGCGTTCCTTGCCCTTGTGTTTGACCTGCACGGTGGGCTTGGTGAGGAAGAGGCTCTGCTCGGGTTCCTTGGGATTGACGCGCACCTCGGCCTCGCCGCCGTCGGCGTCCTGGGTGATTTCCTGGTGATCTTTCTCGAAATCGTAACCGAAGAGGGAGAGCGAGAAGCCGCCCTGACCGGAGAAAGCGCCATGGCATTCGCGGCCGTTGCAGCCGGTGCGGCTGACCAGCGGGATGACGTGGCGGCGGAAGCTGGGGCTTTCGGCCTTTTCGAGATTGCCGAAGCGTTCGGCGGGGGTGCGGAGCGGGGCTTCCTTGGCGGTGGCCGGGGAAAGCAGCGCAAATATTCCGAGGAAAGAAATCAATGCGGTTCGCATAATGGACTGGCGGTTCGGAATTTCAGGTGAATCAACACTAATGCGTGCCATAAGCGGACGGCGCAGGCAACTGAAAACCAAGGGTTTCTGCCCGGACACCGGCATATTGGCAGGCAAGAACATACGCATGGTGCTGGTTGACTAGACGGGGGGTGGCCGGAAAAGGTAACGCGCTTGGGCAAAAAAAGGGGAGGGGGGGCGTGATGCGTGAGGCGTCTGAGGGAGACGCGGGTCGGCGGCGCAGGTTCGTGATGGATAATGCGTCATGGCAGTTCGGGAATCAGAGCCTCGTTATCCGCCCGGCGGGACTGCCACCAACATTTTTGATCGGTGGCAGATGTGGATTTAGGTGGATTTGGGCGGACTGTCGTGAAGGTCGAGAGCTGGAATTGAATGAGTTACATAAGTCACATGGGTGGAGGTATAGATGGCCGGATAGCCGATATCCAAGATGGCTGCGGATCGGGTTGGGTCGCCGGAGCGACGTTCATTGCTCCGCCAAAGGAGTGCGTCACCCGTGGGTACGAGCGTGCGTGCACGGAAGGCGTGTGGCCGGACCGTTCTTAGCGGTGGCACTCCCTGGCGCATGCGACAGGGGTAGTGTCACATGGAGTGATAAATTTGTCAACACGGTCTTTTGGCCGGTGCGCATTGGGTCGGGCTGACGAAGGCAGGGGGATGGGGAGATGGCAAACGGGCGGAGGGATCGATGGCCGCCAGCCAATTGGCCGGGACGCGTTAGGTGGCTCGGCGCCCGGCTGCTTGCCAAAATGCCGCCGTCCGCCCACAGTTTCGCGCGCAAGGCATGATTGTTCTTCCAGTTGTCGAACGGGAGTTGCGGGTCGCGGCGCGCCAGCCCAGGACGTACCGCGATCGCGCATGGATGGCCGTGGCCTTCACGTTCCTGTGCCTGTTCATCGTTCTGGCCGCCGGCCAGACGACGCCCAGCCATGAATTGGGAAAGGTTTTGTTCCTGGCCATGGGTGCAGTCGCCACGTTTGGCGCGCTGTTGTTCGGGCCGTTCCTTTCCGCCGACAGCCTCAGTTCGGAAAAACGCGAGGGCACGCTGGGGCTCCTTTTTCTTACCGACCTCAAGGCGTGGGAAATCATTCTCGGCAAGCTCGCCACCCACGGGTTGACCGTGGCCTACCAGTTTCTTGGGGCGCTTCCGGTGCTCGCGTTGCCGCTGCTGCTTGGTGGCGTCACCTGGAATAACTACGCGCGCATGATCCTCGCCGTGTTGAATGCCGCGTTCTTCTCGCTGGCCGCCGGCTACTTTATCTCGGCGATTTCCCAACGCCAGCGCACGGCCATCGTCGCCACGTTCCTGTGGGTCGGCTGGTTCACGGCGATCATCCCGCTTCTGGAAGCCGAATGGGCGCCCCGCAACCCGCCGTTTTTTTCCCTGGCGAGCCCGTTCGTCACCACCATCATTTCGATGCCCGGTGCCGGGCTCAATCCGGCGGACTTCTGGCCTTCTTTCTGGACCGTGCACCTGCTCGGGTGGCTCTGGCTGGCCTTTGCTTGCCTCGCGCTCCCGCGCCAATGGCAGGAAAAAGGCGAGACCGTGAAGCAGGTGCAACTGCGCGAACGGCTCACGCGCTGGAGCCTGGGCAACTCGCGACAACGGGCCGGCTATCGCGCCGCCATGCTGGACCGCAACCCCGTCTGCTGGCTGGACGACCGTTATCGCCTCCAAAAGACCATCCTCTGGGCGGTGCTGCTGGGTTCCACTGTGCTGTGGATGTGGAACTACGCTGAGACGCCGTACGAAATGCTGGAAGAGGAGGTCGTGGTTTTTACCGTGCTGTGCCTGCACTACGGGTTGCTGTTGTGGATTGCGTTCAACGCCCCGCAACGCTTTGCCGATGACCACGCCAGCGGCGCCCTGGAACTACTGCTGGCCACGCCCATTGCCATCCGCGACATCCTCCGTGGCCGCTGGCTGGCGCTGCAACGGCAGTTTGGTTGGGCACTGGCCTGCATCGTCGTGGCCGACGTCTGTATGTTTGCCGGGTCCGTCGTGCTCATGAAATTGGGGCGTCCCTGGTGGGATTACGACGAGATCATGTTCTGGCTCTCAATGGGCGCCGCCGGAATGATCGTGTTTGTGCTCAATGCTTTCGCCCTTGCCTGGACCAGCTTGTGCTTCGGGCTCACCGCGCGTCGCTCCATCCAGGCCAGCGCCCGCGCCGCCCTATACGTCATCATTCTGCACTGGATTTACCTCTTCGGCGCCATGGGCATCGGCTTCCAGCTCGATCATTGGAACGTCATCAACTTCGAGCCGGAACACGCGCTGGCCATCTGGTTCTTCCTGGGCTTGATCAACAGCGCCGTGTGGATGCTATGGGCCCGGCGCAAACTCCTCCGCCACTTCCGCCACCTCGCCAGCGAGCCCGCGCCGGTCCCCTGGTGGGTGCGCCTTGTGCGGCGATTCATTCCGCGCAAGAGCCAAGGCTGACCGAAAGAAGCAGGAAAGAAAATGGGTGGAGGCCGTGGATGAGGGCGGAACCCGATTGCCGATTTTGGCGGTTAACTTGTGAGCATTGTTGTGGTACATTGACCCATGTCTGAACAACCGGATGATGGCAGCGCAAACGCGGGCGGGAAGGTCGAGGCGGATGGTGCCTTGCCGGATGCGGCTGCCCAGCCGCCGGGCGCCAAACCGTTGACTCCCGAGGAGCAGATGGCGCTTTACGAGAAGGAGCTGAAGGAAAACGACTGGGGACATCAGCCGTGCTGAGGGGGCAGTGTTCAGTTTTCAGTATTCAGTGGATCTGCCAGCGGAGTTTGTTTCGTGGGGTAGTTAATAGCCAATGGCGAAATGGCCAATCGCCAATGCAAATGGGCGAGGGGATCTATGCCGATAGCCAATTCGTGGGCGCGGTTTTCGTTGGCGGGGTGGGCGATGGGTTTGTTACGGTGCCGGGGACTTGACCATGGCGTTCTCATTCATTTTTCTGGGGTCCGGGACTTCGCAAGGCGTGCCGATCATCGGCAAGGAATATCCGCCTGAATTCCTGGCCAACGCGAAGAATCATCGCACGCGTCCTTCCATCTATGTCGCCACGGCCGAGGTCAAGCTGGTGGTGGATACGACGCCCGAGTTTCGCCTTCAGATGTTGCGCGAAAACATCCGCTGGCTGGACGCCGTGCTCATCACGCATTCCCACGCCGACCACATCATGGGCCTGGACGATTGCCGGCGGTTCTGCGATTTGCGCGGCGGCGCGTTGCCGGTGTATGCGGGCGAATCATCGATGAGCGATTTGAAGCGCGTGTTCGCCTACGCGTTTCACAACGGCCCGCATCCGAAGGGGTATTTTGTTCCCGACCCGCGCATCATCAACGGGCCGTTCGAGATCGGCGACTTGCAGATCACGCCGTTGGAACTGCCGCATGGGCGCATGACGACGCTGGGATTTCTGTTCACGCAAGGCGGCAAAAAGCGGCTGGCATATTTGAGCGATTGCAAGGAGGTGCCTGTCGAAGCGGTAGAAATCATCCGGGGCGTGGAAGTGGCGGTGCTGGACGCGTTGCGCAAGACGCCGCATGTCACGCACATGAATCTGGATGAAGCGCTGACCGCTGCGCGCCGCATTGGCGCCGGCACGACGTATTTCACGCACCTGACGCATGAATACGACCATGACGCGGACCAGGCCGAATTGCCGCCCGGCGTCATCCTCGCGTATGATGGCTTGAAAGTGGAACTCTGATGCGTGCCCGTTCTTATCACTTGTTGCGTACCGCGTGGGCGCTGGCCGCGCTGGTGGTGTTGGGCGCGTTGCCTTCCGTCGCCGCGCAGGAAACGGGCGACGCCGTGGCTGTGGTTTACAACCGGCGAATGGAGGAATCCAAGCGCGTGGCCGAGCATTACGCGGCGAAGCGCAAGGTGCCGGCGCAACAGGTCATCGGTTTGAATCTGCCGATGACGGAGTCGATGAGCCGGAAGGATTTTGAGCGTCTGTTGCAGGAGCCGTTGTTGGAGACATTTGAAAAGCGCGGGTTACTGACGTTCAAAGACGAGAAGTCCGAGAACGGCAAAGAGAAAGTCCGCAAGGTGACCGAGGCGCGCATCCGGTATGTGGCGTTGTGTTACGGCGTGCCGGTGCGCATCGAGCGTGACAGCGCCATTGACGATCCGGCGGCGGAAAAGATTCCCAAGGAACTGCGCCGGAATGAAGCGGCGGTGGACGCGGACCTGGCGTTGCTGCCATCGCTGCATCGCAAGCTGCCGCTCGCGGGGCCGTTGCAGAGCAGTTATTACCGCGCCACAAACGCTCTGGCGCTCGGGCCGACGAATGGTTTGCTGCTGGTGACACGCTTGGACGGGCCGACGGAAGCGATTGCGAAGGGGTTGGTGGACAGAGCGCTGGAGGCGGAAGCGCTGGGGTTGTGGGGCAGGGCGTACATCGACGTGCGCGGGTTGACGAATGGCATGTACAAGGAGGGCGATGATTGGTTGCGTGTCGCGGCCAATGTGTGCGTGCGAGCCGGTTTCGAGACGGCGGTGGATGAGCATGCGGGGACGTTCACAGCGGCGTTTCCGATGAGCCAGGTTGCGTTGTATGCGGGTTGGTATGACGGCGATGTTTCGGGGCCGTTCACGCGGGCGAAGGTGGAATTCATGCCGGGCGCGTTCGCGTATCATCTGCATTCCTACAGCGCGCACGAGGTTCGCAACGCGAACAAGTTCTGGGTGGGGCCGTTGCTGGCCAAGGGCGTGACGGCGACGATGGGGAGCGTGGATGAGCCGTATCTGGGCGGCACGCCGGACATCGGCGTGTTCTTCGGGTTTTTCGTGGGCGCGGGTTATAGTTTTGGCGAGGCGGCGTATGTGTGCCAGCGGGCGTTGTCGTGGCAGACGACCGTGGTGGGCGATCCGTTGTATCGCCCGTTCGCCGTGAAGCCGCAGGCGCAGCACGAAAAGTTGCTCACGCGCGGCAGCAAATTGATCGAGTGGTCGCACCTGAAGGTGGTGAACCTGAACATCGCCACCGGCCTGAAGGGGCCGCAGTTGATTCCCTATCTGGAACAGGTGCCGACGACGTCGTCCAGCGCGGTGCTGATGGAAAAGCTGGGCGAGTTGTATCTGGAGAACGGCGACACGGAGAAAGGCATCGCGGCGCTTGGCAAGGCGCTGGTGCTGGACCCGACGCCGCAACAGGCGGTGCGCCTGGTGCTGCGGCTGGCGCCGTTGCTGGAAAAGGCCGGGCGGCCGAAGGAGGCGTATGGAGTTTACGAGAAGCTGTGGAAGTTCGACCCGGATTATCCGGATCGCGCGGGGATTCATCGCGCGATGCTGGCCTTGGCGCAAAAGTTGAATTTGTCCGAGGCGATTCAGCGGCACGAGCGGGAGTTGAAGAAGTGAGGGGATTTGCGATTCGGGAAATGGTTATGCGTGAGTCGCAGGCTGAAGAGCGCTGCCTTTCCCCTCACCCCGGCCCTCTCCCTTGGGGAGAGGGAGGCGTTGTTTCCGCGTGGGATGAAATTGGAGCGACGGGCGTGCGGCGCAAATGAAAAGGCACGGCTTGCGCCGTGCCTTTCCTGAATTGAAAGGATGTGTTGCCTACGCGCCCATGCCTTCTTCGAAGGAGCCGGCGGCGATGGGGAAACAGAGGTTGTCGCGCACGTAGCCGATGCCATTGGCGCTGGTGTAATCCAGGTCCTTGTGCGCGCTTTCCGCTTCGACGATGAGCGGGGCGGTCTTCGCGCCGGTGAGCTGGCAGTAGCGTTGCGGATAGCCGACGTGCAGGAGCAATTCGGTGTAGCGTTGCATGTTCAGGTCGCCCGACGCGAGGTCGGTGAACTGCATGGCGCGCTTGCCCCAGGCCGGCTCCATGATGCGCAACGGAATGTTCGGGCGGATGACGAAATTCTTCACGTGACATGCCCAGACGTGCTGGCCGACCTTCAGGAAACGCGTCTCCCACGATTCGCCTTCCCAGCAGTGCGAAGGATCGGCGTTGACGCCGAGGCATGGGTCGTTGTCGCAAATCTTCACGAGCATCAGGAAATCGTCCGCGCACATGGCGGCGGTGCCGGGATGAATTTCGTGGCACAATTTGAGGCCCAGTTCATTGGCGTGCTTGCGGAGCTTCGCCGTCTTCTTGACGAAACGATCCTGGCCCTCCTTCAGCAGGTCGTAACCGCCGCCCGCCCAGAAGCCCCAAGGATAACCGGTGGCCAGTTCCCAACCAAACGCCACGCCCCAGAACATCGGAATCGTCTTCACGCCGAGTTCGGCGGCAAGGTCCATCAACTTGAGCAGGTAGGTCTCGTGCCACTTCTCAATTTCCGGCGCGGGCTTCTTCGCGATTTCCGGCGCGATGAACGGATTGCCGCTTTTGGTGCCGGTCCACGCGCTGGTGTGCACCCAGAACGGGCAATGCGCCGAGATGCCATCGAGCGTCATGCCGCGCGAGGCGAAGGTGTCTTTGATTTCGTTGGCGCTCTTGAAGAGCTTTCCGCCCTGAAGCATGTAATTGGACGGCTGGGCTCCGGTCGCGCCGGCGGCTTTGGCGTAATCGAGGAATTGCGCCAGGCTTTTCGCACCGTGTTGCGCACCTTCAATGCTCGGATGAAAACAGACTTGTGGCATAGATATTCCTGTTGAGTTGCGGACGTGAACGGCGGACAGCATGCAC
>JBFMBT010000131.1:0-17043 GCA_040754875.1 Verrucomicrobiota bacterium | reverse complement strand
TCGAAGCCGCCAGATCCGGCAGGGTGGCCGCCCGCCAGTCGCTGGATTCAACCCCCTCAAGCCGGCGGCGGAAACCCCGATCCATCAGGGTGGGCCGGCCCGCAACCCGCCGTCGTGTGACATCCCGATAATCGCACACGCCCTGCGCACCCTCTTCCATTGCGCAGATGCCGCGTCGTATTGTATAAGGCACCTGAACAAAGCCATCATGCGCGCATACCTTGCCTTGCGGCTCGTCCTGATGGCCGCGGTGTGCCTTCAAGCAAAGGGAGCGCCGGCCACCGTCCGTCTCAAAGTGGCCGCCGTCCAAATGGCGATTGCCGGAAGCATCGAAGTCAACCGCGACCGCATCGTGTCCGGCATTTCCGAGGCGGCCGCGCGGGGCGCGCGCATGGTCGTGTTCCCCGAAGCCGCTCTGGACGGGCGCGGCAACGACGATCCCGCAGCCGTCGAGCAAGCCATTGCTTCCATCCGTCGCGCGGCTGAAGCGCAAAACATTTACGTGTTGTTCGGCGGCACGACGCAATCCAAAGCGTTGAAAAAAGAGGTCAACTACGCGCACGGTGTGGGTCCCGACGGCCGCGATTTGTTCCACAACGAAAAACTTTACGACAACCACCGCGCCGCCATGCCCGGTGTATTCCACGTGGACGGCATCCCGTGCAGCGCGATGATCTGTGCCGACCGCTGGCTGCGCGGCGCCGAGGAGATTCCCATCCAACTGGGCGCACAGGTAAGCTTCGAGTTGTCCTGCAACTATGCATGCGAATGGGTTCCGCCCTTCGAGTGGTATTGGTACGCGCCGCGCGCGTTGCGCAATAAGGTGTTCGTTGTCTTCGTCAACAGCGGCAACCAGGTCGCCGGCAAAACGGATCCCGACGGACCCGGTCGATTGCACCACGGGCACAGCGCTGTCTTCGATCCCAGCGGTCGCGTCGTCGCCGCCGCGCGCGATGATGCACAACAGATTGTCCTGGCCGAAATCGAGTTGAACCACGCCACGCGCAGTGAAGCCATCGCGCGCGCGGAGAATCCTGTGTTGCGCGCCTTCTGGGAGACCGGCCTCAAACTCCAGCGCGGTGAAAAAATCAAGGTGCCGCCGGTGACGCCGCTTAAATCACCGGAAACGGAAATCACCCTCGCCGTCGCGCAGGTCATTCACGACGCCGCGCGCATGGAGGCGATGATTCGCGAAGCACGCCAGAAAGGGGCCGATTTGATTGCGTTCCCCGCCCAGGCCGCGCGGGATGAAGCCACGTTGAAACGTCTCCAACAGGCCGCCCGGGAGAACCAGATCACCGTCGTCTGCGGCATGGCGCAGCGCGCCGACCGTGGACTGCACAACTCCGCGTTTGTCTTTGGCCCGGACGGCGCGTTGTTGACCCGTTACGACCAGATTTCTGCCTGGGGGTCGTCATACAAATCCGGCACCAACGCCGCCGCCATGTGGTTCACGGTGAAGGGCGTTCCCGCCATCGTGCTGATCGAGCGCGATGGGGTTTGGAGCGAAATGGCGGAACTGGCCGCAGCCGCGGGCGCACAAATCATCGTTCACGTGCACCACGACCTCGTGACCACGCCCGAAAGCAGGCTCATGCGCCTGCAACTCGCTGCCAACCTGGCCTCCTACAAAACTTTCACCGCCGTCGCCAGCCCGACCGACAGCATGCTCTGGGACGATTTGAGGGGAATGGACGAAAGCCGCGCCGTGGTGCGCAATCTGCCCCAACCCGACAGCGGCCCCGTGGAAGTTTATTCCCCTTTTTCGGCGAACCTCATCGCCCGGGCCGGCGCGGGCGGCCCATTGCTCGTCGCCACGCGCAAAATTCCCGCCGTGAACCCGCATCACCCGCGGCGCACCTCCGGCCTGAATCCACAAATGGAAGCGTGGTACGCGGTGGGCGCCAGCCTCATTCGTCCGGCGCAAAAGTAGCCTCAATCCGCATAACTCTCATTCAACCGTTGCTGGTACACCTTGCGCGCGTGGTCGTAAGCGGCGCGCGCATCGGCTTGTTCATTTTCCGCGATGAGCTTTTGCTTTTGCGACCAGCAATTCTCCACGCCTTTGAGGCACCAATCGACACTCTTGCGCGAAGGGCGGATGGGCTTGCCGTCCACCATCACGAAGATGGGATTGGTGTGCGACGAGGGGAATACGCGCAGGGCGACCCAACTGCTGCGGTCCACGCGCACGTCGAATTCGATGTCCTGCAACTGGCCGTCGGCCTGGATGGTTTTTTGCGCCACGGACTTGCCGTTGACGATGGCTTCGACGGCGACCTTGCGGGTGTTGCCGATGCGCGCTCGCTCGATGTCCCAATAGGGCTTCTGGTCCAGCGGCCGGTCGCGCAAGGTCGGATTCGGCTCCTCGTTCAAGTACGCCGCCACGCGCGCGCTGAGCTTCACCGTGCCCGCGCGGACCAGTTTGAGTTCGCTGCCGTTCTCGCCCATCACGGCGTCGTTCGCCTTGAACTCGAGCAGGTGGCTTTTGCCGTCGCTCACGTAATTGCGCCCCACGCGAATCGCCTCGCACCATAATTCATAATCCAGCTTGCCATACAATTTCACATACGAGCGGCCCAGGCCGACCTTCTCGCCGTAGATGCAGGGGAAATCCGTCTCGCCGCTGACGCGCGTGCGGAAGCCCGCGTTGAGCGTGTGATACCAGATGTTCAACTCCCAGATGGACGGCGTATCCACCATCGACAGGAAATCGACGGCCGGCACGGTCTGGCCGTCGGGGCCGGGCACTTCGTGCGTGACGTCGACGATGTATTCGTTGGCGCCGATGCCGTCGAACTTCGGCACATTATAATTCGGCAATTCGCGCCCCGGCACCTGCAAGCCCCAGCCCGTGTGCGCCGGGCCCACCAGCGCGCCTTGCGCCTTGGCCCACTTCAGCGTGTTCAGGCACAGCGTCGGCCAATGCTTGCTCGAATCGCCACCGGGATACATCTGCTCGCGCAGGCGCAACAAACACAAATGCCCCGAGCGATGCGACCCAAAGCCGGACACCTCGACGTCATAACGCAGCAGATACGGATACTTGGAAACCTTGTCGATGTCGCCGGTGAAGAACTGTTTCTGGTAATCGAAGCACGGGCCCCACGTCAGGTTCGCGCCGATTTTCAAATCTTCGCCCAGGCAATGGCGCATCATGTCCGGCGCATGCACGCCCTCGGTGGGATTCACATAATGCGCGCAGCCCGCCGCGTGAATGTGATGGTCGCCCGACCACCAGCCGTACAGCGACGGATCAATCCACCGCTGCACCTTGAATTCAAACGGCCGGTTCTTGCGCGCGATGGTAATCTGCATCTTCTGCGTGATGGACTCCGGCCCGCGCGAGAACTCGATGTCATACACGCCCTCGGGCAACTTCATCTTCTCGCCGTCGGCGCGATAGACCTGAGGGTGAAACGCGAAATCCGGCGCGAGGCGTTTGGCCTGCGAGGGATAGACGCGCCCGGCGGCATCGCGAATGAGGAACGACGCCGTGGTGGGTTTGTTGTTTTCATCGCGCACGCGCAACGTGATTTCCTGCGCGGGCAGGCAGTCGAACAAGATATCCACTTCGTTGCGAAAGCCGATGTCCTGCGTGCCTTGGCCGACGTTGAAGGACATGCGCGCCTCGCGCTTGCCGGCGTCGCGCGAGTAAAGCTGGACGATGCGATATTCGAGTGTGAGGCCGCTGAGCGTGGGCTTGAGCGGCTGGCGGTCGAACATCTGCACATCCAGCCAGCGCTGTTGTTGCGTGGCGGCGGAAAAATCCTTTTCGCGCCCGCGATACAGGCGGTCGGACGGGCTGCGCGCCGAGCCGGACTCGAAGAGCGACACCGCGTTGGGACTGGCGGCGACCAGCGTCGCCGTCGTGCCCGACTCGTTGTGCACCTTCACCAGAAACTGCCGCCAGCCTTGCTCGACCAATTCCGGTTTCGCCGCGCCTTGCGCGACTTTCACGCGCATCTCGGGATTGATGTTCACGCCGTAGAGGCAGTATTGGTCCAGGATTTCCTGGAGCCTCTGGCCGCCCGCCTCAGCGTCGGTGGATTGCAAGGCGGCTTCGATGGCCTTTTTGTCGGCGTCGCTGAAGGGCGAGCCGAGGAAATCGGTGGCTTCGACGAGCCGTTTGGCCAGCGCGGCCAGCGGCTGCCATTCGACGCCTTTGACGATGGGCAACGCAGCGCGGGTGGAAACGGCGGAAAGAAACAAGGTCGCGGCGCAAGCGGCGGCGAGGATTCGCGGTGTCTGCATAAGCGATTCCGGGGTTATGGGTTCAGGGTGGAGCGTAGCAAAGGGGTGGCGTGGTTGGACAGGAAAAAGGGGCTCGACTCATCCCCTCCGTCCAGCCGGCCGCGCCTTGGTGGTTCGCGGTGGCGACACCTTGCCGGCGGCTTTCCCCATCTCGCGCCGTCGGAATTCCGAGGGCGTGTAGCCGGTCATCTGCTTGAAGTCGCGGCTGAAATAAAACTGGTCCGCATAACCGCATTGCAACGCCACCTGTTTCACCGAATCGTTCGTTTCGATCAGCCGCCGCTTGGCCTGCGTGATCCGTTCGCGGCGCAGCCATTCGTTCGGCGCCGCGCCCATCACCTTCTTGAACACGCGGAAGAAATGCGAATTGCTCATGCCGGCCAGCGCCGCCAGTTCGTCCATCCGCCACGGCTTGTGGTAATACAGCCGCATTGTCTCCAGCGGCTTTTGCAGCGGCGCCGGCACTTGGGTCGTGTCTTCCAGCAACTCCGTCTGGCGCGACTCCGCCAGCAGCGCGATCAACTTCGCCACCGCCGCATGAATCTGCGTCGGCGCATCGGGCCGGTGTGTTTGCAGCAGTTCGAAAATCTCCTCCACCACCCGGCGCGCCGCGGCCGCGTCAAAGCCGCTGAACACCGGCTGCGTGGCGATGGAGAGCAAAGTGCAAATCCGCTCCACCTGCGGCCCGTCGAAGCGAATCCAATGAAGTTCCCACGGCATTTCCGCGTCAGACCAATACTCATGCGGATAATGACAGTTGACCCACGCCAGTTCGCGCGCGTTCACCGGGCATACCCGCCCGCCCACGCGGACGAAGCCCCGGCCTTTCAGGCACAGGATCAATTCGTGTCCGGGATAACTCTCGCGCGCGATGTGATGCTCCGGTCCGGCCTGCAAGTGCCCCGCCCGCACCACCGAGTAAAACGCCGCCTGACAGGCTTCGCTCGGGGTGTGGTAGAGCGAGAGCAGGAAACGCGTGGTCGCAGGCGCCGTTGGCATGGTAGAAATTTACAAATGATTGCGCAGAAATGTCCATAGCCTTCCGCCACCGCTTTTGCCAACCTAAGCATCCACAGCCTGATGAAGTTATGCTATCGTTGTCCATAAACACTGGAATGAGACGAAACGGAAATCGCCGGCTTTGCGCCCTGCTGATGGCGTCCGTGGGCTCCACTGCCCTGGTCGCCGCCGAGTTGCCGCCGCCAGCCAGTCGGTCCGTCGATTTCGCCAAGGACATCCAGCCCATCTTCGAGAAGAATTGTTACGCCTGCCACGGCTCGAAGAACCAGGAATCGTCGTTGCGCCTGGATCGAAAAGCAGATGCGCTCAAAGGCGGCGAATCCGGGCCGGTCATTCTCCCGGGCAAAAGCGCGGAGAGCGTGTTGATTCGCGCCGTCGCGCACTTCGGCGAATTGAAGATGCCCAAGAAGGGCGACCGCTTGAGCGCCGAGCAGGTCGGCCTGTTGCGCGCATGGGTGGACCAGGGCGCCGTGTGGCCGGAAGCGGCGGTTGAGCACGCTGCGAAAGATCCGAAAGACCATTGGGCCTTCAAGGCCCCGGTGCGCCCCGCCGTGCCCAAGGCGAAAAACACCCGTTGGGTTCGCACGCCCATCGATAATTTCATCCTCGCGCGCCTCGATGCGGAAAAACTCAAGCCCTCGCCCGAGGCCGACAAGATCACGCTGTTGCGCCGCCTGCACCTCGACCTCACCGGCCTGCCGCCCACCATCGCCGAGGTGGATGCCTTCCTCGCCGACAAATCGAAGAACGCCTACGAAAAACAGGTCGAGCGTTTGTTGAATTCACCGCATTACGGCGAGCGCTGGGGACGTCACTGGCTGGACGCCGCGCGCTACGCGGATTCCGACGGCTACGAGAAGGACATGTCGCGCGAGGTCTGGGCGTATCGGGATTACGTCGTCAACGCGTTCAACCGGGACCTGCCCTACAACCAGTTCATCATCGAACAAATCGCCGGCGACCTGTTGCCCAACCGCACGCAGGACCAGCTCATGGCCACCGGTTTCCTGCGCAATTCCATGGTCAACATGGAAGGCGCCATCGATCCCGAGCAGTTCCGCATGGAAGCGATGTTCGACCGTATGGACGCGCTGGGCAAAAGCGTCCTCGGCCTGACCATCCAATGCGGCCAGTGCCACACCCACAAGTATGACCCGCTCACGCAGGAGGAATACTATCGGATGTTCGCGTTCATCAACAACGACCACGAGGCGCGCCCGGTGGTTTATACTTTGGAACAACAGATGCAGATCGCCTCATTGCGCCAGCAGATGCAGGCCATCGAAGCGGAACTTAAACACGCCACGCCCGACTGGGCCGAGCGCATGGCGTCGTGGGAACGCGAAGTCGCCGGCAACCAGCCCGAATGGACCATTCTCCGCGAACTCGACCAAGAAGGCGACCGCTCACAGCGTTATGAATTCCTCGACGACGGTTCGTTGCGCGCCTGCGGCTACGCTCCGACCAAGTTTACGCAATACTTCCGCACCACCAACGATCTCAGCGGAGTGACGGCGTTCCGTCTGGAATTGCTGACCGACGTCAACCTGCCTTACGGCGGCCCGGGCCGCTCGCACAAGGGCATCAACGCGCTGAGCGAGTTCATCGCCGAGGCGATCGACCCGCAGAACCAGACCAACAAGATGAAGGTGAAATTCATCCGCGCCACGGCGGATTACAACCAGCCGGAGCGCCCGCTGGACACCATGCATTACGACAAGACGACGAACAACCGCGTCACCGGACCGATTTCTTTCGCCATCGACGGCAACGCGAACACCGCGTGGGGCATCGACGCCGGCCCCGGCCAGCGCAATCAGGAACGCAAGGCGGTTTTCGTGGCGGAAAGGCCGGCGGGCTTTCCGGGTGGCACGTTGTGGCGCATCGGTCTTCAACAAAATCATGGCGGCTGGAACAGCGACGACCACATGAACAACAACCTTGGCCGCTTCCGTCTCAGCGCCACCACCGCGCCGGATCCCGAGGCTGACCCGCTGCCGAAAAAGGTGCGCGACATTCTTTCCATCCCGCGCGCCCAGCGCACGCCCGCGCAATCCGCCGCCGTGTTCAGTTACTGGCGCACCACGGTGCCCGAATGGAAGGACGCGAATGACAAAATCGCCTCGCTCTGGGCGCGATGGCCCGAGGGCGCCACCTCGCTTGCGCTGTTGATGCGGGAAGAGCCGCGCGACACGCGCGTGCTCCGGCGTGGCGACTGGCTCAAGCCCACCAAGCACGTCGAAACCGGTGTGCCCGCGTTTCTTCATTCGTTGCCGAAGGACGCCGACAACTCGCGGCTGACCTTCGCCCGCTGGCTGGCGGACCCGCGTTCGCCCACCACCGCGCGCGTGTTCGTCAATCGCATCTGGCAGGCCTATTTCGGCATGGGAATCGTCGGCACGCCGGAGGATTTCGGCATGCAGGCGGACGCGCCGTCGCATCCCGAACTGCTCGACTGGCTGGCGTGCGAATTCATGGACCACGGCTGGAGCATCAAGCACATGCACCGCCTCATTGTGAACAGCGCCACTTACCGCCAGAGCAGCAAGGTCAGCGAAGAACTTTACGCCCGCGATCCCTACAACCGCCTGCTCGCGCGCGGCCCGCGCTTCCGCGTGGAAGGCGAGATTGTGCGCGACATCGCCCTGTCCGTCAGCGGCCTGCTCAACGCGAAGCTCGGCGGGCGCAGCGTGATGCCGCCCGCGCCGGCGTTCCTGTTCCAGCCGCCGGCCAGTTACGCGCCGTTCCCGTGGAAGGATGAACAAGGCGCGGAGAAATACCGCCGCGCGCTTTATACGTTCCGCCGTCGTTCCACGCCCCACCCGGCGCTGCAAACCTTCGACGTGCCGAACGCCGATTTCTCATGCGTCCGCCGCCAGCGCAGCAACTCTCCGCTCCAGGCGCTGGTGTCGCTCAACGAACCCATCTTCGTCGAATGCGCCCGGGCGCTCGCGCAACGCATCTTGCAGGACGGCGGCAAGTCTGATGCCGATCGCATCACCTACGCCTTCCGCCGCGCTCTCTCCCGCCCGCCCAACAAAGCCGAGAAACAGGAATTGCTCGCGCTGCTGGAAAAGCAGAAGCAGCGCATCGCCGAAGGCGCGTTGAAGCCCGGCGAATTCATCGACAGCGCCGCCGATGCCGCCGTGAACCTGCCCGCCGGCGCGACCCCGGAACAATTCGCCGCCTACACCATCGTCGCGCGCGTGCTGTTGAATCTTGATGAGACGATAACTAAAGAATGAGTGGGGAATGACGAATGACGAAGGCCAAATGACGAAAGAAGCCCGAATGATCAAATACTCCGAACCTGTTCGCCAAAGCGGAGAAGACGCTTTCTGGGGACTGGAACAAAATTCCCATTTGCTGCATGAGGACGGGCCGGTCGAAAAACGAGTGTACGATTTGGAAGAACGCACCGCACTCTTTGGCGAAGCCATCATTCGTTTTGCCAAGAAGATTCCGCAAAACCCGGTTAACAATCGTTTGATTGACCAGTTGGTTGGGGCGGGAACCAGCATCGGAGCGAACTATTGCGAGGCCGATGACGCGGTTTCTAAAAAGGAGTTCAAGAACAAGATTGGCACCTGTAAGAAGGAATCGCGCGAAACCAAATACTTCCTTCGCATGGTCGCGGTTGCTGAAGAACATCTGAAACCCGAGGCGCGCGTCCTTTGGCAGGAAGCCAAGGAGTTACACCTTATATTCAGCGCCATCTGGCGCAAATGAACCATGAGCGGCCATGACCATATCGTTACAACTTTTGGATTTTCTCATTCGACATTCTTTCGTCATTTGGCCTTCGTCATTCGTCATTTCCAACCGCATCTGTTCCTATGAGCTACGAGTCAGAAATCTGCTCTGAATATTCAAAATTCATCACCCGCCGCTGGTTTTTCAAACAATGCGGCGTCGGGCTGGGCGCCATCGCGCTGGGCCAGTTGCTCGGTGCCACCAAGGCACTGGGCGCGCCCACCGGCACCGACCCGCTCGCGCCGAAGAAGCCGCATTTCACGCCCAAGGCCAAGCGCGTCATCTTCCTGTTCCAAGCCGGCGCGCCGAGTCACCTGGAATTGTTCGACAACAAACCCGAGCTCGCGAAGTGGAACGGCAAGCTGCCTCCCCCCGATTTGCTCAAGGGCTATCGCGCCGCGTTCATCAACCCGAACTCCACGCTGCTCGGACCCAAATTCAAATTCGCCAAACACGGCAGGAACGGCACGGAATTGTCCGAATTGCTCCCGCACCTGTCCGAAGTGGTGGACGACCTCGCCATCGTGAAGTCGATGCACACGGACGCGTTCAATCACGCGCCCGCGCAGATCTTCATGAACACCGGCTCGCAGATGTTTGGCCGCCCCAGCCTCGGCGCGTGGACGACCTACGGCCTGGGCACCGAATCCTCCGACCTGCCGGCCTATGTCGTGTTCAGCACCGGCAAGAAAGGCACCAGCGGCGGCGCGTCCAACTGGGGCGCGGGCTTCCTGCCTTCCGTCTATCAAGGCGTGCTGTTCCGCAACACCGGCGACCCGGTCATGTATCTCTCCAATCCGAAGGGCATCGACCAGCAGGTGCAGCGCGACTCGCTCGACACGTTGAAAAAACTCAATCAAATGCGCCTCGGTGTGATGGGCGATCCGGAAATCGCCACGCGCATCAACGCCTTCGAGCTGGCCTACCGCATGCAGGCCAGCGCGCCCGAGTTGATGGATATTTCCAAGGAGCCGAAGCATATCCTCGATATGTATGGCGCGGAACCGGGCAAGGCCACCTATGCCAGCAGTTGTCTGCTCGCGCGGCGGCTCGTCGAACGCGGCGTCCGGTTCGTCCAGATTTTCCACGAGGCCTGGGACCAGCACGGCAACCTCACGAAGGATTTGCAGAAGAATTGCAAGGACACCGACCAGGCCAGCGCGGCGCTCATCAAGGACCTCAAGCAACGCGGCCTGCTCGAAGACACGCTCGTCATCTGGGGCGGCGAATTCGGCCGCACGCCGATGGTCCAGGGCGGCAACGACGGACGCGATCACCACCCCAACTGCTTCACCATGTGGCTGGCGGGCGGCGGCGTGAAGCCCGGCCTCGTCCTCGGCGAATCCGACGAATTCGGCTTCAATGCCACCAAGGACAAGGTCCACGTCCACGACCTCAACGCCACCATCCTGCACCTGCTCGGCTTCGACCACACCAAGCTGACCTATCGCTTCCAGGGCCGCGACTTCCGCCTCACCGATGTCCACGGCGAATTGGTCGAAAAGCTTCTTGCGTAGCTTGACACTGCCCCGGGGCGCGGCCTTCAGGCCGCTTCAGCGTGAAAGCGGACCGCAGCGGAACCCTTGGCCCCGTGGGCTGGCGACAGTGAAGCGGCGTAAACGCCGCGCCCCGGTTCGGGGGCAGTGTTTCAAGATGCGCCCGCCTTCGTCATTCGTCATTTCTCGGGCTTGCGCCGGACAAATGCGGTGGCAGCATCGCCTCCGCAATCTTCAACGTAAACGCCGCCAAACCTTCCACCGTCTGCGCATTGCAAAGCACGACCACCGCATTTCCCTCCTTCGGATTGCGGCGCAAAAATGTCGTCCCGCCCGTCGCGCCGCCGGAATGATGCACCCACGTGCGGTTTTGCTTGTCTGTTTCCACGCGCCAGCCGAGGCCGTAACTGGAGATCTCGCCGTTGCCGAGTTTCATCGGCTGCAACATGGCCTCGTGCGTGGACGGCTTGAGAAGTTTGCCCCGGTTCAGCGCGATGTGGAACCGCGCCAGATCCGGCGCGGTCGAAGCAATGCCGCCGCCGGCCCATTTGTAACTCAGGTCCACCGCGGGCGCCGGCGCGTAGCCGTTGTCAAACCGCACATACTGGCGCGCGCGCAGTCTGGCCTCTTCGAGAAATTCCAGGTCGCTATCGTTCATTCCGGCCGGGCGGAAAATGTGACGGCGCAGGTAATCGCGAAACCGCGCCTTCGCCGCCCGCTCCACCACACCGGCCAGCAGATTGTAACCGTAGGAACTGTACTTGAACTGCGCGCCCGGAGCGAACTCCAGCGCGTCGTCCTGGAAAATCGTGATGCCGTCGGCGACCGAGTCGTAGCGCCGCCAGCTCAACACCTCCATCCCGCGATAATGCCGGATGCCCGACGTGTGCGTGAGCAAGTGGCGCAACGTGATGGCGCCTTCCGGTTTCGCCGGAAATGAAGGCACGTACTGCTGGATCGGATCATCCAGGGCCACCCGTCCCGTTTCCACCTGTTGCATGACCGCCGTGGCGGCGATCGGTTTCGAGATGGAGGCGATGCGATAAACCGTGTCCGCCTGCGCCGGAATCTTGTTTTCGATGTCGGCGAAGCCAAAGCCCGCGCTCCACACCAGTTCATCATTCATCACCAGCGCCACCGACATGCCGGGCGTCTGGTAATTGCGCCACTCGCTCTCGACGATGCGCCGTGCCGCATCCAACGGCTCGGCTGCTTTACTTCCGGACAACGCCGTTTGCAAGAGCGCGCAAACCAATGCCGCCCGCGCCAGAACATTGAATCCCCTCATGCCTTCATCACGCTTCAACGCTTCAACCCTTTAACTCTTTAACGATTCAACTCATGTAACCATTTTAACTCATGTAACTCATTTAACCATGTAACTCCCCTCACTCCTTCGTAATCACCTCGTCCAGATTCAAAATCAAACTCGCCACCGCCGTGTAAGCCGCCAGTTCGCTCGCGTTCAATTTCGTGTCCGGTTTGCTCGCGCCCATCTGGATTAGTTTCGCCGCCGCCTCCGTGTCGTTCCGATAATCCACGAGGTGCTGTTCAAAACCGCCCAGCAACACCTTCAATTCCCGCGCCTCGGGCGGGCGCGCCGTCGCGAGCCGAAACGCGAAGGTGATGCGCTCGGACGCCGTGGCGCCGCCTTGTGTCATCATTCGCTGCGCCAGCGCGCGCGCGGCTTCGACATACGTCACATCATTCATCAACGCCAGCGCCTGCAACGGCGTCGAGGTGCGCAATCGTTGCACGCTGCACACTTCGCGCGCGGGCGCGTCAAACGTCGCCATCGTCGGCGGCGGCACCGTGCGCCGCCAGAACGTGTAGAGGCTGCGCCGATACAACCCCTCGCCCGTGTCCTGCACATACGCGCGCGCCTTCGGATTGGCCGCCACTTCCTCCCACAGGCCCGCGGGTTGATACGGACGCACCGAGGGCCCGCCAATCTTTTCACTCAACAATCCGCTCACCGCCAGCGCCTGGTCGCGAATCATCTCCGCCGGCAGCCGCAGCCGCGGCCCGCGCGCCAGCAACCGATTCTCCGCGTCCAGTTCCACCAGCTTCGCCGGCACCTTTGATGACTGCCGGTAGGTTGCGCTGGTGACAATGAGCCGTTGCATCGCCTTCACATTCCAGCCGGTGCGGATGAATTCCGTCGCCAGCCAGTCCAGCAACTCCGGATGGCTCGGCAACTCCGCCTGCGAACCGAAATTCTCGCTGCTGCGCACGATGCCCGCGCCAAAATACGCCTGCCAGTAGCGGTTCACGATGACGCGCGCGGTGAGCGGATTCATCGGACTGACCAGCCATTGCGCCAGGCCGAGGCGGTTCGTCGGCGCGCCGTCAGGCAGCGGGTTCAGGCTGGCGGGCACGCCGACGCCAACCTTCGCGCCCGGTTTGTCGTATGCCCCGCGAATCAACATGAACGTATCGCGCGGGCTGGCCAGTTCCTCCATCACCATCGTGGTCGGCAAGCGCTCCGCAAAATCCCGCTTCGCCTTGCGCAACTTTTCCAGTTCCGCATTCGCCTTGCGGTACTCCGGCGATGGATTCCCAAAATGCGCCACCAGCTTCTCGACTTGTTGCGGCGTGCGCTGTCCCGGTTTCAGCGCCAGCAAGTCCGCGATCTCCGGCGGCAACGCCGTTGGATTGGACGACGTCGTCACCGCCAGCCGGAACCGCCCGAGCAATGCGCCCTGCCCGTAATTCTGATCCAGCTTGAACCGCAGCACCGTCCCGCCCCGATGCGCGATGGGCGTCTCCGTCTGGAACACCGCCGCGTGCGATTTCCCAATCTCCGGATGAATCGCCCAGCCTGTCGAGGGCGTTCCGTCGATCGCGTTTGCCACGTTCCATTTCTCCTGGCTGAAATCCGCCGTCGGCCCGCGCAACGTGACGGTCGCCACGTTCGCGGCATCGTCAATCGGCGCCGCCGTCAGGAGAAGCTCCGAAAGAATCGGGTTGCCGTTGGCGTGCCGGCCCGGCCCGCCCTTGGGCAGCCGCTCATCAGCGAGCAGTTCGAGGCGCACGCCCGTGATGCCCTGCAACGTCGTCTGCGCCGTGATCGTGTAAGTGTCCGTGCGCGGCTGCTTGCCGGTCGAAAGAATGGAATGGTCCGGTTGCCGCTCAAAGAGCACGCCGCCCAGCGACGTCATCTCAATCGGCTCCAGCACCGTCCACGCCGCGCTGTTCGTCGCGGCCGGCAGGTCGATGTCCGCCACCGTTTGCCGCGCCAGTTCCTGCACGCGCGCCTCCGCCACGGCGATGCGCCGGTCGAAGTCCGCCAGTTGCTGTTCATGCGTGGGCATCGGCACGCGCAGCAACGGCGTCGCGTTGCCCTTGCGCCCGTCCAGCCCGTTCTCCGGCACGTTGTTGAAGAACGCGAAGAACTGGTAAAACTCCTTCTGCGTGATCGGATCGTACTTGTGGTCATGGCACCGCGCGCAGCCCATCGTCAATCCCAGCCACACGGTGGACGTCGTGTCCACCCGGTCCGCCACATACTCCACGCGATATTCCTCCGGAATGACGCCGCTCTCGCCGTTGATGCGATGATTGCGGTTGAAGCCTGTGGCAATCTTTTGCTCCAACGTCGGCTCCGGCAGCAAATCGCCCGCGAGCTGTTCGATGGTGAACCGGTCGAATGGCAGGTTGTCGTTGAACGCATGGATGACCCAGTTGCGCCATGGCCACATCGCCCGCTCGTCGTCCACCTGGTAACCGTTGGTGTCCGCGTAACGAGCCGCGTCCAGCCAGTCCGCCGCCATGCGCTCGCCGTAACGCGGCGACCGCAGCAGGTCGTCCACCAGGCGCTCGTAGGCATTCGGCGCTTTGTCGGCGAGGACCCGCTCCACTTCCTCCGGCGTGGGCGGCAACCCCGTGAGATCCAGCGTCACCCGCCGGATGAGCGTCGCCTTGTCCGCTTCAATCGATGGCTTGAGCCGCTCGTGTTCCAGCCGCGCCAGCACGAAATGATCAATCCCGTTGCGCGGCCACCGTTTCAACTTCACGGCGGGCAACTCCGGCCGCTGCGGCGGCACAAACGCCCAATGCGTCTGGTACTCCGCCCCCTGCGCCACCCATTGCTTCAGCAATTCAATCTGCCGCGGCGTCAGTTGCCGCCCCGACTCCGGCGGCGGCATCTTCTCCTCGGGATCCGTCGAAGTGATGCGCGCGACCAATTCGCTTTGCGCCGGTTTGCCTGGAACCACCGCCGCGTAACCGCCGCGGTCCGCCAGCGCCCCTTCCCGCGTGTCCAGCCGCAGCTTTGCCTTGCGCTTTTCGTTGTCCGGCCCGTGGCAATGAAAACAGACATCCGACAACACCGGCCGGATGTCGCGCTGAAAATCCACCTTGCCGCCGCCACGCGCCGGCGCGCCGTGGCCCGGCCAAACCACGCACCCGGCCAGCAACAGCCCGGCAGCCAGTGGACAGCGGTGGGACATGCCGCCAGTGTAGTTTCCCCGCACCGCTTGGCAACAGAGAGAAATCCATCCCGCATTGTTTACAAATCCGTGACAACTCCCGGCGCGCCGTCTCATACTCTCCCCACGCAAGCCAGCAATGGAGCCCAAAGCCCAAACCGCCAAAGCCCTGTTCCTGCGGCAGGCCATGTGGATTGCGCTGCCCGTGGTGGCGCTGGCCGTGTTTTGCCTCTACTACTTGTACCAAGATTGGGCCACGGCCGAGATCGAAGCCCGCGGCCGCGCCCAGCAAATCGCCGGTGTCTGGGCGCAAACACTTCAATCGGAATGGGAACTCTCCGGACAACCGGCCAACATCCCGCCAATCCTCACCGTCGATTCCTTTCGAACCAGACACGGTTTTCACCTCACCGTGTGCGACAAACGCGCGCGCCTCATCACGCCCGCCGCGCTGGACAATTGTCCGACGCCCTCGCCCCTGGACGTGACGCAACTGGACCCCGCGCAAACCACGCTCTGGAGGGCGGCCGAAGAGGCGGAGTTGCGTGAAGATTCCGTGTCGGCTGGCAAGGCTTTGGAGCAATTCCTGAATGCCAAACCCCCGCCGCGCTTCAGCGAAAATGCCGAATACTTGCTCGGCCATGTTCTGGCCAAGGCTGGCGACAACACGTCCGCCGCTCAGTATTTCGCTCGCCTGGCGTCCGGCGGAACCAGCCGATGCAGCGAGGCCGGCAGTTCGCTCAGCCACCTGGCTGCCTTGCAACTTTTCTCGACGAATGGGATTGCGGGCGCCGTTGGGCTGGATTTTCAGGCCATCTGTTCCAATGCCGTTGTGAATCCTTCGCCTTATTCGGAGCGCATTCTCAATCTGGTCCACCGCGAGGAACAAAGGCGCGGCATTCGCGAAGGCGCAGCGTTCCATTGGAAGACCCGCTGGAACATCGACCAGCGGTTTCGCGCCATTTACCGGCAGTCAGAAGACGTCATTCGCCGCGCCTTGTCGTCCAATCCCGTTCCGCCGGCCATTCCGGTTACCGATGGACAAACGCCCCAATTATTGTTGCGTCTGTCACCGGGGAGAGCGGCCGAAACCTTCAGCTTCTTTTGCGTCCCGGAAGGAAATGGGCTGGAAACTTTCTTGGTTCGCCATCGTTCCACCTTGCGCGAATTGCTCGGACCGTTCGGGATCACGATCGAAATCGCGGGCCGCACCGCCTATGCCAACAGTCTGTCCGTGACTGAAATGAAACTGGGGGGACCAATTTCGCAATGGAATGACCGGGCCGGCCTGCCGATTTTTGGCGCTGCCGAGGTAACCATCGCGGGCCAGCCGGCTGCGCGCGTCCGCATTCACCTGGGGCGTGACGGAAGCTATTTCCGGCAACTGAAACAGCGGTCCGTCCTGCTTTCATCCCTCGTGGCGTTTGCCACGCTGGCCGCGCTCATCAGCCTGCGCAGCGCGTATTTGACATTCCGCCAGCAACAGCAGCTCGGAGAGATGAAGAGCAATTTCGTCTCCGCCGTGTCGCATGAATTGCGCGCGCCCATCGCCTCCGTGCGCCTCATGGCGGAAAACCTCGAGCGCGGCAAAATCGCCGAACCCCACAAACAACGCGAATACTTCGGGTTCATCGTGCAGGAATGCCGCCGGCTTTCCGCGCTCATTGAGAACGTGCTCGACTTCGCGCGCATCGAGCAGGGACGCAAACAATTCGAGTTCGAGCCAACGGATGTTGGCGCGCTCGCGCAACAAACGGTCAAGCTCATGGAGCCGTATGCCATGGAACACAAGATCAACGTGCGGGCCGAACCGGTGGCGCTTGACCTTCAACCCCTGCTGGACGGCGCGGCCATCCAGCAGGCACTCGTGAACCTTATCGACAACGCCATCAAGTTTTCGCCCGCCGGTTCAACGGTGACGGTCGATCTTGAAGAACGGGACACAACGTTACGCCTTTCGGTGGAAGACCGTGGCTGCGGCATTCCGCCCGAGGATCATGAACGGATTTTCGAACGCTTTTATCGCCGGGGAACAGAAATGCGGCGTGAGTCGCAGGGGGTGGGGATTGGCCTGAGCCTCGTCAAACACA
>JBFMBT010000130.1:0-17088 GCA_040754875.1 Verrucomicrobiota bacterium | reverse complement strand
TCAAGTACAGCGCCAGCCGCGGCGCGCGCTGGCAGAGGCCCGCGAAGTCGGTGAGTTTGTCACCACCACCGCGTTCCTGGAGGACGGCCACAACGCCAAACGCGCCAATCGTCGCCAGCCCGTAGGTCGCCACGTAATACACCAGCGACGCCATGCCGCGCTCGTCATGCGACATCACGCCGAGCAGCATGTAGCCCGCGTGCGCGATGGCCGAATAGGCCAGCAGCCGTTTGAAGCTGCCTTGCACAATGGCGGCAAGGTTGCCCATCACCATCGAGAGGGCCGCCAGCGCGCCCAGCGTCGGCACCCAGCCCGGCACGTAAGCGCGCCAGGCGCCGCTGCCTTCCACGCCCGCGAAGCCGAGCATCATGACCTTCGCCAGCAGGAAGAAACTCGCCACCTTGGAGCCCGACGCAATGAGCGCCGCCGAGGGCGTGGGCGCGCCTTCGTAAGCATCCGGCGCCCACAAATGGAACGGCACCGCGGCTATCTTGAACCCAAACCCGATGACCGTCATCACCAGCGCCACAATCAAAAGCGGATCCAGTCCCCTGCCCTGCAACGCCGCGGCGATGTCGCGCAGATTCGTCGAGCCGGACAATCCGTAAATCAAACTCAACCCATACAGCGTGAAAGCGGCGGACAGCCCGCCCACGAGAAAATATTTCAACGCCGCCTCAGACGATTTCACGTCCTGCTTGTTGAACCCACCCAGCACGTAAAGCGAAATGCTCGTCAGTTCCAGCGCGACGAAGATCATCAGAATCTCCTCCGCGCCGGCCATGAACAGCATCCCAACGGCCGCCATCAAAATCAGCGCGAAGTATTCGCCGACGTGCGTGGTGAAATCGCTGTCGATGGAAATCATTACGGTGAACAGCGTGAGCACGAGCAGCGCGAGTTTGACGATGGTCGTGAGCGGGTCGAGCACCAGCATGCCATTGGAAACCACGCCGTGCGCATGCGCCGCAAACAGGAACAATCCCGCGCCCACGCAACCGACGCCCGCAAATGCCGCGCAGACCATGCGCCGGTATCTCGCAGGGTCGTCCCGCATGAACAACAGGTCGGCCCCCAACACCGCCAACGCCGCCAGCGTCAGAATCGTTTCCGGCCCCGCGAGCTGGAGGACTTCGACGTAGTTGAAATGCGTCACAGCAGGCCTCCCTTCCGCAGGCCGTCAAAGAGCGGCGTGTTGAAGCTGGCGTTAATCATGTCGAGCAGCAGGCGCGGATACAGGCCGATGATGAGCGTCGCCGCAATCAATATTGCCGCGCCGACGCGTTCGGGAACGGTGATCGGCTCCAGGTGTTCCGGGGCGTCCCTGGGCGGCTTGCCTTCGTCGCTGAAGAACGCCTTTTGCAACGCGCGCAGCGTGTACGCCACGCCGATGATGATGCCCACGCCCGCGATGACCGCGAGCGTCGGATACGTGTTCCACGCGCCCACCAGCACCGACAGTTCCGCGACGAACCCGCTGAAGCCCGGCATGCCCATCGACGCGACGCCCGCGATGACGAACGTCACTGCCGCGAATGGAATCGCCTTGCTCAACTTCATCCCCTCCAGCTCATCGAGTTCCCGCGTGTGCGCGCGGTCATACACCATGCGCCCGACCACGCCGAACAGGAGGCCCGCGATGATGCCGTGCGAATACATCTGCAACACCGCTCCGCTCAGGCCGATTTCGTTGAGCGTCACCAGGCCCAGCAGGACGAAGCCCATATGACTGACGCTCGAATAACCGATGACGAATTTGAAATCCTTCTGCACGAGCGCCACCATCGCCCCGTACACAATGCCCGCCACGGCGATGCAGGCAATCGGCCCCGCCCATTCCTTGAGCCCGGCGGGGAACAAGGTCACCGCCACGCGTAACGCGCCATAGGCCCCGAGCTTCATCACCACGCCCGCCAGCAACATCGAAGCCGCCGTGGGTGCCGCGACGTGGCCGGTCGGCGCCCAGGTGTGAAACGGCCACATGCCCGCCAGCACCGCGAAACCGATGAAGACAAACGGAAACGCCCAGTATTGGAATTGTTCCGAAAACGCGAACTTCGACAACGCGATGATGTCCATCGTCTTCATGCCCGCGACGACGAACGCGCCCACCATGCCGATCAACACCAGCGCGCTGCCGATGAACGAATACAACACCAGTTTCATCGCCGCGTAATCGCGGTTCTTCGAACCCCAGATGGCGATGATGAAATATTTGGGAATGATCGCCAGTTCGTAGAACACGAACAGCAGGAACAAGTCGAAGCTCAGGAACACGCCGTACACGCTGCCAATCAACGCCAGGAAAAACGCGAAAAACTCCTTCACGCGATGCTCGACGTTCCACGAGAACAACACGCCGGTCACCGCCGCGATGCCCGTCAAAACCACGAGCGTCACGCTGATGCCGTCCGCCGCCAGGAAGTAATTGATGCCGAGCGATGGAATCCACGGAACATTGACGATGGTGTGAATGCCTTCGTCGGGTTGAAACTGGAAGGCGCCACCCAATGCCGCGAACAGCCCCGCCAGCGAACTGACCAGCGCCACGGCGCGCGCCAGGCGCTTTTCCCCTGCCGGCAACAGCGTCAACACCAGCACGCCCAGGAATGAAATGTATATGGTCCAGGCCAGCATGAAATCAGCGGAGATGTTCGACCATCATCACGACCGTGCCCGTCAGTTTCTCGACCATGATTTGCGGAAAGATGCCGAGCACAAACATCAGCGCCGTGGCCGGAATGACCACGATGCGCTCGAATTGCGTCAGGTCGCCGAAGCCGGACCACTTCGCGTTCAGCGGGCCGTTGAAGACGCGTTGCAGAAGCGTGAGCAAAAACACCGCCGTCACCAGCAGCCCGGCGCACGCCAGCACGGCCGCCCACGTGGTCAGCGGGAACGCGCCCTTGAAAATCAGGAACTCGCCCACGAAGCCGTTCAAACCGGGCAAGCCGAGCGAGGCAAACATCGCAATGCCCATCAGCCCGCAAAACACCGGCGCGACCTTGCGCAAGCCCCCGAAGTCATCGAGCTTGCGCAGCCCGCCGCTCCGTTGCTCCAGGAATCCGACAAAGCAGAACAGCGTCGCCGCCGTGATGCCGTGATTGAACATCTGGAGCAACGTTCCGGTGAGCGCCGCCGAGCGCTCGGTGCCCCATGCGTTGTTGGAGTCGGTCAGTTTCGCCACGGCAAACACGCCGAGGAGGCAATAGCCGAGGTGGTTGATCGAAGAATAGGCCAGCACGCGCTTGAGATCCTTTTGCGCGAAGGCGGCGCACGCGGAGAAGACGATGGTGATCACCGCGAGCCACAACAGCGGCGTGAGCACGGCGCGTACCTGGTCGGGGAAAATCGGCAGCAGGATGCGCAGGAAACCATAGACGCCCATTTTCGACATGACGCCCGTGAGCAGCATCGTCGTGCCGGTGGGCGCTTCGGCATACGTCGCGGGCAGCCACGTGTGGAACGGCATCAACGGAACCTTCACGGCGAAGCCCAAAAGCACGCCGAGGAAAATGATGAAGGCGAGCTGGTCCTCGCTCAGCGCATACCAACCGAGGTTGATGGACAATGCGGCTTTGAGTTCGCCGCTGCGCGCCTTCTCCGCCAGCTCGATGAAATCAAACGACTTTGTGGAAAGGAAAATCGCCAGGAACGCCAGCAGCATCGCCACGCTTCCGACCATGGTGTAAACAAAGAATTGCGTCGCCGCGGGGCTGCGCTCGGGCCCGCCCCAGAGTTTGATGAGGAAGAACGCGGGTATCAGGCTCAGCTCCCAAAACAAGAACCAATGGAAAAAATTCAACGCGGTGAATGTTCCGAACAACCCCGCCTGCAGGAACAGCATCAGCGCCATTTTCAGCGGCACCTTCTCCTCGATGTGCCACGAAGCGAGGATCGACATCGGCACAACCATCGCCGCCAGCACCACCATGATGAGCCCCAATCCGTCCAGTCCAACGAAATATTCCACACCGAGTGTGGGAATCCACGCGTGGCGTTCGACGAATTGCAGGTCGCTCTGCGCGGGGTCAAATTCCAGCCACACCAGCACCGCCAGCGCCAGCGCCACAAAGCTGAAACCCAGCGCCAGGCCGCGCGCGAGTTTCTTCTGACAGGCCTCCAGACCGAGCACCAGCACCGCGCCGACCAGCGGCACAAGCGTCAACGCTGTGATGACCGGGAAATCGTTCATGATCCGCTGCACCCCCAGCTCAGCAACAACACGAACAACGTCAACGCCAGCGCCACCGCGCGCAGGTAATTTTGCGCCTGCCCGTCCTGCGCGCCGGACATCGCCTGCCCGCCCTTGCGCACGCGTTCACAACCTTGATCAAACAGCACGTTGATGACGTATTCGTCGAAAATGCGGCTCGCGAAGGAAATCCCGATGAACACATACGACACCGCGATGACCACGCCTTCCCACACCCAGCGATCCATCCACGCGCACACGCCCGCCCACCATGCGTTGAAGCGGATGACGGTCGCTTCATACAGTTCATCCACGAACAACTTCCCACGCAGCACCGCGAACAGCGAAGGCTGCGCCTGTTCGAGAACATCCGATTCCTCAGCCGACTTGATGCCGCGCGCCCCATACAGCCGCCACCCGAGAAACAATCCACCACCCACCACCACGGCCGACAACGCGAGCAGCGCGATGAACCCGCCTTCCGCCAAGTGCCCCCAATGCGCTTCAACCGGTTTGCCGTTCAAATACCCCTGAAACACCGGCCACACCGGCGTGCCGAGAAATCCCAAGGCAACGGCAAACACCGCAAGTATCACCAGTGGCACTGTCATCACCGCCGGGCTTTCGTGCGGTTCGCGTGCTGATGCACCGTGACCGTGACCTTCGTTGTGCCCACCGCGATATTTGCCAAAGAAGACGTAACACATCTGGCGCGTCATGTAGAAGGCCGTGAGGAATGCGCCAATCGCGCCCAGCACGAAAGGAAGCTTCGATTCCTTCCATCCCCACGCCGAATGCAGAATTTCATCCTTGCTCCAAAAGCCGGAGAACACCAGTGGGACGCCCGCCAGCGCCAGCATGCCGACCGCATACGTCGCGAACGTCACCGGCATGTATTTCTGCAACCCGCCCATGCGCCGGATGTCCTGTTCCTCGTGGCATCCGTGAATCACCGAGCCAGAACCCAGGAACAACAGCGCCTTGAAAAACGCGTGCGTAATCAAGTGGAACATTCCCACCGCCACGCCGCCCACGCCCAGGCCCATCATCATGTAGCCCAGTTGCGACACCGTGGAGTACGCGAGAATGCGTTTGATATCGTTCTGCCCCACCGCGATGGATGCCGCCAACACCGCGGTCAACGCGCCAATCCACGTGACGACACTCAGCGCTGTCGATTGCCCCGCCGCGCCCGCTGGGTCCGCATCCATCAACGGATACACGCGCGCCACCAAAAACACGCCCGCCGCCACCATCGTCGCCGCATGGATGAGCGCGCTCACCGGGGTGGGGCCTTCCATCGCGTCCGGCAACCACACGTGCAGCGGCAACTGGCCGGACTTGCCGATGGCACCGCAGAAAATCAGCAGCGCAATGCCCGTGGAAGCCGCCATGCCGATAAACGTCGTCTGTGTCACCAGCTTTGTCAGCGCGTCCTTCTCCAGACAGCCCGCGCCGTGGTCGTAGAACAACAGCGTTCCCGTTTCCGAATAGAGCCAAAGGATGCCGAGAAAGAATCCCACATCACCAATGCGCGTGGTGATGAACGCCTTTTTCGCCGCGGCCGCCGCACTCGGTTTGTGAAACCAGAATCCAATGAGCAGATACGACGCGAGTCCCACCAGTTCCCAGGAGATGAACAGCAGCAACAGACTGTTCGCGATTACCAGGCCCAGCATCGCCGCGGCGAACAACGACAGGAAGCAAAAGAAGCGTGTGAAATTCTCGTCGTGCGCCATGTAACCGACGCTGTAGATGAAAATCAGCAACCCCACGAACGTCACCATCACCAGCATCATCGCCGTCAGCGGGTCGAGCAGCCAGCCGAGTTGCACCGACGATTCGCCGATTTCCACCCAGGGGAAATTGACGACTTCGCGAAACGCCTCCTTGCCATCGCCTCGCAATGTCACGGCCATCGCGCAAAGCGACACCAGACACGACAATCCCATCGTCACAATCGACAACGTCGCCGCGACAAACCGCTCCTGCCGCCGCATGACAGCGATCACGCCCGCTGCCAGCAATGGCAACACCGGTATCAACCACAGATATTTGACAATCGGTGACACTATTTCACTCGTTTGTTGGTGCTCCTAGAAGTTTCAAATTCAAGCTGCCGCCACTAAACAACATTTCATCAAGAGCACCTTCAACATCTTCCAAGGCAAGCGAACCATCCCTGCCTCGTTGCAACAGATATTGCGCCGCCCGGCGCATCATCTCCTTGATGAAAGCCCCGCTACTTCGGACCGTTTTGCGAACAAGCGTTGCGACCAATTCCTCGGAAATTGGTAAGCCGCGCGCATAAAGCCGGATCAACTTTCGCCGCCCCTCGTCGTCCGGCAGGGGAAATTCGATCGCCTGATCAATGCGCCCTGGGCGCGACGCCAGCGCCTCCTCAAGTTGCTCGGGATGGTTGGTCGTCAGGATGAACAGAATTGCTGCGTCCTCGCGAAGGCCGTCCATTTCATTGAGCAAGTAGTTGAGAAGGTTCTCTTCACACGAATTGCGCATCTGTGTTCTCGCCCGGGCAATGAGATCCACGTCCTCGATAACAACAATCGCCGGCTGGAGAAACCGCGCGAGTTGAAAATACTGTTCCAACAAACCCATTTGTTCGGCGGTGATCAGAAATGTCGTGTGATCTCGCAACTGTCCTGCCAGATAACGAATCGTATGCGTTTTGCCGGTGCCAGGCGGTCCGTAGAAAAGCAACCCTTTCTTCGCAGCCATACCAAGGGCACGAAGACTCGATCGTTGTCCGATAAAATCGTGCACGTTCCGCTCCAAGAGTCGCAGCGTCTTTTCCGGCAGTATGACCTCATTCCGCGCCACCGACTCCAGCTTGTGTACCCGCACACCCTTGACTGCTCCGGTGAAATTTCTGGCGATTTCAAATGATAACACCTTTCCACGGTAGGTGCATATTTCCGCCACCATCCGACCGACCCTGTCCAAGAATTCTCGCGTGAATTCACTGCCGGTTTGGCCCGGAGGAACCGCTATCTCCAAGTGAACTCCTTCCACCATACCCATCCTGTGAGCCGGTGAAAGCAGCAGAGCGAACGGAAATCCGTCTGAAGCGGATAACCACATCCCCTGTCGGATGCAGCGGGCGGGCGCGACTTCTCCAACATCAACTTCCTCGTGCTGAATGGGGCTGACTACGACAGGATAGTTTCCCCGTTGCATCAAATGCGCGATGGTCAGCGTCTCGTGCACGTATTGTCCGTGGACACCAACCAATCGCCCCTTAAACTCCTTCGCGAACAGTCGATCCAGTGTGGTTTGCAAATCCACTCTTGAGGTGATGGGAAAGGTGCGGCTTGCTGTGACCAAATCGTGCAATGCGACTTTGCTGAAATGCCCGGCCAACGCCTCGCTGGCCAACAGGACACTCGATTTGTCATCAATGCCAAACATGGTCATCCCTTCAACACATCAAACTTCGCCACATCCGCCGTCTTGTAATGGCGGTAAATCGCGATCACGAGAGCCAGGCCCACCGCCGCCTCCGCCGCCGCAATGGCGATCGAGAAAATCGCGAACATCAACCCGTTCAACGCCTCCGGGTTCGGGCTGTAGCGCCAGAACGCGATGAAGTTCAGGTTCGCCGCATTCAACATCAGTTCGATGCCCACCAGCACCATGATCGCGTTGCGCCGCGTCAACGCGCCCGCCAGGCCGATGGAAAACAACAGCCCCGACACAACCAGGTAGTAATGCAACGGTATCATTTCGCCTTTCTCTCCTGCATTGCGATGATGACCGCCCCGATCATCGCGGCCGTCAGCAGCAATCCCACCGCTTCCAGCGGCAGCACGTACTGCGTCATCAATTGCGTGCCGATCTCCTTCACGGACGCCTCCGGTTTCCCCGGCGGCAGACGGTCCGCCACATAACTGCTGAGCGCCGCCGCCAGGATGCAGGCCAGGGCCAGCGTGGCCACGGAAATCCCGATGAACGACGTCTTTGAAAACACCGACTGATGCGTCGTGTCATCGCCGCGGGTCAACAAAATCGCGAACACCACCAGCACCGCCACGGCGCCCACGTACACGAGCAACTGCACGAAGGCCACGAACTGGGCCTGCAACAGCAGATACATCGCCGCCAGCCCGGCAAAGGTGAGCGCCAGGCACAGCGCGCAATGCACCAGGTTGCGCAGGCTCATCGCCGCCACCGCGCCGCCCAGCACAATCACCGCCGTTATGACAAACGCCAGTTCCATTACTCGGCAAACCGATATTCCCGTTTCGTAAAATGCTTTTCCCCGCCAACCACCCGCGCCAGCACAAGGTACGCGCCCAGGATCACCACGCTGGTAATCACCCAACGGGCCGGCCCGACCGGCAGAAACCGCCAGAGCGCCGCCGCCAGGATGTTCACCAGCGCCAGCGGCAGCATGAATTTCCACGCGAAATTCATCAATTGATCCATGCGCACCCGCGGCAGTGTCCCGCGCACCCAGATGAACATCGCAATGAACAACACCAGCTTCGTGAAAAACCACACATATGACGGCACCCACGTCAGCCATTCCGCCGGCGCATGCCAGCCGCCCAGGAACAGCGTGATGGCCAGCCCGCTCGCCGCGAACAGGCCCAGGTATTCACCCAGAAAAAACAGCGCGAATTTGAAGCCAGAGTATTCCACGAAATAACCCGCGATGATTTCCGATTCACCTTCCGGGATGTCGAACGGAGACCGGTTCGCCTCGGCGGTCGCGGCCACCATGAACATCAGGAATCCCGCCAGCCCCCATGGCGTGAACACGTGCCAGTCCGGCAGCAACCCGTGGTAGGTGCCCTGCGCCTCCACAATCTTCATCGTCGAAAGGGAACCCGTCATCATGACCACCGTCACGGCCGACAATATCAACGGCACTTCGTAACTGATCATCTGCGCGATGGCCCGCATCGCCCCAAGCAGCGAGTACTTGTTCCGGCTCGCCCAGCCCGCCATGAAGATGGCCAGTTCCGTCGAAGCGCCTACCGCGAAAAAAAACAACACACCCGCGTCGATATCAATCGCCACCATGTTGCGCCCCACCGGCAGCACCGCGTACACCAGCAACACCGGCACCACAATCACGACGGGCGCCAGGAAATGCACCACCTTGTCCGCCGCGCGCGGCACCACGTCTTCCTTGATGATGGCCTTCAACCCGTCGGCAACCGGTTGCAGCCACCCATACGGCCCCACGCGGTTGGGCCCCAGCCGGTTTTGGATGCGCCCCAAGCCCTTTCGTTCCAGCACCGTCGTGATGGCGAACAGCAACGGAAACACGCCCAGAATCGGCGCAATGGAAAGCATGATGGAAACCAGCGGCTGGATGGCTGGCGGCGCGAGGTCCACAAGCCAATGCTTTAGCGTCACAAACGCCTGGTCCGGGTCACCGAAGATGCGGCTGAGCAGCGTCCCTATGTCCATGTTGAAACTTACCCGGCCGCTGCGGGTGCCGGTTGGGGTGGCGCAGATTCCTTTGCGGGCGCGGGCTTGGCGGCGGGTTTCGCGGCAGCCGCGGCGGCGGCCTTTGCCTTGGCTTCCGCCTTCTCCTTCTCCGCCTGCAAGCGCGCATCGACCTCTGCCGCTTCCGACGGATGAATCGTGTGGTAGTAGTGGTTCGACTTCGCCAGGTCATCCCGCTTCAACAACAGACCGCCAAACCGGTCGTGGTTGCTGAGTTCAAATTCCGTGTCCATCTTGATCGCCTCAAACGGACAAACCTCGACGCAAATCTGGCAGCTCATGCAAACCGAAACGTCGATGTCAAACACCGCCGGATAAAACTGTGCCTTGCCCGTGTAATCCGGCTTCTTGTCCTTGCTCTTCTCGATGTAAATGCACTGTGGCGGGCATTCCTTCTCGCAAATCTGGCACGCCACGCAACGCAACCCGGCCATCGGATCCTTTCCGTCAAACACCAAAAACGGAAACTGGCGCGCGTTTTCCTTCGCGGGGATGCGTTCCTCGGGGTACTCGACCGTCGTGAGGCGGTGCTCATGCACATAGCTGCCAAAAAAGTTTCTGGCAGTCTCAGCCATGCCTTTGATGATGCCTTCGCCGAGCATGTTTTAAGCTAGTTTCACCGGTCCACTTCGCCAAGCACAATATCCACGCTGCCCAAAATGATCACCACATCGGCCACCGTATGCCCCAGGCACATGTCTTCCAGCACCGTCAGATTGATCAGGCTCGGAGGCCGCACGCGGTATCGATACGGATTCGGGCTGCCATCGCTGATCAAGTAGAATCCCAATTCACCCTTCGGCGCTTCGATGCGACCATACGCCTCGCCGACCTTCGGACGAAACCCGCGTATCTTCGCCTTCGTGTCCATGATCGGCCCCGCGGGAATATCCTTCAATGCCTGCTGCAAAATCTTGATGGACTCCCGCATCTCCAGCAACCGGATCATGTAACGGTCGTAAACGTCGCCTTGGTCGCCCAACGGCACGCGAAAACTGAAGCGATCATAGATGCCGTACTTGTCCACCTTGCGGAGGTCGTAATTGACACCGCTCGCACGCAGCATCGGCCCCGTTATGCCGGCATTCACCGCCAGTTTCGCCGGCAGCACACCGACGCCTTGTGCGCGCGCAATCAGGATCTCGTTCTCCGACAGAAACCGGTCATATTCGTCCAGAAAGTGCTGGTAATTATCCACGACCCGCTTCGCCTGCTCCAGCCAGCCGGGCGGCAGTTCACAACGGCACCCGCCGAAGCGCATGTAATTGCACATCATCCGCGAGCCGCTCAGCGCCTCGAACAAGTCGAGGATGTGCTCGCGCTCGCGGAACGCGTACATCAACGGCGTGCCCAGCGCGCCCATGTCCTGCACCAAAAATCCGATGAGGCACGTGTGGTTGATCAGGCGCGTCAATTCCGCCGTGATGACGCGGATATATTCGGCGCGCTCCGGCGGCTGCAATCCCGCGAGCTTCTCGACACTCAGCGCGTACGCCCAGTTGTTCGTCATCGAACAAAAGTAATCCAGCCGGTCCGTGTACGGCATCGACGCCAGATACGTCGTGTTCTCGGCAATCTTCTCGTGGTTGCGATGGAGGTAACCAAACACCGGCTTCAACTTCATCACCCGCTCGCCGTCCAACACCACATCCATCCGAAACACCCCGTGCGTCGAAGGATGATGCGGGCCCATCGAGACTTCGAGCAGGTCGCTGCCTATCTCGCCATCCTGAGAACCCTGTTTGGGAACGACTTCGTAATTGCGTCCGCCAATTTCAGGTTCCACTTGCTCTATCACGGTTCTTGTCACAATTGTTTGAATTGTTCCTCGGTTAATCCCGATTGTCTCAAGATGCTTCGGAACGTGCCGGGCGGAATATCGCCCGTATGCATGGCCACATAGGTTTGACGACCGTCTGAATGGCGCAATACCACATGTGAACCTGATTGACGCTTCACGACGAAACCCGCTTTTTGCAATTTCGCCAGAACCTCACGCGCCTTGTAGGGCATCTTCGTTGACCTCCAAGGTTGAGTAAAACGTCTCCGCTGGATGCGGCACTGCCTCGCCGTTTGCCTGTTTCTCGGCGACCCACAATCGCACCAAATCACGGGCCGCTGTTCGCGCCCCTTCTATTCCCTCGCCGTGCGTCGTAAGACCAAGCGACGGAACATGGGCATAGTAACATCCGGGTGGGAAACCCGGTTCGTCAATCCGCTCAAATAGGATGCCGTAGGTCATAGGTTAAACATAATGCCGTTTCGCTTTCTCCAACACTTCATCATGCGGCGTGGGCTCGTATTCGTAGTCATCCGGCTCCACGTAATCCTTGCGCATCGGATGATCCTTGAAGCCATCCCACATCAGGATCCGCCGCAAATCCGGATGGCCGTCGAACACAATCCCGTACAAATCATAAATCTCTCGCTCCTGAAATTCCGCCCCGCGCCACAACGGCGTCAGCGACGGCAGGTGCACCTGGTCCGTCCGATTGCCCGTGCGCATCCGCAAGATCAGCGGCCCTTGCTTCAACGCCATCGAATACAGGTGATACACTGCCTCCAGATAACCGGGCCTCTTGGTCTCGACGGTCTCCTCGACCTCCTTCTCCACGCCGTCAACGACCTTCTTCACCTTCGTCTTCGTTTTGATCACGGTGTCCGGCCAGTCCACTCCGGTCGCATTCGACAGGTAATCCAATTGCAACTCCGCATCATCCCGCAGGAACTTCGCGACTGCGACCCCATGCTCCCGGTCCACCAGCAACGAGCGCTGCCCCGACGGACTGTCATTCGGCACAATCTCCACCTTTGCGCCGGCAACGGCCGCCTCAACCCGCGCCTTGATTTCTTCCAAAGTCATCATTCTCGCTCTTCAACTCTTCAACTCTTCAACTCTTCAACTCTTCAACTCTTCAACTCTTCAACTCTTCAACGATTTAACCCATTTAACTTATTTAACCCGCTCAGCACCCTCCCCTCACTGCCTTCCCCGGCGTCCACACCGCCGGATTGCATGGCGGCACCAAATCATGCTCCCCAAACTGGGGCACCGGAAATTCGCTTGGCGCCTCCGGGTCCAGATGCCGCGCCTTGCCGTTGCCATCGAGCTTCTGCTCGTCGATGCGCTTTTGCAGCGTCATGAACGCATGCAACAGCGCCTCCGGCCGCGGCGGACAACCGGGAATGTGCACATCGACCGGAATGTAACGATCAATCCCCTTGAGCACATTGTACCCCTGTTTGAACGGTCCGCCGGAAATCGCGCACGCGCCCATCGCAATCACGTACTTGGGCTCAGGCATCTGGTTGTACAGGCGCACCACCTGCGGCGCCATTTTCTTGGTCACCGTGCCCGCCACGATCATCAGGTCCGCCTGCCGCGGCGAGGGACGAAACACCTCCGCGCCAAATCGCGCCAGATCGTAGCGCGACATCGACGCCGCAATCATCTCGATGGCGCAGCACGCCAGGCCGAATTGCAGCGGCCACACCGAGTTCTTGCGGCCCCAGTTGTAGAGCTCCTCCAAGGTCGTGGTGAACACGCCCTGTTTGCTCAACTCACTGCGCAGTCCTTCATCGACAGCCATAACTTCGGGTCGGGCCGCGATCCGTCGGACGTCATCGTCCGCCCCGCGCGGCCCGTCACTTCCACGTTAACACACCCTTCTGCCACGCCCAAACGAGCCCTTCCACCAGCAGCAGCAGAAAAACCATCATCGCGATGAACCCTCCCACCGACAGCCCCGTAAACGCCACGGCGAACGGCAGCAGGAAAACTGTTTCCACATCGAAAACCAGGAAGATTATGCCGTAGAGGTAATACTCGGATTTGAACTGCACCCATGCGTCGCCCTTGGACTCCAGGCCGCATTCGTAGGTGGCGTTCTTTTGTTCGCCGGGCTTTTGCGGGGAAAACTTTTTGGCCCAAAGATGCGCCAGCAGCAGCGGCATCAGGGGAAAAATCAGCGCGACGATCAGGAACACCGCCAGGAACGCATATGGACTGTAATCGTCAGACATCGCAGTTACGGCTGATTGACGGCGAAACCGTACCAGCGGTTCCCCGGCGAGTCAAGGAATGCGCCAGCGTGCGGTTGAATGTGGTGACGCAAGTCAAACCCCCGGTTTCAGACTCGACGCTGCAGCCTCAGGAAACGAGGAAATTTCCGCTTGAGCAGTTGCGCAACCGCACGGTTGGATTATGCTACGCTCCATGAACGCCTTTCGCTGCCTGACGTTTCTGAGCGTTTTCCTCTCGCTCGCTTCCACCGGGGTTCCCGCGGACAGTTCCCCGCAAACCGGTCTCGCCGTCGGCCAAAAGGCCCCGGCATTTACGCTCAAAGACCAGTCCGGGCAGGATGTTTCTCTCGATTCCCTCCGGGCTAAAGGACCGGTGGCCCTGGTGTTCTATCGCTCCGCGGATTGGTGACCCTACTGCAAAAAGCAGTTAGTTGAACTGCAACAGAACCTCAAGGAAATCGAAGCCACCGGCGGCCGGTTGGTCGGCATCAGCTACGATTCGGTTGAAACTTTGAAGCGCTTCGCCACCCAACGGCAGATTACGTATCCCTTGCTCTCCGATGCCGGCAGCAAGACCATCGATGCCTACGGCATTCGCAACAAGGAAGCGCCCGAGCGAGTCAACGGCATTCCTCATCCCGGCACATTCATCATCGACCAGAAAGGAATCATTCGCGCGAAGCTTTTCCTTGAAGGCTACAAGGAGCGCCATGCCGTCGATGCCTTGGTCATGGCGCTGAAGAAGGCGCGCTGAACCGCCTAACCTGTTTTGGAATCCTGCCGCCGCAAGCCCACGTCGTGCGCGATGTCGTCGAATTCCTCCCCGCTGACCGTATCCAGATTCTTTCCGCGCGCGGTCAACTTCTCATTGATCTTGATGACCTTCTCCGTCATCGCCTCATGCGTCTCCGCCGAGCCTCCCACCAGCGCGAAATTATCGCCTCTGGTGATGCGTTTGTGGCCGTCGGAATCCATCCCGAGGCCCAGCATCATCGCTCTGCCCTTTTTCCGTTTGCCCGAAACCTTCGACATATCCGCAGGTTAACCGTCGCAATCCAAAAGCGCAAAACATTCCCCACGCATGCCATCGCTGTCATCCCGCGCATGAACCTTCGCGTCGCCGCCAAGCCATAGGAGCGCTCAAGTGGATGTCAGAACAAGCGCGGCTCCTTGAAGGAAGGCAACTTGTTGTTCACCTGGCGATTCACCACGCTCTTCAGCAAAGTCAACTTGCGTTCACCATCCTTAACCTCCTCAACCCAATCACCAGCAACGCCACTCCCTTGCACCCCGCGAGAACCGACACCCAAAACGCCGCCTTCTGTGCATAGTCCTGAATCTCGTACACGCCGATCGCCGCCGAGACAAATCCATAGCACAGCATACCGCCGAGTACCGCGACCACCGCCCACACGATGCCCGCCACGCGCGTACGATGGACGAACAACACCGCCAGCCCCACCACCACGAGCATCATGGCCATCCAAAGGATCAATGCAAATCTCGCCAGCATAATCTCAAGCCGCCAGTTGCACCTCCACCCCCGCGCGCCGCTTGAAGTTCGGCGAGGTGCGGAGCTGGTTCTTGAATTGACGTCGCCGCGCCTTCGTTACGTCTTCCGAATAGAGCGCCTTGGCCAGCCGCAGAAACCCATTCTGCAACTCGCTCACGCTCATCTGGCGCGGCCGAAAATTGATGTCAAACAGCGTGCACAGTTCCCACGCGCGCTCGCGCAGCAAACGCCCCTCCGCCTGCAACCGCTGATACAGTGGTGTTCCGGGGAACGGCGTGAGAAACGTGATCTGCACTTCGTAGAGGCCCGAATCCTTCACAAAGCGCAGCACCTCGTCGAACACCTCCGGCGTGTCGCCTTCCAGGCCGAGGATGAAACATCCGTTCACGGTGATGCCGTAGGATTGGATTTTCTCAATGGCGACGCGATACGAGTCCTGCTGGCGAACCTTCCAATTCGCGTTGGTTTCCAATCCGTCGAGGCTTGCCTTGCGCGGGCTTTCGAGGCCAATGAGCACCTGCTGGCAGCCCGAATCGCGCATCAACGCGAGCAATTCATCGTCCTGCGCCACGCGCACATCCGCCTCGGTGAACCAGCGCAAATCCTCCTTCACCATCGCGCGCAGCAACGCCTTGTAATGGTCGCGCGCCACAAAGCTGTTGTCGTCCGCAAACTCGATGAACGGCCGCGGCCAGATGCGTTTGATGGCGTGCAATTCATCGATGACCTTCGCCACCGGTTTCAATTTGTAGCGCGGCGTCAGCAGGATCGAGCTCGCGCAGAACTCGCATTTGTGCGGGCAACCCCGGCTCGTCTGCACCGTGATGCGGTTGTACTTCGCCGGATCCAGCAAATCAAAGCGCGGCATGGGCGCCTCACGCAGGTCGTACATGCCGCGCGGCGACTGCACGTAGGCGCAGTGCATCGCGCCCCGTTCACAATCCGCCAGCACCTGAGGCCACAATGGTTCCCCTTCCCCCACCACGACCGCGTCGCAGTGCTCCCGGGCTTCCTCAGGTAAAGAACTCACGTGCAACCCACCCATCACCACCGGAATCCCCTTCCGGCGATAATGATCGGCCACTTCATAAGCGTCGTAAATCTGCGCCGACAACGATGTCAGCGCCACCAGGTCAAAATGGTCCGGCAACTCCGGCAGTGCCTTCAAATCCGCAATCTCATGATACTCCACGTGATGCTTCGCCGGCGTCAGCCCCGCCAGCGTCAGCAGCGACAGGCTGGGCAGCGACGCGATCACTTTGCTGCGTTCGATGAACCCCGGCAGCGTCAGGCCGATGCGCACCAGTTCTTCGTTCTGTGCGCGCACCCCGCTCATGGCAATGAATCCAATCCTCATAACTTCGTCACCTCCCACAACGTCAACGTCCCCGCGATCAACAGACTGAACACCGGCACGGCGAAAAGGAGGCGCACCTGCGGAAAATGCGCCATCAGAATGCAGCACAACGGCATCGTGATGGCGCCCAGGATGAATCCCCACGCCGCAAAATTCAGCACCGCCCCCGCCGCCGTCATCCCGGCCACCGTAAAATAAAACATCAGATTCACCGCGCCCAATCCGAAGAAGGAAATATGACACAACCGATACAGCCGCCGCCGAAAACTCCCATAACCACCCAGCCAGTTCTCCTTGTGAAAATTCGCCCCCAGAAACATCCCCGACGCAAACCCGAGGAAAACCCACAGCCAGGCCAGCACCAGATTGATTTGAGGAATGGCGAGATTCATGGAGGCACCTCATTTCGCCGCCGCCGCCTTGGCCGCCGGCTTCGCGGGCGCGAATCGTTTCATGCCTTCTTCCGGGTTCTCGAACAATTCCTTGTTGTCCGCGTGCTTCTTGAAGAACGCCTGCAATTGCGCC
>JBFMBT010000129.1:0-17232 GCA_040754875.1 Verrucomicrobiota bacterium | reverse complement strand
TGCCCGCGACCTCCCGCGCGCAATCCATTGATCCCTACGACCAGTCGCGGGTCCCGCTCGAAGTGGACACCACCGACCCGAAACTGGCGAAGATTGTCATCCTTGCCGGCGGCGTCAGCAACAAGGCGGGCCAGCACGAATACTTCGCCGGCGGCGCGTTGTTCCTGAAGCTGCTGAAACAAACGCCCGGCGTGTTCCCCGTGATGGCGCGCGATGCCTGGCCGAAGAATGAAAGTATCTTTCGCGGCGCCAAGGCGGTCGTCATTTACATGGACGGCGGCGGCAAGCATCCGACGATTGACCCCAAGCGACTGGACATCATCCGCAAACTCGTGGCCGATGGCGCGGGCCTGGTGCAGCTCCACCAGGCGGTCGATTACCCCGACGGCATGGCCGATGAAATCCAGACGTGGCTGGGCGGCGTGTGGAAACGCGACATCGGTTGCCGCGGGCATTGGGACATGGAATTCACGCACATCCCGGAACACCCGGTGACGCGCGGGGTGAAGCCGTTTGCCGCGCCCGGCGATGGCTGGCTCTACAACCTGCATTATCAGCCGGGCATTGTGCCCTTGCTCGCGGGCAAGGTGCCGGACAATTCGCGCACCACGCCCGATGCGAAGGCGCATGCGGGCCGCGACGAAATCATCGCCTGGGCGTACGAGCGGCCCAATGGCGGGCGCAGCTTCGCCTTCACGGGTTGCGACCTGCATTCCAGTTGGGGGATCGAAAGCCAGCGCAAACTTGTCATCAACGCGATTCTCTGGACAGCCAAAGTGAACATCCCCGCCGGCGGCGCGAAGGTGGAAATCGCCCCGGATGATTTGAAGCGCAATCTCGATGACAAACGCGCCGCGACTCCGGCTACCAAAGCCGCTTCGCCCGGGAAAGCGCCGGCCGCGGGCGCGAAGTTCATCGACGCGAAAAGCCTGCCGGGCATCGTGCTGGACGACACGCAGGGCAAGGCCATCGGGGAGTGGGCCGGTTCACGTTCACTGGGTACCATCATCGGCGCGAGCTACGTGCACGACAGCAACAAGAACAAGGGCAAGGCCGCCATCGAATTTCAGCCGGAGATTCCGGAAGCCGGCACGTATGAGATTTTCCTTCACGCGCCGGCGGGCTCCAATCGCGCGAGCAACACGCCGGTCACCGTCAGCGTCGTCGATTTGCCGGCCACGCTGCGCAAGATCAATCAGAAGAACGCGGACACCAACGGACGTTATTCACTGGGCACCTGGCCCCTGCCCAAAGGCAAGGGAACCCGCGTGATTGTTTCCAATGAAGACACGGATGGGCATGTGGTGGTCGATGCGGTGCAGTTCGTGAAGAAATAGAAGACGCAAAAACGACGCATCCACCTGCACCACAATGGCTTGCAACCGATTTATCGCCCGAGTGCTAGTCGCGTTATAAGCACCTTATCATCAACGACTTGCGATAATCCGCCCGCTTCTGCCCGCTTCCGCCCGATAACGGCGCTTATTGCAAATCCGCCACCGTTTTTTCAATCAGACGCGGCACATAGGAATTCATGCGAGCATCGACGCCCTTGGCCTTCTGCGGCAGGGCCTGGATGGCGGCCAGCGCGCTCTTCGCCTTGCCATCAAGTTCATCCAGCGCGTTGAGCGCCGCCATCGACACGAAGACGCCGTTGCGATCAATGGGCGCCAGGCCAACCAGAACAGCCACCGCCGCTTGCGAATCCGCCGCGCCGCCAAATTTCCCCAGCGCCTCGGCGGCCACCACGCGCACGTAAGGCGAAGCGTCCTTCAGCGCCGCTCGCAATTCCGCCGCCGCCTTGTCCACGCCGCTCTTGCCGCGCATGAGAATTCCCAGCGCACCCCAGTAACGCACCGCGCTGTCGCCGTCCTTCAACGCCTTCTTCAACTGCGGCAGCGCGGCGGCCTTCAAGAGTGAAGCCGCTTCCGCCGTCTCGAACACGCGCTTGAACGGATACTTGGCGTCGTCGTGGCCGATGTCGTAGGGCGTGGAGCCTTCGGCGCGCGAATGAATTTCGCCTTCGGGCAGGAAGCCAACGTCGCGGATTTTCAGCGCCAGGTCTTGTTGCGCCTGGCGCAGGCGCTTGAGGACGTCCTGGTGCGCGGGCGAACCGGCGAGGTTGTTCACTTCGTCGGGATCGTTTTGCAAATCATACAATTCCTCCGGCGCCTTGGTGTTCCAGAAGATGTCCTGCGCCGCGTTGAGCTTGCCTTCGTCATGCATTTTTTTCCACACGCGCGTGGTGGGCGTCTCGAACATATAGGAGACGTGCTGGCCGTAGATTTTGTGCGGCATGTAATTGCGGATATAGACATAACGCTCGTCGCGCACGGTGCGCACCAGGTCGAAGCGCTCGTCCATGCGCCCGCGGAAGCCGTAAATGAACGGCTGCGGCGGCGCTTCGTGGGCGCCCATGAACGCGTGCCCTTGCAGATGCGCGGGCGGCTTCACACCCGCCAGGCTCAGCAACGTGGGCGCGAGATCCACGAAGCTGATGAGCCGTTCGGTCACGCCGCCAGACCGGTAATCCTTCGGCGCAAGGTGTTTGAACTTCTCGGGGATATGCACGATGAACGGCACGCGCAAACCGGAATTGTACGGCCAGCGTTTGCTGCGCGCGATGCCGGTCCCGTGGTCGGAATAAAAGAACACGATGGTGTCGTCGGCCAGGCCGGCGTCGGCCAGTTCCTGCAACGCCTTGCCGACCATGCCGTCCATGGTGGTGACGTTGTCGTAGTGCTGCGCCCAGTCCAGCCGCACCTCGGGTGTGTCCGGATGATAGGCGGGCACGCGGACCATCTGGGGATCGTGCACGGGCGTGTGGGGACGTTTGCGGGCCTGGCTTTCGTGCGTGACGGTGTAATTGAAGATGGCGAAGAACGGCTGGCCCGGCTGGCGATTCTTCCAATGCGCGCGCCCGGAGGATTCGTTCCAGACTTCACCGGGCTTTTCGAGGTTATAATCCTCCTTGCTGTTGTTGGTGCAATAGTAACCCGCCTCGCGCAGGTATTGCGGATACATCTTCATGCCGGCGGGCAGACGCACCAGGCTGCGCATGTGCTCGGAACCGGTGCTGGGCGGATACATTCCGCTGATGATCGTGGTGCGCGCGGGCGCGCAGACGGGCGCGCACGACCAGGCGTTTTGATAGCGCAAGCCCCGCGCCGCAATGGCGTCGATGTTCGGCGTGGTGGCGAACTTGTCGCCGTAACACCCGATGTGCGCGCTGGAATCTTCGCAGGTGAGCCAGAGAATGTTGGGCCGCGCCGGGGCGGCGGAAGATGGGACGGTGAAGGCGAGCGCGGCCAGCAGCAGGAAAAGCAAACGTTTCATAAGCGTGGTGATGGCGACAGCATGCCGATTTTCGGCAGCCGGTTTCAATCTTAAAGGCGGCGCCTCCGCGGTTTCACGCATCACGCCCGCTCGCGCAAATACTTCGCCCGCCATTCCGCGCGCGAGAGCTTGCCCCGCTGATTCACGGGCAGCGCGTCCACCACCACCCACTCGCGCGGCACCTGCCAGGCCGGCAGCTTTTCCAGCAAATACTGCCTGAGCCGTTCTCCTTCCAACCCCGCCATGCCCGCCACGCAGGCCACAATGAGCTCGCCGCGTTGCGCGTCCGCCTCGGGCACGCTGAACACCAGGCAATCGCGCACTTCCGGATGCGTCTGCAACGCCCGCTCGATCTGTTCCGGCGACACCTTCCGCCCCGCCACATTGATGAGATCGCCCGCCCGCCCGCGCAAATACACCAACCCGTCCTTCAACTCCACCAGGTCGCTCGCGCGAAAGCACCCGTTGCCCAGATTCGCCTGCGCCTCCGGCCAGTACGTCATCGCCACCGCGCGGCTGCGCACCACCAGGCACCCGTCGTCCGTTTGCGACAGATGGACGTTGCGCAACGGCGCGCCCGTGCACGCCGCGTCCGCGCGCGGCGCGTCGCTGTCGTCATACGCAATGCCGCCGCATTCGCTCGACCCGTAAAAGTTGTGGATCTTCACGCCGCGCTCGTTGAACACCGTTTGTTCCAACGCCAGCGGCAACGGCGCGCCCGCGGAAATCGCCAGCCGCACCGTTGGAGTGATGGCACCCGCCTCGTGCCACGCGCGCCATAACGCCGGCACCCCCGCCAGCGTCACCGCCTTTTCCCGCGCGCACGCCCGTTGCACTGCCTCGGGCAACGGCGTGCCTGTCACGCTCAACGGAATCCCGTGCAACAACAGCGGCGTCACCAGGTTCGAAAATCCGTACGAATGCGCCAATGATATCGCCCCCACGTTTGGCCACTCCGCCCGCAGGCCCATCGTGGCCACGATGTTGTCCGCGTCGGCCGCCAGTTGTTCCGCCGTGAACAGGATGGCCCGCGCCGCGCCCGTCGTCCCGGAGGTCAGCTTCACGTGCGCGCATTCGCGCGGCAGGCGCGGCAGTTCTGGCGGCGCCTGTCCCGGTTCCAGCGGACACACCACCCGCCCGTGGCGCCACGCGCTCAACACGCTGAAAACAAACTCCCCGCCTGCTCCGCACGCATACGCCATCCGCGAGTCTGGGCACGTGGCCCGCTCCGCTTCGTCCGCCAGTTGCGCAAACGTCCACGCCCGGCCAGTCGGGCCGTCCCGCAGCGCGATTGCTCCCCCGCGCTCCTGTGCGACCCGGCGCCACCGTTCGTATAGCATTGCCTGAGTGCTACCGGAGGGATAGCTTGCCGCGCAAGCATGTTGTTTCGGTTCCACCTGCTCCTCTTCGCCCTGCTGGCCGCCGGGTGCGCCTCCTCCCGCACCAGCACGGCCAATCAACCGCGACCGTTCCGCTTCGAAACCGATTCCTTCGCCTACGCCAATGAATTGATCCTCGAATACCGGTTCGACGACGCCACCGGCCAGCGCACCACCCTCCGCCGCGACCCCAAACCCGATTACGCGCTCCACTGCTTTGTCGTCGCTCGCGCCGCCCGCCAGTTCTTTCGCAATGCCCGCTTTGATCCCGCGCTGCCCGTGGCCGATGACACCACCTATCGGCGTCTCATCCGCCAGGTCGTGCAAACCAGCGCCCGCCGTGCCGTGCCCGAGGAAAAGAAAATCACCATTCCCGGCTTCGCCAGCCTGCGCGACTTCAGCGCTGCCAAGGAACCGTTGCTCAAGGCGGAATGCGGCGGTGCCTGGCAAAGCTACGCCCAGCGCGGCAACTGGCGCCTCGTGTTCCCCTTTTCCCGCGCCCACCAGGAAAAAACCGCCGCCGAATTCCAGCACGCCATCCGCCGTCACGATCCCCCATTGCCCATCTCTCGCGCTTCCCCGCCCTCTCCATCAACCACGCGGTTGTCCTCTACGCCTGCGAGGAGGACGACCAGGAAATCCGCTTCACCGCCTACGATCCCAACGACGCCGCGCAACCCACCACCCTGACCTTCGACCGCGCCACGCGCACCTTCCTCCTCCCCCGCAACCGCTACTTCGCCGGCGGCCGCGTCGATGTTTACGAGATCTATCGCGGCTGGTGCTATTAGAAATCAAAAATCACTTCCGTTCCTCCAATGTGCCGCGTCCCATTCGCCTGGTTGAAATAATACACCACCAGCGCGCGGTCTTTGGAAATCATCGCCGCCCACGGATATCCCAAATCCCCGTTGCCGCCGTCCTCGCGCAGCACGATTTCTTTCGCGCTTGCCGCGTTCGTGCATTCCGCGTCCAGCACGCGCGCGCGGATGCCAAACGGCTTGTGCCGGTACCCATACACCAGCAACACGCGCTGATCCGGCAGCCGCAACGCGTAATGCGGATGCCCCTGGAAGCCCGCGTCCTGCCACGTGAAACTCCGCCCGCGATCCGTCGAACGCGCAACGCACGTGTGATCGTTGAATCCCGCTGTGCGCAAAAACACCACCAGGTCGCCTTTCGGCGTTTCGTAAATCGACGCCTCGTTGAACTGCACCTTCGGGTCCTCCGCCACCACGCACGAATATTGCCACGTCTCGCCCTTGTCCGCCGAAATCATCAGATGCGTCCCGGTGCGTGACGGCGCATTCGTGTGGCCCGACGCCACCACCCAATACAGCCGCCCGTCCCGCCCCTCGCACATCGCGCCGCGATTGTATGCCGGGATCGGTTTCCCAAAAATGTCCACATTCGGCTCGCCTTTGCGTGGCGACGGAATGATCGGGTCCGACCACGTCTTGCCGCCATCACGCGATTTCACCAGGTACCCGCCGAGGAACGCGAAGTTGCCCGTGCCGAACACCGGCTGCTTCAACTTCGCAATCGACTCCTTCGGCAACGGCGCCCACGCATAACTTGCGCACAGCAGCGTGCCGTCCCGCAATTGAACCATGCACGGGTCCTGCGATCCGCCGAACGGATGCACCGACATCAACTGCGGCGTGCTCCACGTCTGGCCGCGGTCCTTCGACCGCACCAGCATCAGGTTGCTGTTCGCATCCGTGTGCGTGACGCCGCTCGGGTCGTACGGCCGCCGCTCCGGCGCGCGCCGGAACGCCACCAGCAACTCCCCGTTGCGCCGCTGCACAATCGATGGAAACGCCGCGTAAAACTTCGCGTCCTCGTAAATGACCAGATCCCGTACCTTGCGCACGCCCGCCGGCGCCGCCTGAAGACCCGTGCCCAGGACCACCATCGCCAATCCGCCAATCAATAATCGCATAACCTCATTTCCCAAACCACCCCTTCGCCAGCGGGTCCGTCGTGAAAAACTTCAACATCAACTCCGCCACCTTGTCGCGCCCGCTGTTCGTCGGATGCACCCCGTCGTCCGTGAAATCGCTCCGCTCCCACACCAGTTGATCGCTCTTCCGCCCCTTCGTTCCCTCTGCCCACAGATACGGCCCCCACAACAGCAGCGGCGACTTCGTCAGTGCCAGTTCCGCGTCGCCTTTTATCTGACGCTGGATCAACGACCGCACCGCAAACGCCCCTTCATACGCGTAGGGCTCCGGATTGAGCGCGCCCACCGCGTTGCCCCCGTAAATCCGGCTGCCCAGATACGCGACGCGCAGGTTCGGAAACAGCGCCTTCGCGTTGTGCAACACCGCCACGGTGTCGCTCTCCACCTTGCCGTTGTGCTCCGCCATCGAACCCGACGGCGCCACGTTTGCCAGCTTGATCCACGCCACCTGCACCTGCTGGGGCGACACCTTCGCCGCCGCCAGCCGTTCCCGTGCCACCTGCCACGGCCGCGCCTCCGGCGGCGCCCACTGCGCCATCGCCTGCCCGCCCTGCGCGCAATCCACGATCGTCACCTTCCCCGACTTCAACGGCGACCGGTCCGCCTGCTGCTTGAACCGCGAAAACTCCATCGTCGCATTCGACATGCTGATCGCCACGAACCCGATTGTGCCGTCGTCCGCCGGCTTGCCCTCCGCGTTGAGCGGACGAATCTTCGCCAGTTCCGCCTCCGCCGCCTTGCGATGTCCATCCGGCGGCGTGTTGCGTCCCCCGCCGTAAAGCCCGCCATCCTGCCCTTCGTAACGGTCGCTCGCGCTCATGTCACTGAGCGGGATGAGCCGCTCCGGCGCCTTGCGCTGATTCGCGCCGCGCCCGCCCGCCGGCCCCTTCGCCTTGCGCGCCGCCAGCGCCCGCTTCAAATACGCGTCCTCCTCCGGCGACAACTTCTCCCCCTGCTGATTGCGACGAAAAAGCTGCTGCGCCTTCTGCCAGTCGATGTTGTCCGCCGCCTCCCCTTTGGCGGGGGCTTTCTTCGGTTCATTCTGCGCCCATCCTCCTGACACTCCCAAGCCAATCAAAAGGACAAGTGTAAGAGACCATGCACGACGTCCAGCTTTCGGGTTCATAAGATAAGAGACTCCCCGCAACCCGGCCCGGTTACAAGCCCAATAGGGCCGCTTGGTAGGAGCCGGTCTGAAGATTCAGAAAACCGGCAATGTCCAAAACAAAGGTGTTCATTCGTCGTAAGGTGTCGGCTAATCTCGCCGAGCGAACGAAAGAAACATTATGCCTAAACAAAAGTATCTGTGCATCCAACGAAGCCAGCCGGGCGAAGGTGTAAAACCATCTCCCGCCGAAATGAAAGAGATGTATGCCAGATTCAATGCCTGGATGGAGAAGTTCCAGCAGAACATCGTTGAGCTGGGCGGCAGGCTCGGTGGCGGCAGCGTCGTCACCTCGCGCGGTACGACCGACGGGCCGTTCATGGAAGCCAAAGAAGTGGTTGGCGGCTTCATGATCATCTCGGCGGACAGCCTGGCGGAGGCGATCGACGTGGCCCGTGAATGCCCCGGAGTCGTGATGCCCGGCTCCAGCGTCGAGGTCAGGGAGATCCACACTCCTTGACCCGAGGACGCGCGAAGAGTGAGTCAATTGCAAGGAGGAGAGCGCAGCAACTTCTCTTGTTTGAGTTACTTACGCGGGCTCGCAATTTCAAATGTTCAAATTTGAAATCGGCGCACCCGTGCGCCCATCCGTACCTTTCGCCCCGCTTCCCTTACTCCCTTACCACATCCTCCAGCCATTCGCTCAACGGCCTTCCTTTCCAAGCCGGCTCGCGCAGGGAATGAATGTAAAACCCAATCCCCACCACCGCCAGCACCGCGCAACCAACAATCCATCGCCGTTTGGTCACGCCCGCCACTATGCCATTTCCCTGCTCCACACTCCCATTAAATTCCACGAGGCTTTGGACCGAACCTTGAACTTCCCCAGCGAAGCCCCGAAGAACTACGGTGAACCCACTCGCGCAGTTCCAGGCTGCACGAAGAACTCGAAGCGATATTCGTCATGAATGGCAATTGTCGCGGTGACGTCGGTGTCCTTTGAAGTCACTCTCAATGAGCGCCAGAAACGGTGTTGTCCCCACGAACCGGTGATTTCATCGATGCGGTCCCCTTTCTGATTCAAGGCGTGCACGAACGTCACGCGCTTGGTCGGCGGTTTGTCCGGCAATTCCACCGCCAGCATGTCTCCGTTCGCATAGCCGATGGTCACTGATTGGCCCGCGAAGTTGGTCGTCCATTTCGGGTCCAGCGGATACGGGACGGAAAATGTGTGCAGCTCCGACGCCGTGAAGCCAGCGGACTTGGCAACTGTTGCCTCGACCCGCCAGAACTGGTTCGTGGGAAGCGAACCGTACCGGGAAAAGAGCCTGAGCGCCTGCTGCGAATTACGCCACAGTGACACGTGGTTGCCGTCCGCCGACTGCGCCACGACTTCCCGCACGTTCCAATTCGTGTCGTGTTGGCCGCCCACCGTCACATCGAACACGGCGGTGGACGCGACGTTTGGCCGCGCAGGGTTCTCGACCGCGGGAAAGTTGGTGTGGCCAGCTTCGAGCAACGTCAGTGTGATGTCGCCGATGGTCTGGCTTTGCGGCAGGTCTTGCGCGGACCATGCTTCGGACACCGCGCGCGCCGGATTGCGGATTTTGAATTCGGCCAGATTTGCCCAAGGTTGTGTGGCATTGGTTTGCCGCGTCTGCAACCGCACCGGAATGCGCGCCTGGTCCCGCGAAAAGACCGTGACCATGGCCATCGCGTAATGACTTCTGCCCTGCTTGTGAAACACGATTGGCATGTAGCCGACGGCACCGTGTTCTCCCGGGAATTCCAGGCGCGCGCTGTCTGCCCGGCGCGACTTCAGCAGCGGATGGGTTTTCTCATCCGCGTCGGTCAGTTCGAGAAAGATGGCGAGGCCCGGCCGATCAAAGCCTTCAACCCGATGCGTAGCGGGCTGATGGATTTTGAAACTCAGAATGTTGATCCCGCCCGCGGGCGCTTTGCGACCGAACTGGCGGTCCAGAAAATCGCCTGCCACAAATTCATTCGTAAGCCCGTAACTCACCCCCACAATCCGCAACCCCGACCCATCCGACAATTTGACCGAATACCGCGTGTCCGCATAATGCCGCCAGAGCAGCAACACCGCAACGCACGCCGCCGTCGCCAATCCGCAAGCGCTGTACCGGCGACGGTTCATGGGGTTTTTGTCTCTGGAGCAGCGCCGAGTTTCTCCAAGGCAGACCTCGCTGGCCGGCTCGTCGGTGTATTGGTTGCTTGTGCCAACTGTTGCAACTCGCGCATTGCCGCCGCGCGGGTTTCGCCGTCCGCCTCCCGCGCCAATTTCGCCAGGATGGGGACTGCCAACCGGCTCGGCATAACGCGCCCGCCGACCACCCAGAGAAACAACTCGCCGTTTTCGGGAGCGAGGATTCTAAATCTATCGACCATTATGGCAGCGGTGGCCTGTGGATCAGCCGTAGTTCTTGCAATGGTCCACGCCAACATGCCTCTGTGGAACGGGCGCTTTTCTTCGCGACACGCGTTTAACAACCAAGGCACACAGGCATCCGCGTTGGTGCCGACGAGTTCGATCGCACCCATCGCCTTTAATAATTGCTCGGGCCGAGTTTCATCGAAGCTCGCGACCAAATGAGGAATCGAATTGGTGCCAATGGACCGGATGGCTTTGGCGGCCTTGCCACTCGTCGTGCCCTCCGTTTCTTCCACCATCAGGCTTTCAAATTCAGGATTGTGGCCCACCTCCAAATCCGCCATCCACTCACTTAACGTGCGGCCTTCATACACTGGCTCGCGCGGGCGCAACGCCACAAACAGAATCACCACACACGCTGCGATTGCACTTCCCCACGTGATGTATCGGCGCCGCCTCATTGGGTAGTGGCCCAGTATCGCACCCACCGGCACCCAACACAAGCCACGGCTCACTTTGGACTGCGGCGGGAAGCGAAGCGCCATGCCGCTTTGGATGCGGGTCGTGCCCAAAGAAGCCCCCAAGCCGAAATTCCGAAACGCAGTAACCACACATGGACTCGGTGAACCCTTCCGTGTTAGTCCAATCCCCATTTTTCTGTCCCCCATCTTTCTGTCAGCTTCCCCAACGCTTCCACGCTTTAACTCTTCAACTTTTTCCGCTATCACACCCCTTGTCGCGCTCATCATGAAACAACCGCCCGCATTCAATCGCCAGTTCTTAGGGTTTCGGCGTTTCTTTCGTCATTCGTCCTTCGTCATTCGGATTTCCCCCGCATGACCTCCCGCCGCTGGCTCTGGCTCCTGCTGCTTGTCCCGGTGGCCATCGGGCTCGCCCGCCTGCGCTTCGATGTCGAGGTCCTCAACCTCCTGCCCGACGACGTCCCCGCGGTGCGCGGCCTGCGGCTGTACCAGGAGAATTTCGCCAACGCCCGCGAACTCATCATCACCCTCCGCGCCCCCGATGCCGACACCGCCGCGTCCGCCGCCCGCGAGCTCACCGAACATCTCCACGCCAATCATCACCTCACCCGCGACGTCACCTGGCAGCCGCCCTGGCTCGAACATCCCGAGCAAGCCGCCGAATTCATTGCCTGGCTCTGGCTCAACCAGCCGCCCGCCGCCTGGCGCGACCTCACCAACCGTCTCGCCCCGCAAAATCTTTCCGCCACCCTCGCCGCCACCAAGGCCGCGCTCACCACTTCGCTGTCGCCCGAGGAAATCGCGCGGCGCGGCTATGATCCGTTCGGCCTCATGACCTTGCCCGGCGCGGCGGATCAGGCATCGCAATTCGGCCAGGGCAATGAACTCTTCGCCTCGCCCGACGGCAGGTTCCGCCTTGTGTTCGTCACGCCGCGCGAAGACCTGCGCGATTACCGCCGCGCCGCGCATTGGCTCGCCGAATTGCGCGCGTCCGTCGCCACCTGGCAACGCACCCATGACGACGGTCTCGCGTGCGCGATTCGTTACACCGGCCACCCGGCGTTCCTCTCGGAGATTTCCCTCAGCATGGAACGCGACATGCGCCATTCCGCGCTCGGCACCGCCGCCATCGTCGCGCTGCTCTTCTGGCTGGTGCATGGACGCTTCAAGCCGTTGCTCTGGTTGCTCGCGCTGCTCGGCGTCGTGCTCGCCGCCACGCTCGGCCTCGGCGGCCTGCTCTTCGGCTCGCTCAACGTCGTCAGCCTCGGCTTCGCCGCCATCCTCCTTGGCCTCGGCGTGGACTACGCGCTCGTCCTTTATCAAGAGGCGCTCGCCTCGCCCGGCAAATCCGCCGCCGAAGTCCGCCGCGAAGTCGCCCCCAGCATCTTCTGGGCGGCGACCACTACCGCCGCGGCGTTCTTCGTTTTGAACTGGGGCGGCCTGCCCGGCCTCGCCCAACTCGGCTCGCTGGTCACCCTCGGCGTCATTCTCGCGGCGCTCATCATGGCCAACGCCTTCCTCCCGCCGCTCCTGAAAAATGGCGTGGCAAACGGCGCTGAAAACGCTCAGCCGTCCGCCCAGGTTGAGCCGCCGCCCGGCCGCCGCTCGGCCACCGCCGTACCATTCTGGTTCGTAACTGTCGCCTTATTGATCCTTGCGGTCGTCATCCTCTCCCCGGGCCTGCCGCGCCTCGATCACACGGCCGAACCGTTGCGACCCATTGGTAATGAAGCACATGCGGCGATGCTGGAATTGCAACAGCGACTTGAGCGCACGCAGGAACCGCTTTTCCTCCTCGTCGAAGCCCAAACCGAAGCCGCCGTCGCTTCGCAACTTACTGCCATTCAACCCGTTCTGCACCGTGCCCGCGAGCAGGGCCACATCGCCGACTTCACCCTGCCCGACACGTTGTGGCCGCAGCCCGCCTTGCAACGTTCCAATCACATTGCCGCCCAACACCTTGCATCGCAACGTTCCACCCTCCACGCCGCCGCGCGCACCGCCGACTTTTCCACCAACTCCCTCCGCCTCACCGATGCCGTCCTTGACACCTGGCAACACGCTGTAAATCAAAATGTTATCTACTGGCCCACCAACACCATCAGCCGCTGGATCCTCAACAAAACCACTGCCCGCCACGACGGCAACTGGCTCGCCCTTGGCCTCATTTACCCTTCAGAAAGCTCCGACATTTCATGGTCCAAGCAATTGCCTCCCAATGGCTTATATCTCACCAGTTGGGACACGCTCGGCGAAGGATTGCTCGCCGTTGTCCAGCGCGACTTGTGGTTGATCACCATTCCCATCGTTCTCATCATCACCGGCGCGCTCTGGCTCGCCTTTCGCTCGGCGCGCGAAGTCGCGTTAAGCCTTGGCACGCTGGTATTTGCGTTTTTCCTGTTGCTGGCGGCGATGCGCCTCATGGGTTGGGAATGGAACCTCATGAATCTCATGGCCGTCCCGTTGCTCCTCGGCACCGCCGAAGATTACAGCATTCACATGCAACTCGCCCTGCGACGCCATGGCTCACCGGCGGCCGCGCGGCGGACGACCGGCCGCGCACTTCTGCTGTGCGGCGGTACGACCGTCGCCGGTTTCGGCTCACTCGCGTGGTCCAGCAACGCGGGTCTGGCGAGCCTCGGCAAAGTCTGCGCCACGGGCATCGCGTGCGCCTGCCTCACCGCCGTGTTCCTCCTGCCCGCGTGGTGGACGTCGCTCGTCAGTCGCACGGCGGGCGAAGTGCGGCGGCCGTCATCGTTTTATCGCACCGATGTCTGGCGCCTCGGCATGTGGCTGGCGCGAAATCTTCCGCAAGGAATCGTCGATGCCCTCGCGCGAATTCTCGGCACGCTCTACTGGCTGGCCGCGCGGCATCGACGTGACATCGTCACGCAAAACCTTTTGCCAGTCGTGAAAGATGAGACCGCCGCCGCGCACGCGGGCCGCCGGCTCTTCCAGCAATTCGCGCAAAAACTCGTGGACCTCTGGCGCTTCGAAAGCGGCAGCGAACCGGACTTCGGCTCGCTGCACGGCTGGGAAAATTACGAGGCCGCGCGCGCCAGCGGACGCGGTGTGTTGCTCCTCACGCCGCACATCGGCAACTGGGAATTCGGCGGGCCCATCATGACCCGGCGCGGCATCAAGCTACACGTCATCACCCTCGCCGAGCCGGGCGGCCTCACCGAACTGCGCCAGGCCTCGCGCGCGCGCTGGGGCATCGAGACCGTCGTCATTGGCGACAACGCGTTCGCGTTCGTCGAGATCATCAAGCTCCTGCAAAACGGCGCCACCGTCGCGCTCCTCGTGGACCGCCCGGCGCCCGCCAGCGCCGTGACCGTGGAATTGTTCGGCCAGCCCTTTCCCGCCTCCATTGCCGCGGCGGAACTCGCGCGCGCCTCCGGTTGCGCGCTGGTGCCGGCCACGATTGTGCGTGGCGCGGATCGCTACGAAGCCGTCCTCTCGCCGGAGATTGCCTACGACCGCGCCGCGCTTGGATCGCGTGAAGCGCGCCTCGATTTGACCCGTCAAATCATGCGTGCCTTCGAACCCCTCATCCGCGACCATCCCGATCAATGGTATCATTTCGTCCCCGTGTGGACGGCGAGCAAATGACGAAGGACGAAGGCCAAATGACGAAAGAAGCACAAAACCGTGAAATGACGAAGGGTAGCAAAATCATTGGGGGCAAAATCATTTCTTGGTCGAGACACCCGCAGTCTGTGATGGACGCAAGGTGTACCAAGGACGAAGGAGAATTGGCGGGCGTTCGGATTTTCCCTGCGCAACAAAGCGGCAGGGGACTGCGCGCACTCCAAGACGCTGACGCGTTCGCCCTACGCCAGTCGCGGCAAAGCGCCCCTTTCGCCTTTCGGCATTCGAACTTCTTTCGTCATTCGTCATTCGTCATTCGTCATTTTCTTCTCTTCCTCTTTCTCGCCGCGTCTTCGCTTCCCGCTGCCGACACCAACGCCGTCCTCACCGCCTGGCTCAACGCGCAGACCAACATCCAGAGTTGGTCCGCCGAATTCACCCAGACGCGCACACTCAAGGCGTTGACCGAGCCGCTCACCGCGCGCGGCCGCGTCTGGTTCGTCGCGCCCAACCGCTTCCGGTGGGAACTCGGCGACCCGGCCGAAACCATCGCTGTGCGCCAGGCCGAGCAGATGCTCGTGATTTATCCCAAGCTCAAGCGCGCCGAAAAATACCCGCTCACCGGCGACGCCCCCGGCCGCTGGCGCGACACCCTGGCGCTGCTCGAAGCCGGCTTCCCCCGCCACCGCACCGACCTCGACTCGCGCTTCCGCCTCACCGCCCTCGCCGAATCCGCCGACGCGTGGGAACTCACCTTGCAACCCAAGTCCGCCTCCGCCCGCCGTCTTATGCCGCAAATCAAAATCGCCTTCGCCAAAACGGATTACGCCCTGCGCGCCACCGAACTCACCTTCACCGACGGCTCGACGATGCGAAACGATTTCGTGAAACCCGTGCTGAATCTGAAGATCGACGATACCCTTTTCGCACCGAAGCTCGCCGACGACGTGAAGCTCGTAGAACCGTTGAAGAAGAAGTGAGCTTTTGTACCGGTTACTGAATACTTGCCCTTCGGATTCTTCCATCCTTCGTCATTCTGACCCCGCCTGTAACCTTTTCCGAAATTCCGGTTAGCAGGAAGTGAACAAGCAACCAGTTCCGCGGCCCGGACGGTTCCGGGAGCGCCAGTAGGCGATGCGCGGGATTCATAAACCGGTAACCATCAACACATCACATCGCATGAAATCATCCTTCATCCCCCGGGCGGCGCTCGGCCTGCTCGCCGCCGGCGCCCTGCTCGTCGGCGCGCTTCAAAGCCAGGCGGAACAAATCACCTTTGCGTTCACCGCCCTAATCGACCGCGTCAGCACCTCCGGGACGCTGCCCACTCTGGTCGCCGCGGGCGACACGGTTTCCGGCACCTACACATTCGAGTCCACCTCGCCTGATACACGCCCCACGCGTTCGGACTCCGGCTTCTACAACGCGGTCACGGACGTGAGCGTTGATGTCGGTGGCACGACGCTGACGGGCACGTCGGGCGCGATCTCAGTCTTCCTCTCCAACAGTTCGTTGCCGGACAATTATGTGCTGGTGGCAAATATCGCCGGCGGGCTGCGGCTGGAGTTCCAGCTTGGCGCACCGCGCGGAACATTCGCCAACGACTCGCTGCCATTGACGCCGCCGGATCTGTCCGGCCCGTTCTTTTCGCGGCAATTCAGCATCACCGGAAACGGCGGCATTTTTGGCAAGGTGACCTCGTTGACACTCGTCGAGAGCGACACCACTCCTCCCGCGGTCAACGCCGCCGTGGCGCAAACTCTTCTCTGGCCGCCGAATCATCAGATGGTCGATGTGGGCCTGAGCGCGTCGGTGTCGGATGATCAGGATGAGAATCCGAGCGTGCAGGTGTTCGTTTACAGCAGCGAAGGGGACGCGGATGACGCGGCCGTCGGTGACGGCTCGTTGTCGCTGCGCCCCGAGCGTTCCGGCGGCGGCGCGGGCCGCGTGTATCTGATTGTGGTGGTCGCCACCGATGCCGCGGGCAACGCAGGCTGGGATTGCGCCACGGTGATCGTCCCGCACGACAAGAGCAAGAAATCGGTGGCCGAAGCCGCGGCGGAAGCAGCCGCCGCGGAGGAACACTGCGCCCAATACGGTGAGGCACCCGCCCCTTACTCCCTCCTCGGAAGCAACCCGTAGAGGCTGGAGGCACGTTGTGGCTACAGGTGTCCACAACGTCGGCACGCGCAACGTCCCGGGATTCGCTCGAATCCCGGGACTTCTTTCCTTCTCAACCCTCAACTCCGCTCCGGGTCAAAGTTCATGGGTCAAGGGTGGACCAGAACGCGCGGAGACAGGTTTGCAACTGGCCGGTGGTTCTCACGGATGCCACCTGCCACCACGGCGGGAACAGCGTCTGGTAACGGCGCTGGGCGAAGCGTTCGTCGATCAGCAGCACCACGCCGCGGTCGGTCTCGGAACGGATGACGCGGCCGGCGGCCTGCAAGACGCGGTTCATGCCGGGGAAGGTGTAGGCAAAGTCGAAGCCCGCGCTGTTCTTCGCCTGGAAGTAGTCGCGGATCAAATCGCGTTCGAGACAAAGCTGGGGCAATCCCACGCCCGCGACGGCCACGCCGACCAGACGGTCGCCCACCAGATCGATGCCCTCGCCAAAAACGCCGCCCATCACGGCGAAGCCCACGAGTGTTTCGCGGTGTTCGGTGTGGAACTCCGCCAGGAACGCCTCGCGACCGGCCTCGGTCATGCCGGGCGTCTGGACGAGTGTGCGCACCTTGGGATGCGCCGCCTGAAACGCTTCGAGCACCTGTTTGAGATATTGATACGACGGGAAGTAAGCGAGGTAATTGCCCGCGCGCCCGTCCACGAGCGCGCCGATGGCCCCGGCGACATCCGCACAGGTGGCGTCGCGCGCGCGCAATCGCGTGGCGATGCGGTCCTGCACCAGCACCTCCAAATGCTCCGGCGGAAACGGCGAAGGCAGTTGCAGCACCACGTCGCCTTCCGCGCCGCCCAGGCTGGCG
>JBFMBT010000128.1:0-17384 GCA_040754875.1 Verrucomicrobiota bacterium | reverse complement strand
GCCAAGAAGGCCGGCAAGGAATGCGCGCACAAGTGCTGCGTTGAAGCCGCCAAAGAAAAGAAGGTTTGCGAGAAGTGCAATAAGCAATAAGCACAGTCGCAACGTATTTCACGAACGGCTGGTCCTGAAGGGCCAGCCGTTTTTTTACGCAAGTCAGGTCCGCTCACCTTCCGCCAGCCGGCGGGGCGTTGGTGATCGGCTCTTCGAAGCGGATTACGGTCTCGCCGGGCTTCGCGTAGCCCAACTGTTCCCGGGCCAGGCGTTCGACCGTCTTGGGCGCCGTGTTCGGATCGCGCAAGGCGTCGATGGTCGTTTTCAAGCGCTTGGAGATGTCCTCCTGCCGTTTGACCTCGGCCTCGAGCCGGAGGATTTCCTTGCGCATGCGCTCGTTCTGCTGGATGAGCGGCAGATACCAGACGAACACCGCCAGCACGCCGGCGACCACCAGCAGGATCAAAATCACCTGCGTAAGCCGATCCCAGATGCTGACGGTGCCATTCATCGCCGCATTAAAGACCGGGCGTGCCAAAAACGGAAGCACGGAGTCGCAGGCTCATCGATAATATCGTTTCCATTCCGTCAACCGCCCTTCCGGGTTGAAGGTCAACCGCAGCATCGCGTCGGGTGAGGGCGGCAGCGAGTAACTGTCAAACCAGTAGCCATGATGGGTGATGACGTAACCCCCGCGCGCGTAACCGCGTTGCGTAATCCATTCGGCCACCTTCGTGCCGTCCTTGAGGGTTGCCGATTTGTCCGGCGGCCCGAGTTCGACCACCGCTTCGTCGAACGTATAATTGCCCACGCGGCTGGCCCAATCAATCCGGGCCGTCGCGCAACCAGTGAACGCGACGGCGGTGAGCAGCAGTGTGCTCATCAAAGCGGTGAATCGAACCCATCTCATAGGATACGCACCAACTCTAACGCATCTCTTCGCAAAATGCACGGCCGCGCGCTCGGAACAGTTTGCACTTTAACACGCCTGCCGCTCCGTTACGATACGACCCGCATGAAATCCCGTTCCGCCATTACAATCGCAGCGGCGCTGCTGTTGGCAGCAACCGTTGACGCACAGCAGTTGTTGATACACCCCTACGTGCAGCCGGGCAACGGTTCCACGCTGGGCGCCGCGGATGTGAAGGTCGTCGCCTGGGTGACGGACCAGAAGGAAGCGCCGTTCGTCGTCGAATACGGCGCGGGCTTCGCACAGAAAGCCACGCCGAAGCGCACGGCGTTGAACCTGGGCGAGAACCAGAATTATTTCACGTATGCGGCGCAACTGACGGGATTGCCTCTCAATGCGCAGGTGGCGTATCGCGTGAAGCAAGGGGAAAAGGTGGTGGGCGAGGCGTCCTTTGCCACGCGGCGCACGCCAGACCACGCGGTGCGCTTTGTGGTGACGGGCGACATGGGCAGCGGCAAGAGCGAGCAACAACGGGTGGCGCATCAGATGTACCTGGCCAAGCCGGAGTTCCTGCTGGTGGCGGGAGACATCGTGTATTCCAAGGGCCGCGTAAGCGAATACTTTTCGAATTTCTGGAACCAATACAACAACACGCCCAAGCCGGACCCGAACAAGGGCGCGCCGTTGCTGCGCGGCGTTCCGTTGTACGGGATCATTGGCAACCACGACGTGGGCGCGACGAACTTGGCGTCGTTTCCGGACGGGTTTGGCGCGTTCTATTTTTTCCACCCGCCGTTGAACGGGCCGAAGAATTATCAATGGGTCACGCCGATCGTAGGGCCGCCGGACAAAGTGGCGGCGTTCAAGGAAGCGGCGGGGGTGACGTACCCGGCGCTGTGCAATTACTCGTTCGACAACGGCCCGGCGCATTTTCTCTGCCTGGACGCGAATCGTTACGCGATGATGACGGATGCGACGTTGCGCCAGTGGATCCAGGACGATCTGACGAGCACCACCGCGCGCTGGAAATTTGTGTTCTTCCATCAGCCCGGTTTCAATTCGTCGGACAAACATTACACGGAGCAACGCACGCGGCTGCTGGCGCCGTTGTTCGAGAAGTGCGGAGTCGATGTGGTCTTCGCCGGGCATGTGCACAATTACCAGCGCTCCAAGCCGCTGAAATTCCAACCACACGAGCCGGACAAGTTGAGCATCGGCGGGCGCGTGGACGGCAGGTTCACGCTGGACGAGAAGTTTGACGGCAAAGAGAACACGCGCCCAAACGGCGTGATTTACATCGTCACCGGCGCCGGCGGCGCGGGCTTATACGATCCGGATTTTACGGACAACCCGGAGAAGTGGGCGCACGATCCGAAGAACTGGGCGCCCTTCACGGCGAAGTTCGTTTCCAACCGGCATTCGTTCTCGGTGGTGGACGTGGATGCGAACCAGTTCACACTGCGGCAGGTGGACCTGGAGGGCAAGGAAGTGGATCGCTGGCAGATTACGAAGCCGTAACCGAAGACGTCCGCGCGCAACAGCCTTCGCTCTGCACGCACCGACATGCGCCGACGGCAAGCTGCGCGCCCAGCACCGGCGCGGCCAGATAAATCCAGAGATGTTCAAGGTGGCCCGACACCAACGCGGGCGCCAGCGAGCGCGCCGGATTCATCGATGCGCCGCAAATCGGCCCCGCGAACAGCGCCTCCAACGCAATCACCGCGCCAATCGCGATGCCCGCCGTGATGCCCTTCTCCTTCGCGCCGGTCGATACGTTCAAAATCACGAACATGAGGATGGCGGTCAGCACGACCTCCAGGACGAACGATTGCATGGCCGCGCCCGCGGGCAGCGTAGCGCCGAGCAGACGATTTTCCGGAAACAGGAAGCGCAGCACACCACTGGCGGCCAGTGCGCCGGCGCATTGACTGGCAACATACGGCAGCACGTCGCGTGCGGGAAAACGCCGGGCCGACCAGAAGGCGAGCGTGACCGCCGGATTCAGGTGGGCGCCCGAGATGTCGCCCACCGCATAAATCATCGCCAGCACGACCAAGCCGAAGGTGAGCGCGATGCCCACATGCGACACGCCGCCGTGGGTGGCTTCGTTGATGACGATGGCGCCGGTGCCCGCGAATACGAGCGTGAACGTGCCGATGAATTCCGCCGCGAATCGTTTCATGAGACTACTTCAATTGATCCTTGCGCCCGGCGGCATACGCCTCGAAGACGCGGCGGATTTCGTCGCGCACCTGGCGGAACACCGCGAGCTTTTGCTCGTCCGTGCCCCCGGCCTTCGCGGGGTCGTAGAACGGCCAGTGATGGCGGTTGAGCTGGCCGGGAAAAATCGGGCAGGCCTGGTCGGCATTGCCGCACACGGTGATGACCGTTTCGACCGGCGCGTTGAGGAATTCGTTCAGGTGCTTCGAGCGATGCGCCGAGATATCAATGCCGATTTCCCGCATCACCTGAATGGCCAACGGATGCACGTAGCCAGCCGGCTTTGACCCCGCGCTCTGCACGTTGAGGAAATCGCCGGCAGCACGCCGCAGAATGCCCTCCGCCAGATGACTGCGGCACGAATTGCCGGTGCAAAGAATCAAAACGGTTGGTTTTTCGGAGCTCATGACAGATCAATCGCCTCAACAGCATTTCCCCGCCGGGACAATCTCGCGGACCCATTGGCAATCGCGGTTGATTTTGCGGAGGCGGCGCAAATCGTCACGGAACACGCGATGCGTCTGCACGCAATCCTGAAGGCACTGGAGTTGCAGATGCAATTCGCGCGGGCGCTGTTCCGGCAGATGATAAATCATCCATTGCTCGTGGCGTTTCGCGGCCACCAGCCCATGCCGCCGCAAATACGCCAGGTGCTTGGAAATGGCCGCCTGCGGCATATTCAGCACGGTCTGGAAGTGGCAGACGCACAGCGGCCCCTGCGCGAGCAGGTGCAGGATGCGCAGGCGCGTCTCGTCGCACAGGCAATGATAGATTTCGACCAGTTTCATGTATATGCCAGTATAGGAATATACGTGGAGTGGAATATGATTGAAGCGTTGTAAACTTCAAGTTGCAAAACTCCAAACTCCGGGGAAGCTTCAAAGCATCACCTTCAAAGAGCTCTTTGAAGACTTTGTGTTTGATGCTTTCTCTGAAGTTTGGAGTTTTGATGCTTGAAGTTTTTCAACGTTGATTCCACGCCCTGTTCGGCTTTTGCCACAAGATGCGGGCGGCGAACACGCGGTTGTCGGAGCCGTATTTTTCGCAGCCCACTGGTTGCATCCACTCGGCCACGGTCACCCACGTCTCGCGTTCATTCACCTCGGTCACCGCGAAGTTGCCCAGGCGCGCGCCTTTCTCGGGCACAAGGATGCGTTCGGTGCTGCGGATGACGCGCAAGCTCTCCGGGTCCACCTGCGCGATGAACAGCGGCGCGCGGTTGCGGAACACATGGTCGTTGTTCGCTCCGCGCCGTGTGTACACCAGAAACAGCCCGTCGCTGTGCGTCACCCAGTGTTGTTGCGTGTTGTAATTCCCAAGGTCCGTGCCGTCGTCCCACGTCCATTTTCGCGGTTCATCGAAGTGCAGGCCGTCCTTGCCTGAAGTCACATAACCCGCGCGGTCATTGCGCAGCGTCAGATAATAGCGGTCGCGGAATTTGGTGATGGACGGCTCATACAGACCGCGGTCGATCTCGACGCTCATCGCGGTGCCGTGCTCGCGATACGCCAGCTTCCTTCCATCAAACGCGCAGCGCAGCACCGTGGTGCTGTAGGTCTTCTTGCCGGGATATTGGAAGTAAATCGGCAGGAGAACATCGCCGTCCGGCAAATCAAAGCGCTGCACGGAGCCCGCACCCGCGTTGCGGAACTTTTCGCCGGCGGGCATCTCCACCGTGGTCCAGGGCGTCCACGTGCGCGCTTTCGGATCGTAAATCGAATAGGCCGTTTCGCGCGGGCGATTGGCCATCACCTTGTCGTTTTGATAACGCACCGTGTGCCCGGTGCCGAGCAACAAACCGGATTTGGCGTGCCACTTGGGCGTGAAATCGCACACGTTGACGATGACGCCTTGCGGCTCGTCGCGCCGGCCGAGCGTCTGGCCGTGCGGCGCGGGCCCGGTCCACTTCTTTCCCAAATCATCCGTGCGCATCTCGTTCAACTCGTAGAAGACATCGCTGCCCGTGAGCAGCAACTTCTGCATCGTGAGCACCACAATGGGTGCGCGCCCGGGAATGGCGCCCGCACGCGGATGCACCCAACACGTTTGCCTGTCGAAGCCCGACGACAACACATCCAGTTGAATGCGGTAATCGGGTGGCTGCGCCTGCGCGACGGCAACCATCCATGTCAGGCAGATCAAATGTTTGAGCATGGCGACTGATTAACAGAAAAGCGCGACGGACGACAGCGCTAAGACGGAGCCCGGTGTGATCCAGAAACGGGGGGTTCGGAGTCCCGCCTTCAGGCGGTTGGGCGTTCCCGCGCTTTGAATTGCCACGGGGCGGCCGGCTGAAACTGAAGCCGGATCGCCCCGGAAAGGATTCGCTTGAGTAAGCGCGGGAAGAGGCGTATGAGAGACGCCAGTTCCCATGGCGCGATTTTTTCAACGTTGCGGCTGGCTTGCCGGGATGTGGCTTGTCCTGGGGTGTCTGGGAGCGGATGCCGCGGACAGCACGGTGGTAAAGGCGCAGTATGACGCGATCACCAAGGAATATGACCACAACACGCGGCGGCGGGAAACGGCGGTGCGCGCCAAGCCGGACGAAGTCGTCGCGAAGATCGTGGCCCTGGCGGAACAACATCCCAAGGACCCCGCCACGGAGGAGGCGTTGCTCTGGTTGCAAGAGCGGTTTTCCCGGATGAAAGGGATGGAAAAAGCGGGCGCCTTGCTCGCCAGCCATTTTCCCGTATCGAAGGAATACGCGGACCTGGTGGCGGCCCACCACGAGGCGCAGCAGAATTACTTTACGGAGACGCGGCAGGCAAAGAATGGTGATGAACAAATTGCCGCGTGGGAAAAATTCCAGGGGACCGGCAAGGCCTTTGTGGAACTGGCCCGGAAACATCCGCGGCACCCGGCGGCGCTGCGGTCGCTGGTGTTTGTGACGCAGCGCTTCCATCAACTGGTGAACAACGAGCTGGTGGATATGCTGGGGCGCGATTTCATCGACCGGCCGCAACTGGCGGCGGTCTGCCCGGTTCTGGCCTATTCGGTTTCCAGCCGGGCGGAAGTGTTCCTGCGGGCGGTGCTGGCGCGGAGCCCGCATCGCGAAGTCAAAGGCCAGGCCGCGCTCACGCTGGGGCAATTGTTGTTGCACGAGGTCAACCTGACGGCGCTGTCGTCCGCGGATGCGAAGCACCTGGAATCCATCTACGGGCGGGAAGCGGTGGCGCAAGTGCGCGCCCGGGATGCGGCGCACGCCCGGGCGGAGGGCGAGAAATTCCTCGAACTGGCGGCGGGCGAATACGCGGACGTGGAGTTCTGGAGCGGCACGGTGGGCGGGCGGGCAAAGGCGGAGCTGTTTGAATTGCGCGAGCTGGCGGTTGGCAAGGTGGCGCCGGAGATCGAGGGCGAGGACGTGGACGGGGTGAAGTTCAAGCTGAGCGATTATCGCGGCAAGGTGGTGGTGATTGATTTCTGGGGCGATTGGTGAGGGCCGTGCCGGGCGATGTACCCGCACGAGCGGTCGCTCGTGAAACGGCTGGCGGGGAAACCATTCGCATTGCTGGGAGTGAACAGCGATCCAAAAGAGCGGCTGCGGCAGGTGATGAAGAAGGAGAACATCACCTGGCGCTCGTGGTGGGACGGCGGTGACACGGGCGGGCCGATCGCCACACGATGGAACGTCCAGGGATGGCCGACGGTTTACGTGCTGGACCACAAGGGGGTCATCCGGTTCAAGGGACCGCGGGAGGAGGCGTTGGACAAGGCGGTGGACCAGTTGCTGGCGGAGATGAGGCAGGACTAAAAGCACAAAGACACGCCCTGAGCCGGGGTTCCAAACCACCCGCTTCCAGGTCGCTCCCCAACCGGCCCCAATTTCTGGCGTTGCGACGGCGTTTTTTTCTGCAATTCTATCCGCGCGCCGCGTTTGAACGCGCCTGCGCACCGCGGAATCTCAGTTGATATGGACATTACACGCACTGCCTTCGGAACCTGGAGCGGCGGCCGGTTCATGCACTTTGGCGAGCCGGTCAGTGATGACCGCTTTCTCAATCTCATCCGCCACGCCTACGTCCACGGCATCCGCACTTTCATGACCGCCGATGTCTATGGCCTCGGCCAGGCCGACGAAATGCTCGGCCGCGCCCTCGACGGCCTCGCGCGCGACACTTATTGCCTCGTCGGCATGGTCGGCCACGACATTTATCCCGGCAAGCGCGACGGCTCCAAAGGCTACCTGCGCTTCACCGACCCCACCTTGCGCAAACCGTCTGAGTTTCTGGACTACCTGAAAATGGCGGTCGAAAAACAACTCCAACGTTGCCGCGCGACCAAGCTCGACGTTTTGCTCCTGCACAATCCCGATTCGACCGGCTACAGCAGCCCCGCCGTGTGGAAGGCGATGGAAAAACTGATCGATGCGAAATTGACCGACCGCGTCGGCATCGCGCCGGGGCCGGCCAACGGTTTCACCCTGGACATCATCCAGTGTTTCGAGCGTTTCAGCGGCCTGGTCACGCGCGCCATGATCATTCTCAATCCGCTCGAACCGTGGCCCGGCCTGATGTGCCTGCCCGCCGCGCAAAAGCACGGCATGAAACTCATTACCCGCGTCGTGGACTACGGCGGTTTGTTTCACGACGACGTCAAGCCCGGGCACCAGTTTGGCTACGGCGATCATCGCACCTTCCGCCCCGCCGGCTGGGTCGATGGGGGCAACCAGCGCATGGACCGCATGCGCGACTTCGCCCACAAGCACAACCTCACCATGCTCCAGCTCGCCTGCCTGTGGAACCTCTCGCATGCGCCGGTCGAGAACGTCGTGCCCACGCTCATCCAGGAAGTCGGCCCCAACGCCAAACCCATCGAAATCAAGGTGGACGAATTGGGCGCCGTGGGAATTGATGCGCGCCTGAAGGATTTCAAATTTGACGACGACGAGCGCCGCCAGATTCTCGACATCGGCAACAACAAAGGCTGCATGGAACTCAAGGGCGGCAATCCGTCGCACACCGGCGAGCCCTTGCCCGACCGCTGGCCGCTCAACGACGAACTGCTCCAGATCGCCCAACGCTGGGACATCAAGCCGCAGGAAGATCTCGTCTGCACTCATCATACGGCCAAGGCGGCCGCGTAACTCTGCGGACCGATCGGCCTTTGGCAACCACTCCTTCCAAACGCTGCGCCAACCCGCAACCATTCCCCCTCCTGGGAGGGGCAAGGGGTGGGTGCTTTGCGAGCCCGATGCTTCAATCTCGTCCAACGCGCCAAACGCTCCTCCCTCTCCCCAAGCGCTATTGTGTCCACGATTCCAAATTAAAAGCAGGTTTATGGATGGGGACCGAGAGGGTGGTCGGCCTTTGGCAACCACTCCTTCCAAACGCTGCGCCCAACCCGCGACCATTCCCCTCCCGGGAGGGGCCAGGGGTGGGTTCTTCGCGAGCCCGATGCTTCAATCTCGTCCAATGCGCCAAACGCTCCTCCCTCTCCCCAAGCGCTATTGTGTCCATGATTCCAAATTAAAAGCAGGTTTATGGATGGGGACCGAGAGGGTGGTCGGTCTTTGACAATCATTCCTTCCAAACGCTGCGCCAACCCGCGACCATTCCCCTCCCGGGAGGGGCCAGGGGTGGGTGCTTCAATCTCGTCCAACGCGGCAAACGCCTCTCCCATTATATCCACGATTCCGTTTGGAATTTGCAGTTTCCCGCCATTCTCTATACTCGGTGCGATGTCGCGCCACGCTCAACGTGCATGGGTCTTTGCTTTGGCCTGTCTCGGCCTGCTGATTTTCAGCACTGGCTGCCGAACGGCCGGCTATTACGGCCAGGCCGCGCACGGCCAGTTCCAGATTTTGTTCCAGCGCCAGCCGATCAAGAAGCTCGTGGCCGACCCCGCCACGCCGGTGGAACTGAAGCAAAAGCTGGAATTGATCCTGGAACTGCGCGCCTTCGCCGAACGCGAACTCGCGCTCCCCGCCGACGGCCATTACCTGAGCTACGTCGATTTGCGCCGCCGTTTCGTCGTGTGGAACGTCAACGCCGCGCCCGAATTTTCGCTGGAAGCCAACTCCTGGTGGTACCCGATTGTCGGCAGCCTCACCTATCGCGGCTATTTCTCGGAGGAAGCGGCGCGCCGTTACGCGGAGAAGCTGCGCCGCCGCGGCTACGATGTTTACGTGGATGGCGTCGAAGCCTACTCGACGCTTGGCTGGTTTCGCGACCCGGTGTTGAACACGTTCATCCACCATCACCCGACCGAGCTGGCCGCCATCATTTTCCATGAACTCGCCCACCAGCGCCTGTTCGTCAGCGGCGACACTGATTTCAACGAAGCCTTCGCCACCGCTGTCGAGCAGGAAGCCGTGCGCCGCTGGCTGCGTTCGCGCAACGACGCGCCGGGCCTGGCGGCTTACGAAACCACCTTGCAACGCGAGGCGCAATTCGTGCAACTCGTCACCCGGACGCGCCGGCAATTGGAAACGCTCTTCGGCCCGGGCGCCAAAAGAGCGGCCCCGGACGACGAGTCGCGTCTCCGTGAACAGAAGGAGCGTGTCATTGCGCAACTGCGCGCTGATTACGCGCAATTGAAAACCCGCTGGGGCGGCTATGACGGATACGACGGCTGGTTCGCCCAACCGCTCAACAACGCCCAGCTCAACACCGTGGACACCTACCATCGGCTCGTGCCGGCCTTCGAGCGCCTCCTTGCCGATCGCCAGGGCGACCTCGCGGCCTTCTTCGCCGACGTCAAGACCCTCGGCCAACTTCGCGAACCCGACCGCCTGCGCCGCCTGGAGGCATTGCTATCCCGGTAAACCGGTGTTGCCCTTTGCCACCGGACCGGATCACAGCTGTCCCCAACCGCAGCGCGCCGCTCGCAATCAGATCGATGAGAGGTTCGTGTGATGATTAATTGGGTCAACGCTGCCTCATAATGCCAATGATTGACGTCGCGCAGTGGCGCTAGCAGAGTGCGCGCGATGAGCGAAGGAAATGCGTGGCGGCCGCTCCGCCATCTCACCCTGGACCGCGAATTGTCCCAAGCCGCCCGGCTGACGTGTGATGCGGCGCTGGTCGAAATCAGCGCGCTGGCGGAGGATTTGTTGCGCCTGCGAGTGACGCGCAAGAAGTCCTTCGCGCCGCGCCGTTCCTGGGCGGTGATGAAAAAAATCTGGCCCGCCGTGCCCGTGGCCATTCACGCCACGAACAAACAGGTGACGGTGCAAACCGCGGCGGGCCGTTTCACCCTGCGCCTGGCGGATGGCGCCTGGCAGGTCGAGGATGCGCAGCGGCTGACGCTCTTTTCCGCGGCGGGCGAGAAGACGGGGTTTGCCGACGAACAGGGAAGCACGTGCCTGAAGCTGGTCGATAACGAAAAGCTCTTCGGCCTCGGCGAAACCAGCGGGCCGTTCGACAAGCGCGGGCTGGTCCGCGAATTCTGGAACGCCGACGCGCTGGGCCACGCTTCGTGCATCCACGCGAGCCTGCGCAACCTTTACGTTTCGATTCCGTTCGCCATTTCGTATCGCGACGGGCGCATGGCCGGTTTGTTCTGGGACAATCCGGGCCGGCAGGTCTGGGACCTTGGTCAGCGCGAACTGGATCAATGGCAGTTGCGCGCGGAGACGGGCGACCTTGATTTATATTTTTTCCTCGGGCCGCAACTCGCCGATGTGACGGGGCGTTTCAGCGAATTGACGGGGCGCATGCCGCTGCCGCCGCGCTGGGCGCTGGGTTACCAGCAATCGCGCTACAGTTATCCCACGCGCGAGCGGGTGGAGGAGATTGCGCGCCTGTTCCGGCGCAAACAGATTCCGTGCGATGCGCTGCACCTGGACATTCATCACATGGATGACTATCGCGTGTTCACGTTCGGCAAGGCGTTTCCGCGGCCCAAGGAGATGCTGGCGCGGCTGGCGCGGCGCGGCTTCAAGGCGGTGGCCATTGTCGATCCCGGCGTGAAGGACGACCGCAAGTTCGCCGTGCTCAAGCGCGGCAAGGCGCTGGATGCATTCGTCAAGGCGCCGAAGGGCCGCAAGGATTTCGTTGGCCGCGTGTGGGCCGGCAAATCGCGCTTCCCGGATTTCACGAACGCAGAGGTGCGCGCGTGGTGGGCGAAGGAGCAGGCGCGGTTTCAAAAACTGGGCGTGGCCGGGTTTTGGAATGACATGAACGAACCGGCGACGTTCGACCCGCCCAAAACGCTGCCGGGCAAATGCGTTCATCGCAGCGACCACGGGCGGGTGTCGCACGCAGAAATTCACAATGCCTATGGCCTGCAAATGGCGCGCGCGTCGCGCAAGGGCGCGCTGGAAGCCGCGCCGGAGCGGCGGCCGTTCATCATCAGCCGCGCGGGTTATGCGGGCATCCAGCGATACGCGGCGGTGTGGACGGGTGACAACAGCTCCACGTGGGAACATCTCGCGGAATCGGTGCCGATGCTGCTGAACCTGAGCCTGAGCGGTGTGCCGTTTTGCGGCGCGGACATCGGCGGTTTTCTGGACAGCGCCACCGGCGAATTGCTGGCGCGCTGGACGCAACTGGCCGCGTTCACGCCGTTCTTCCGCAACCACTCGAACATCGAATCGCGCGACCAGGAGCCGTGGGCGTTCGGGCCGGGCGTGGAAAACATCTGCCGTTATTATATCACGATGCGGTATCAGTTGCTGCCGTATCTCTACGGGTTGTTCGCGGAGGCGAACCGCACCGGCGTGCCCATCATGCGCCCGCTGGGCTGGCATTATCAAAACGATCCCGTGGCGATGGCCGCCAGCGACCAATTCCTGTTGGGCGCGGATTTGCTGGTGGCGCCGATTCTGAGGCCGGGCGCGGTGGCGCGCAGCGTGTATCTGCCGCGCGGGACGTGGTTCAATTTCTGGACCGGCGAGGCATTTGACGGTTTTCAGCACGTGGTGGCGGAAGGCGGGATGGATGTGCTGCCGCTGTTCGTGCGCGGCGGCGCGTTGTTGCCGATGGTCCCACCGCGCGAGTTTATCGACGCGCAGCCCGACGAGCTGGTGAATCTACACGTGTGGCCGGGCGAACGCAGCCTGTTGCGCTGGTACGAGGACGATGGCGCATCGGAAAGCTACCGGCGCGGCGACTGGCACGAGCGCGACATCACACTGGCGCGCGGGCGGCGGAAGACAGAAGTTCGCTGGAGCGAAGCGCGCGGGACGCGTCCCACCGCGGTGAAAACGTGGCGGATCGTTTTGCGCGAAGTGCGCCGCGAACCGCGCGTGCGGATCAATGGACGCCGCGTGCCCGCGCATTTCACGGAGGAAATGCGCCTCGCGATGCTCGAAGTGCGGAATGTGGAGGGTGCAATCGTAATGGAAGTGAGGTGAAGCGCTTCGGTTTGGAGTCCCGCCTTCAGGCGGCCAAGGTGTGGCCAAAGATAGACGGGTTGGAATTCTCCCCACGCCCGTGAGATGACAACACTCTTGCCGGCTGAAGCCGGGACTCCAAACCGAAGTGTTTCGTGGAACACGGCCGCGATCTGGCAGATATGATCCCGCACTCGTGCGTTGACAGATGGGCAAGGCTGCCGAAAATTGGTTGCGTTCCTATGAAGCGCCCAACGTCATCGCGAGTTTCAGCCGTCAATCGCCGCCAGTTTCTACGCGCGGGCGCGCTGGGTGTGGGCGCGTTGCTGGGCGGCCAGGTGTTGGAATCGCAGGCGCAGGAAGAAGTGGGCAAGGTGGTGCTGCCGTTTGAAAACGGCGAGCGGCCGCTGGTGAAGTATCCGCAGAAACGGCCGCTCATCCGCCTGACGACTCGCCCACCGCAATTGGAAACGCCGTTCTCGGTTTATAACGAAGGCGTCCTCACGCCCAACGACGCGTTCTTCGTGCGCTATCATCTTACGCTGTCGCCCCCGCCCAATCTGGACAAGGAAACGTTTCGCGTGGCCATCGGCGGGAAGGTCAAGGCGCCGCTGTCGTTGTCGGTGGCGGATTTGAAGTCGAAATTCGAGCCGGTGGAAGTCGTTGCCGTGAATCAATGCTCGGGCAACAGCCGCGGTTTTTTCAAGCCGCGCGTGGCCGGCGGGCAATCCGGCAACGGCAACATGGGCAACGCGAAGTGGAAAGGCGCGCGCCTGAAGGATGTGCTGGAAAAGGCGGGCATCGAAGCGGGCGTGAAGCAGGTGGTGTTGGATGGACTGGATCGGCCCATCCTGCCGCAGACGCCGGATTTCATCAAGGCGTTGAACGTGGACCACGCATTGGATGGCGAGATTCTACTGGCCTACGAAATGAACGGCGAAGACCTGCCGATTCTCAACGGCTTTCCGTTGCGCGTGGTGGTGCCCGGTTATTACGGCACGTATTGGATCAAGCACGTGCACGACATCAAGGTGGTGGATGACGAGTTCAAGGGCTTCTGGATGGCGACCGGTTACCGCATCCCGGCGGGCGATTGCGCGTTCATCGAGCCGGGCACGACGCCGAAGAAGACCGAGCCCATCGGGCGCTTCAATGTGCGCTCGTTCATCACGAGCTTGGCGGACGGCGCGCAACTCAAGGTGAGGCAGGCGCAGACCGTGCGCGGCATCGCGTTCGACGGCGGGCACGGCATCCAGCAGGTGTTGTTCTCCGAGGACGACGGCCGGACCTGGCGCGAGGCGCAGCTCGGCAAGGACCTGGGCAGATATTCCTTCCGCGAATGGACGATTCCCTTCACACCGTCGAGGAAGGGCGAATATGCATTGCGCGTGAAGGCGACCAACCGCATCGGCGAGTCGCAGCCGATGGAAGCGCTGTGGAACCCGGCGGGTTACATGCGCAACGTGGTGGAAACCGTGAAGGTGACGGCGGCATGAACTGCTTATGCGAGACAAGAACGGCACGCGTCGCCCCTGTGAACCAGGAAGATGCAACCCTGCACGGGTTACGATCTCCCTCTCCCCAAGGGAGAGGGCCGGGGTGAGGGGGAAGGAAACGTAATGCCATCCGCGATGCCATGACCAATTCCATGAACGGCAAGAAAGAATGCACTTTGATGAGCGCGACAGTAGCGCTTGCATTGATGGCGATTACCCTCAGCCTGCGCGCCGCGCCGGTGAATTACACGCCGCCGCCGGAGACCGTGCGCTTCAAGCCCGGCCCCGGCTCGGAACTGGCGACCACCCATTGCTCGCTGTGCCACTCGGCGGATTACATCAGCACGCAGCCGGTGATGTCGCGCGCGTTCTGGAAGGCCAGCGTGGAAAAGATGCGCAAAGTCCACGGCGCGCCCATTCCCGAAAACATCATTGACCAGCTCGCGGATTACCTGGCGAAGAATTACGGGGATGAAATGCCGGGGAGAAAGAAGTAGCAAACGCAGGTGAATCTACGTGCCGTTCGTTTCACCCTTAAGATCTTCCTCTGTCGCTGGCATCGGCCAAACTTTGTCTCGACCATGATTTAGCACACCGCGACTTCCGAGGCCATCGCCCTGTCCTCCGCCATCCTTTCCATCCGAGCCGACTGAATACAGCAGAAACGTACCGTCGGGATTGGGACGGTAGCGCAACGGTTGGCCATTCATCCAATCCACGGGAATTACGGGAAGGAATTCCGGCACCAACTCATGTAGAGTCGCAGGCAAGCGGTGGCGACGAAGGTGGAAGCGCTTCAAGGCCAAGGCGGTGACAAGCATTACGCGTTCGGTTTCGGCTGTCGCGACCATTTCCAAGCCATTGAAACTAGCGCGTGCGTAACCAACGCTGAATTTGTTCGCGCCGTCGTCATCATCATCGTGCTTTGGTTTCGGATGTCGCTTGTCGAAACCGCGCAATTCCGCTGCAAGCTCCCGCGATTTGGCCGCGCGACGAAATGTGCCGATGGCGTCCTGCCATGTTTGGAGCAAGCGAAGGTCCTCACCATAAGAACCCCACCATTTCCAGACCCAGTAGCGAGGATAGCGATTGCAAAACTCCTCCCAGCCTTCCTTTGGATCAACCGTCAATTTGGCGACGCGATCAACTAACTCGATAAAGCTGCTTTCCGTAGGTGCCGTTGGCCCGTTTAAACTGAGGCTATTCGCAAAATAATCATCACGAGCAAGTCCAGCAGATGTTTTCAGCAAGGCCCGCTCCATTTCAAATGCTTTCGCCGCGTCGTGTAAGAAAGAGGTGCTCTGCCACGCGACTTGTAACTGCATTAATTGCTCATCGTTCCAGCTTTCGTGTTGCAGTGCTTCCCATGTCGCAGAGGTCGCTTGGGCAGCCATGCTGTAACGCACCAATTGCGGAATTAACCACGGTTCACCGCTGTAGATCTGGCATAGTCTGGCGCCGGCGTGCAAATTTTCCCACGCAGCTGCATATTGCCCCTGACGCAGTCTCCAGAGAACAGCCCATGACAAGTGTCGCGAGGCGTTGAGGAGACTTCGCAAGTGAACGAAATTCAAGTTAGGTGCGGCGCCAAAGTCGGCGTCAAAATGCAGCGTTGACGACTCAACCGCCGAGCGTATTGCACTCAATGCGGATTCGTTAGTTTCAATCATCGCGCCGAAGGCCGGCCACAGATTTGTTTTCTTGGATCGCTGCCAGGTTTCTGGAAAAATTTCGATTCCCTTGGAAGCGATGCGCGCGCGGCCCGGCCCGGTGTGCTTCATGCGCTCTATCCACAATTCAAAGGGCATGTCTTGTAACTGGTTGGCGGCGTTCATAAAGGTCGCCGCGCCGTTCTGCCCCACTGGTGGAAGGGGGGCAATTTCCATCACCTCCATCTTTTCGCCTCGCGCTACCAGTTCGGTGCGAAAGGTCGAAACCTGAAACTTGAGCCAAAAGTGCCAGCACACGGGCAGCGCGAGAAGCACTCCAAGGGTGATGAGCGTGATTCGCCTACGCCGGGATTTCACAGGCTCACTCTAGCATCGGTCCAGTCACCGCAACGGATACAAAAGCCGGCTTGATTTATAATCACCGTCGCCAAGGCGTTGCCCTATCCTTTGAGGAAATACCCTCGCTGCTTTTCGCTGATGGTCATGCCGAGGCGTTCCATCACCTGGAGCATGTCTTCCCACACGCGGCGCTTTTCGGACAACGCCTGGTTGCGCAGGAGGTAGGCGGGGTGATACGTGGGCATCACGGGGGTGTCGCGGAAGATCATCCAGTTGCCGCGCTGTTTGGTGATGCCCGCGTTGGCCTTGCCGAACAATCCTTCCACAGCCGTCGCGCCGAGGGCCACAATGACGCGCGGGCGGATCAAATCGATCTGCGCCAGCAGATACGGCAGGCAGGTTTTCATTTCCTCGGGCGTGGGCTTGCGGTTGCCGTACGCCTGGTCGGGCATGTCGGGGCGGCACTTCAAAATATTGGCGATGTACACGGTGTCCCGCGACAAACCCATCGTCTGGATGATGCGCGTGAGCAACTGGCCCGCTTTCCCAACAAACGGTTCGCCCTGTTTGTCTTCGTCTTCGCCCGGGGCTTCGCCCACGAACATGAGCGGCGAATGAATATCCCCTACGCCGAACACCACCTGCGTGCGCGAACTGGCGAGGTTCGGACATTTCTGGCAGACCAGCGCGCGGCCGCGCAACTCGGCAATGGCCTGCTCCTTCGCCTCGCGGCTCAGCGGGGACGCGGCGGGCGCGGGCGGGTCGAGATTCACCAAATTCGCCGGCAGGATGGACTTTGCTTTGGGCGCGGGGTCGGCGGCGCGAGGAGCGGCGGACGGAGCGGAAATGGCTGGCGCGACTTTAGGCGCCGTGACCGCAGCGGCGCGCGCGGGCGCCACGGGCTTTTTCAGCGCGTCAAGCGTTGCCGACGCGACGGGAACGTGGCGCACGCCGTGCGCCTTCAAGTCGCGCAGGTGCTGGATCGTGGCATCGAGCAGTTGGTCGTACAAATCGGCCATCGGCGGCATTGTAGAATTGCCGCGCGTCCGCTCACAAGAATCTTGCGCAAAAGTTGTTCACAGGGAGAACCTCAAATGCGCCAACGAACAAAGAGCGCCCTGGAAAATGCGGCGACTCCAAGGCGCTCCGGGCAACCTGACTAAGCTGCCACAGCCGGGGGCGCAGCCTGGGCGCTGGCCAGCCGCGCGTTGATCTGGCGCACGAGCGATTCGGAAAGCTCGACGCTGCTCCATTCGCACGATTTGTCCGGGGCGCGCGAGAGCCAGCGGCGCGTTTCCGAGGGATGGTCGGGCCGTTCGCCGGACATCTCGCAACGCACAATCACCTCGGGCACCTGTTCTCCCCCAGAATAGGGATTGAGCAACGGATGAATCTCCAGGATCGCGCGTTGTCCATTGTTCAGGTAAAGGTCCACCGAAACCTGCTTGCGCTCATCGACTTCGGTCCGAAAACTCCAATCGTCC
>JBFMBT010000127.1:0-17413 GCA_040754875.1 Verrucomicrobiota bacterium | reverse complement strand
CCGCCGTCATCTCACGTTGTCTCACCCACAATGGCCCATTGGTCGGCCGGAAATTTCACCCCATGACTCCACCACTCCAAAACTCCATTGCTCCGTGCCACACCGCCTGCAACCAGCCCTGTCAACCACTCTCAATTTCATCGACTCACAACCCGCTATCCGCTAAGCATTTGGGCCGACGCACTCGCCCAACTCACTTTATGAACGTCCGCCCAGCCACGCGTGAGGACATCCCGGCCATCCTCGATATCTACAATGAGGCTGTGCTCAACACCACCGCCAGCTACGAATACGAGCCGCGCCAGCTCGAACGCGAGGTCGCCTGGTTTGAGGACCATGAGGCGAACAATTACCCCGTGTTCGTCGCGGTCACGGACGATGGCCGCGTCGTTGGCTGGAGTTCGTTGAACCGTTACCATGAGCGCAAGGGCTATCGTTTTACGACCGAGAATTCCATTTACGTCGCCGCCGATTCCCGCGGGCGCGGCGTGGGCAAATCGCTGATTCCGCCGCTCATTGACGCCGCCAAACAACGCGGCCTGCACGCCATCCTGGCCGGGATCGACAGCACCAACGAACCCAGCATCCGCCTGCACGCCGCGTTTGGCTTCGAAAAGGTCGCCCACTTCAAGCAGGTGGGCTTCAAGTTCGGCCGCTGGCTGGATGTCATCTACATGGAGCGCCTCCTCGCATGACCCCACGGCTCGCAAACTGCTTCATGAGCGCGAATTCGCACGGGCCAACCAATCGTCCTCGTCCTTCGTCCTCGAATCAACGGGTTCGCCGCAGTCGCAGGATTTGCAGTCGATACCTTTGGATTCGCAGTATCGCGGTCCCCCTCACCCCGACCCTCTCCCCAAGGAGAGGGAGGTGCGATTGCCGCGTCCCGATAATATGGCGCGCTGAATTGGGTTCGTCGCGCTTGGTTCCCACCCTTCGGGTTTTGGGCTTCGGATTTGTTTCGGGTTTCGAGTTTCGAATTTCGGATTTCAGCCCCTGATTCATCATGCCCGTCTTACTCCTCTTCTTCTGCTCCGGCGCAACGGCCCTCATCTACGAGGTCGTCTGGTCGAAGTATCTGTCGCTCATGTTCGGCAGCACCATCCAGGCGCAGACCGTGGTGCTCGCCGTCTTCATGGGCGGCCTCGCGCTCGGCAACCGCCTGTTCGGCAATCTCGCCGCGCGCGCGCGCCAGCCGCTCGCCGCCTATGGCTACATCGAGGTCGCCATCGGACTCTACGCCTTTTTCTTCAACTGGATTTATTCGCGCGCGGACGACCTCTTCATCGCCGTCGGCTCGCGTCTGCTTGAACAAAGCGGAATGCTCCTGCTCTGGAAAGGCGCGCTCGCGGTGGCGTTGCTCCTCGTGCCCACCATCCTGATGGGCGGCACGCTGCCTTTGCTTGCCGAATGGCTGCAAAAGAACACCGCTGACGCCCGCCGACGTTCCACGCGCTTCTATTCCACCAACAGCCTGGGCGCGGTGTTCGGCTCCGGTGTCGCCGGTTTCTTCCTCGTCCGCGAATACGGCCTCATCATCGGCCTGCAACTGACGGCACTCGTCAACGTGTTCATCGGCTTCACCGCCGTGGCGTTGTCGCGCAGCCAGGCGGCGCAACCCGCGTTAACGACCCCCGCCAATCCCACCGAACCCGCGCCCGCCGCGACCAACCCCGCCGCCAGTCTGCGCACCGCCTGCCTGCTCGTCGCGTTCACCGGCGGCGTGTCCATGGGACTCGAAGTGCTCGCGTCGCGTTGTCTGACCTTGATCTTCGGCGCGTCGTTGCAAGCGTTCGCGGTGGTGTTGATGGCGTTCATCCTCGGCATCGGCATTGGCAGCGCGGTCATCGCTTCGCCGCGCTTTCGCTGGCTGCAACGCGAAACCACCACCGTGGTCCTCCTGCTTTCCGCCGCCACACTCATCGCCCTGTTCATCTGGCGCATTGAATGGTGGGTGAGCTTTTACGCCACCGCCCGCAGCGGTTTCGCGCAAAGCCCGCTCGGCTACACCTTCCATCAAATCCTTACCGCTGTCATGTCGATGGCCGTGCTCGGCCTGCCCGCCGGCATGCTCGGCGCGGTGCTGCCGTTATGGATTCGCGCCACGTCCGATGCCACCGCCAGCCTCGCGCAACAGGTCGGCCGCCTGCTCACGTGGAACACCGTGGGCGCGGTCATCGGCGTGTTGCTCACCGGTTTCGTCCTCATGCCGAAGGCCGGCGTGCGCGGCGCGTTTGGCGTGCTGGCGCTTGTCCTGTGTGCCGCCGCGTTTCTCACCGCGCGCACCAAACCTTCACGCCGCTTGATGGGCGCGGCCTTCGGAGTCACCGCGCTCGTCGCCCTCGCGCTGTTCACCGGCGGCGCAAGCTGGCGGCATGTGCTCAGCTCCGGCGTGTTTCGCATCCGCGAACCCGGCCGCGCCCAGGCCATCCTCGCCTCGCGCCCGCAACACGTGAAAATTCATTTCTATGAAGACGCCGCCGATGCCACCGTCACGCTGGAACAGGGCGATGGCGTCAGTTCCACCGCCCAATACAGCCTGCGCATCAACGGCAAGGTCGATGCCTCCAGCGAAGGCGACCTCGCCACGCAATATCTCCTCGGCCATCTGCCTATTCTCGCGCGCCCGCAAAGCAAGGATGTCTTCGTGCTCGGCTTCGGCAGCGGCATCACCGCCGGCGCCTTGCTCGGCCATCCCATCGACCGCCTCGTCATCGCCGAGAATTGCGAACCCGTCCTGCGCGCCGCGAAATATTTCGAGCCTTGGAACCGCGGCGTGCTGACCAACCGCCTCACCCGCGTCTGGAACGAAGACGCCCGCACCGTCCTTAAGCTCAGCCCGCAGACTTACGACGTCATCATCAGCGAGCCGTCCAATCCCTGGATGGCCGGCGTGGGCAGCGTGTTCAGCCGCGAATTCTACGAGTTGTGCGCCAGCCGCCTCAAGGATGGCGGCGTCATGACGCAATGGTTTCACGTCTATGAGATGCACGATGAAATCACCGAACTGATCCTGCGCTCCTTCACCAGCGTGTTCCCGTATGTCGAAGTCTGGGACCCCGGCGTGGGCGACATCATCCTGCTCGGCTCGCAAAAACCGTGGAACACCGGCGCGGCGAATTTCCAACAGGTGCTCGACCGCCCGGTGCCGCGCGCCGATTTCGAGCGCATTGGCCTGCCCACACCCCGGCACATCTGGGCGCGCCAGCTTGCCTCGCAGCGCACCGCCTTCGCGTTGCCCGGCCCCGGCGAAATGCAGACGGATGAAGTTCCCATTCTCGAATACGACGCCCCGCGCGCCTTTTACTTCGGCATCAATTCCCGCGTGCTCGAAAAATACGACGAGCGTACCTGGCAACAGGAACTCGCTCCCGCGGAAAAGCGCGCCGCCCTCGCGTCGCTCGATTACCGCGCGCTCGAATCCGTGTTCAAGGAATTCGGCACCGTCAGCAGCGAACTGGCCATGTACTTCCGCGTGCAATCCAATCTCCTCGAACGCAATGGCACGGAAACCGCCTTCATCGACGCCAAGCGCCTGCCGGTTTCCTTCACCAAATTGACGCGCCCCGTGTCCCAGCCCGTCGGCGTGAGCGACCCCGTACTCGCCGCCCGCCTCGGTCACATCCCCGAACTCCTCCGCTCCGAGCGCTGGCCGGCTGGCGTTGAGTCCGTGTTGTCCCTCCTCCAATCCATCCGCTCCGGAGAACTCAAGGCCGACACCAGTTGGTCGCCGCCCCTCTATGCGGCGATGGCCGCGAAGGCCTGCCTGGCCAACAGCGACCTGCCCCGCGCGAAGGCGGTTGTGGAACTGGGCTTGAAATTCTCCGGCGGCGCCGAACTCCGGTATCTCCACCGCGTCATCGAGCGTGAGTTGCTGCTTTCTTCCCAAAAAAATGAACCCTGAACACTGCGCGCCCTTCTGGGGCTTGCAAAACTTTGCTTGCCAACCGAAGGAACTTTCCTGCTAATCAGGTGTTTAACCCATTTTGAACCTTACTTTTAGCCAGTCATGAAAGTTTTTATCGCCATTCTCTTATCGGCCGGGGTTGGCTTTGGGGGCGCCTACGTTTACGTGTCCAACCAGAAGAGCGAGCAATTCCGCAAGGAAAGGGCCGAACTGCAGTCCCAGTTCGACAGCGAAAAGGACAAGCTCGAGAAGGATCTTAAGCGCGCCCAAAACAAGCCCATTGCCGTCGAGCAGGTCACCCAGACCGTCGAAGTCCCCGTCAGCGATCGCCGGTCGCCTCGCCAGATTATCGAGCGGCTTTCCTCGCTGAAGGCCGTGTCCGGCTCGGATCAAGTCCGCTATGCCAGCATCCGCCGGATTGTGCATGAATTGGAAAGCCTTGCCGATCATGGTCAGGGCGCCTTGCCCGCCATCCGCGCATTTCTGGCCTCCAACCAGGATATTTCCTACGAACGCGAACGCGAGCGCCGCGAAGGCAACAACGATCCCAATGCGCCTCAAGGCGGTCCGCCTCAACCGGGCCAGGGTGGCGGTCCCGGTGGATTCGGCGGATTCGGCGGCGGTGGTCCCGGCGGACCGGGCGGCTTTGGCGGCGGTGGCTTTCGCGGCCCTTCACTGACCACGCGCACCGAGTCCTACTATCCTTATTCCCTGCGCCTCGGCTTGTTTGACATCGTCAAACAGATTGGCGGCCCCGCCGCTGAACAGGTGCTGGTCGAGGTCCTGAGCGTCACCGCGCGCGGCGTTGAGGTCGCCCATCTGGCAAAACTCCTCGACGAAATGGCGCCCAACAAATATCGCCCCCAGGTCATCGCCGCGGCCAAGGAACTGCTCCTGCAGCCCATTGAAATCCCGAACCCCACCGACCTCGACCGTCAGTCCAAGGCTTTCCTCTACGGCATCCTCGCGGAATACAAGGACACGTCTTTTGCGTCCAACGCGCAGGCCTTGCTCGTCAGCGCCGAGGGGCGCATTGACCGCAGCGCCCTGGCCTACCTCAACGAAGTTCTCAAGGAACAGGCGATGCCCGCGCTCTACCAGGCTTACAAGGACGCACGCATCACGAATAATTTCGAGAAGGGCACGATCATCAACGCCTCCATGAATTATCTGGGCGCCAACCCCACGTCCGACCAGATGTTCCGCGAACTCATGGCCACCGAATCGCAAACGCGCTACATGGCGCTGTTCCGCGCCAACGACGGTGACAACCTCAGCAAGGAAGTCCTGCAGAATCGCATCAATTTGCTTTCCTCCCTGAACATGGCCGACGAACGCCTTGCCGAAGGAGTGCGCCGCATGATCTCCGACCTGAACCGCAAGCTCAATCCCACCGCCGCCGGTTCCGAAGACCGCCGCTTCCGCGGTCCCGGTGGGCCGGGTGGCCCGGGCGGCGGAGTCTTCGGTGGCCGCGATGGGGGCGGCTTCCGCGGCCGGCCCAACTGAGCGCCCGCGCGCAATTCGTTGCTGCGCAAATAATCTCGTTTTTTCACCGGGCGCGTGCTTTCATTGCCTCGTGTATCCCCGGTTGGACACGCTGCCGATCTTTGCCGGTCTGAATGACGAGGCGCTGAACGTCCTGGCGCAGCGCGTGCAGGTGACCGAGGCGGCGCCCGGCACCGTGCTGGTGCGCGAAGGCGAGAACGGCAACCGCTTCTTCCTCATCGAGTCGGGCGCGGTGCGCGTCTGCAAACATTACGGCAAACCGCACGAAACCATTCTGGCCACGCTCCAAAAGGGAGACTTCTTCGGCGAAATGTGCATTCTCGAAACCCTGCCCCGTTCGGCCACCGTGCTGACGGTCGTCCCCAGTGTGTTCTACAGCCTCACCTCGTTGGACTTCCTCCACCTTTATGAGCGGCTCCCGTCGGAATACGGCATCCTGGTCCTGAACCTTGCGCGCGACCTTTCCCGCCGGCTGCGCCACCTGGATGAATTGTTCTCCGCGCTGCATTAAAGGTGCAAAACCGGCAGGTCGTTTCGTGGCGATTTTTTAGTAGCGAGTTGGATAATGAAACCGTTTAATGAAGGCAGCGGTGGCCAGTTTAGCTCAGTGGTAGAGCAACGGTTTTGTAAACCGTCGGTCGTCGGTTCGAGTCCGACAACTGGCTCCATTCTCAACTGCACCGGCAGCAAGGGCTTAGGGGTTAGTTGGTCCGCAACGGACACCAAAACGGACACCAAATTTCCTGCTCCGCAAGCGTTGGCCGTAACTGGCGTTTACTCGCCGCTTGCTCACTAACGCCTCGGAACCGGTTTCATTTACCGTCGCGGTCGCGTAACGAACAATGAAAACACGCTACCGCTTAATCCGTCGGGGCCTCCGGGGTGGGGCCTATTACTGTGTGGACACCAGCACGGGCAAACGCACCAGCCTCGGCACCTCCAACGAGGCAGAGGCGCGCCAAATCATCGAGGCCAAGAACCAAGCCACGCGCCAACCCACCATCAACCTGCAAATCGCCCAAGCCTATTTGCAGCACGCCGATCCGACGCTCGCAGTCCGCACGTGGCAGAACGTGATGGAAACGATCATCTCGACAAAGACGGGCAACACTCGTGAACGGTGGGAGTACGCCATTCGGGACCGCGCCTTCGACACAATCCGTCACCGCAAACTCATGGAGACCACTTCCGAACATTTTCTGCAAGTCCTGAAGGCTGGTTCGGTTTCGACCAATGTCTATCTGCGCCGGGCGCATAACTACGCGATTGGAATGCACTGGTTGCCCTGGCCGGTTCTGCCACAGCGCCAGTGGCCGCCAGTTCAATACAAGGAGAAACGAGCCATCACCTTTGAGGAACACCAAATGATCATCCAGCGTGAACGCAACCCCGAACTGCGGGCCTATTATCAACTGCTGTGGCACTTGGGCGGATCACAAAGCGACGTGGCGATGCTCTTGGGCGAGGACATTGATTGGGCCGAGCGCACCATTTCCTATCGGCGCCGGAAGACGGGCGTCGGGGCCTCGCTGAGCTTCGGGGCTGAAGTCGCCGCCATTTTGGAAAGCCTTCCGAAATCCGGCCCATTATTTCCGCGACTCGCGCAACTTCACGAAAAGCACCGCGCCAAATTGTTTGTAAAGCGTTTGGCGACTGTGGGAGTAACGGGCGTTTCACTTCACTCCTACCGCTACGCTTGGGCGGAACGGGCTAAGGAGGCGGGCTATCCGGAGCGGTATGCGATGCAGGCCCTTGGCCACAGCAGCAAAGCCGTTCATCGCGCTTACGCCAAAAAAGCCCACGTCAAGCTTCCACCCTTGGAAGAATACGAACGAAAGATTGTCCCCTTACCCGCTTTAGTCGGACCGGAACCGGCGTCCGTGGCCGTGGGCACATGAACCGGTTGTATGCGGGCAACGACGCTGATTTAGTCAAACCACTGAGCACCGGTGTCCGACTACGCTGGAGATTAATCCGATTCTCTTCCGTTTGACGCCTCGCTAATTGCGATTGCCCGAACCGTTGGAAAGATTGAGCGCGCCATCCAAACAGCCACGGACTGCTTGGGCGAGGCCATGGGGTTGGAACGGCTTTTGGAGGAAGTTGGTGTCTTCCTCCAGAACATAATCCTTGCCCAGCACATCCGAGCTATAGCCGCTCATGTACAACACCTTCAAATCCGGTTTGTCAGCCACCAGTTCCTCAGCCAATTCGCTACCGTTGAGCCCACCGGGCATGATCAAATCCGTGACCAGCAGTTGAATCTCCGCCTTGCGTGCCGTCCAGAGATTTCTGGCCTCCTGGCCGTTGGACGCGTCGAACACCCGGTACCCCAACCGTTCCAGCGTCTGGCGAACCAGTCCGCGCAGCGCCGGTTCGTCCTCCACCAGCAGAATGGATTCGGAGCCGCCACGCACCGTGGCCCGCGGCTCGCTGGCGACCTCAATGGCCGCTTGGGCGAGCGCGGGCAAAAAGACACGGAAGGTCGTCCCTTTGTTCACCTGACTGGCCACTTCGACCCATCCGTGGTGTTGTTTGGCGATGCCATAGACGGTCGCCAGACCCAGGCCCGTTCCTTTGCCCACTTCTTTGGTGGTAAAGAACGGCTCGAAGATGTGCGGCAAATGTTCCGGGGCGATGCCGCAACCGGTGTCGGTGACGCTCAGGCACACGAAACGTCCGGGCCGGGCTTCCGGGTTTCGCCGGGCGTAGGCTTGATCGACCGTGGCGGCGCCGGTGTGGATTGTCAAATGACCGCCCTTGGGCATGGCATCGCGCGCGTTGATGGCCAGGTTCAGTATGACTTGTTCCATCATGCCCTGGTCGGCTTCGATGCGGGGCAGATCACCCGTGTAATTCAGATTCACGCTGATGTCCTCGCCCAGAATGCGGCAGAGCATTTTGCTGATGTTCTGCACGACTTCGTTCATATCCAGCGGCCGGGGCTTGATCACCTGCCGGCGGCTGAACATGAGCAGCTGCTGCGTCAGCTTGGCCGCCCGCTTGGCGGCGGCGTCGATTTCCGCCACGGCGCTGGCGTCCGCCGGGGCCAGTCTGGCCAGTGCCAGCAACTCGGCATGGCCCTCGATCACGGTGAGGAGGTTGTTGAAGTCGTGCGCCACGCCCCCGGCCAGACGCCCGACTGACTCCATCTTCTGCGCCTGACGCAATTGTTCCTGCAACACGGCCTCGCGCTGCGCCCGCCGATAACCATCAAAGAGAACGCCCACGGCGCGCGCGAGGGTTTCGATGTTGGCTTGCTCACGGCTGGTGTATCCGCCGGGCCGATCGGCAACGCCGATTATGCCCACGACTTCCGAGCCCTTCAGGACCGGCACACCCAGAAACGTGCGCGGTGCCGGGTAACCGTGTGGCAGCCGCGTGTCTGGCGTGGTTTCGTCGGCCATGATTACCTCGCAGGTCAGGACGGCCTTCCCCAGCAGATTGTCGAAGTCCCGCAGCTCAGGCGTTGCGCCCCATCCTTCGTGGGCCAGCATCCGCAAGGCTGGCCCGTCGGCCACCACGCCAACGAACCCGCGTTCGCTGGCCGTTTGGGCGAGCGCATTGCGTAGGAGCAAGGCGCTGGCGGCATTCCAATCGCCGGTGCGCAGAAAGGCCAGCATGGCGTCGGTGATGGTTTGCAGTTGTTCGGTCCGCAAGCACAATTCTTCCTCGGCCCGCAGCCGTTCCAATGCCCCTCCGCAATGATCGGCCAAAACCTGCATGGTATCGCGATCGGCGGTACTGTAGGGCCGCTGGTGATGCAGGCACAAGACGCCGAGGACGCGGTCGCCTTTGCGTACGGGCACACCCATCAGGGAACAGAGAGCCGTTCCCTCCGCACCCCATCCCAGCGCGGCCCCATGTTCAATCACCTCGCCGATGAAGGAGTCAAAACGCGATGAGGATGATGAAACGGTAACCGTCCGCCCGCGCTCCGGGGAAGCTTCCAAGGAAATGACCGGCTTGGGGTGACCGGACAGGTAAAAGGCGCAGGCATCCCACCCAACCAGCTTCAAGGCAGCATTGGCAATGATCCGGGCGGCGTCGGCCCACTCGCGGGCGCCGTTTAATTTGTGCCCCAATTCCGAAAACACCGTCTCGCGCTTCAAATGCCGATGGATGAGCGCCATTTGAGTGCGCACACAGCGGCGCAAAGACAGTGCCCAGCCCACGGCGGCCAGGATGACCGCCGCCATGATGGCCAGGGAGGCGTGGACGGTTTCCGACGTCCACCACGGCGGGCGTTCAAGAATCACCACATCCGCCGGGGAACGCAGGATCACCCGAAACGACCGAGGATCACGGTTCTCGTCCGCCTGAATCCACCCCAGGCCGGTCACGCGCAACCGGCTGTCTTTGGGCAGCGACGCTGACAAGTTGCCGGCCGCCTTTTCGTCCAGGCGGGCGCTGAAAATCGAACAGCCTGTGTGCAGCACCAAAACGACTTCCCCCGAACGCTTGTAGCTCTTGATGAGCTGCCCTTCGGTGCTGATCAAATGGTTGTGGTATGTGCCTTCAAGCATTTGCTCGGCCGTCACGGCAACGGGTTCAGGCGGCGGACCGGCGCCCAGTTGCCGGAAGGTCGCGTTCTGCAAGTAAGGCGCATACTGGCCCAGGACCGGGAATCCCAAGATCTCCACGCGCTCACCGGGCTCGACGCGGGTCGTTTGCCGGGATTGCACATTTACGCCGCCGGTGCCGTCTTGCACAAAGAAACTTCGGCCCGGCTGTTGAAGCGTGACGACCCCTTGAACCTTGACCCGATGGACGGGAGCTTTGAGGAATTGCTGAAGTTTGACGACTGACACGAGCGGCGCGTCCGCCGGAGCCGGTGTTTCCACGGCGAGGTGGTCCAGCGACGGCACGAGCAGCCGGACGCTGACCAGCAGACCGCGCTGGTTGAATGAGGCCCGGCAAACTCCGCGCAGCCACACGGAGGCATCCACCAGGTCCGCCGGCAGCGAGTCGGAAAACAGCGTTGCCCGGTAAACGCCACGGCCTGCCGAACCGATCTCCAGCATCAGCGCGCCGGAAGTCTGACGCACTTCGCGTACAATGCCGTTGATCTCCACCCACTGACTGTCCAACAGGCCGCTGGTCCACTGGTCCCGCGTGACGGGAGTGGCCACCGGAAACACGCCGGCACCCAACTCCTTGAATGTCGGTGAGCCAATGACTGGCCCGCCCGGACCTGAGACGCTGATGCCCTCGACTTCGACCAGACGGCCCGCCTGCGCGGCGACTTCCTGCCCGCTGACGTCGACGCGAATGCCGCCGGTGGCATCTTGGACATACAAGACATCGCGGACAGTATCGTAACAGGTGACAACCGCTTGCAGGCGGACCTGGTGCCCGCGCTGGACTTCGGCGGGCGAAAGCCTCTGGATTTCCTTAACCTGGGTCAGCACTTGCCCTCGGACGGGGCTGACCAGGAACAAGCCCAACACTAACCACGAACAGACGGGGCAAAATATGGCCATCGCGCTTTTGGTGATCACATTGTCTCTTGGCAGAGCATTTGCAGTGCCGGAAGGCTGCACTTATCCGGCGAGCAGAGAAACCGCCGCGCAAAACGTCAGAAAGGCCGTGAACAATGCCGCCAGCATGAGCAGACGCGTGGCGAGGGGAGCAATCGGATAATTGCAACTGTAGCAGCGCGTTGCCCACGGAGCCAGATCAGCTTGGCAATGGTAACAATGGTCCCGGCTCAAATACCGCCGCGCTACAAGGAAAATGGCGGGCCAGCGTCGTGCCGCACTCCGGTTGCGGGGCGGGATTATCCCGAGCGCATGGGAAAGTTGGGCATCGTGCCTTGTTCGTGGACAATGCAGCCCGTGTTTGAATTGCCTAGGACCGGAGCGTTGCGTCTGTTCCATCGGTTCAGTTGTCATACGTCGGTTGTTAAATCTCATTCCAGCCGGTGACGACAAAGCCCCCGCTGCCGAGCCGCCCCAGATTCTCGTCGTAGTGGAAATGGTAATGACCGCTGACCTTGGCTTCCCCCACAATCGCTGCGCCGCTGAAGTCCACAATGTCAGTGCCGCCGCCGGAAAGTGTCAGCACGGCGTTGGGAGCGTAGATCGTGCCGGTGAAGGCGGCATCGCCACTCAAAGTGACGTTCTTGTTCTCAGGCAGACCCCAGTAGGAGAAATTGCTGGCGTTGCCGTCGGCATTAGCGACGCCCTGCCCGGAAAGGGATGTCGAAGCGCCGCCCACGTACAGTTTCAAACTCGCGCCTGGCGCGATGTAGATGAAAGCCTGGCCGGAGACGCTGATGTCACCGGTGACGTACAGGGTGACGTTGCCCTTGACGATGACCTTCTGCGAGCCGCTCAGATCCAACTTGGACAGTTGATGCTTTTCACTGTCCAAAACATAGGTGTAGTTCGTTCCATTGACAGTGCCGGGTGCGGGAGCGAAAGCGCCGCCGTTGAACGGGGGAGCCACATCCGCAAAGCTGACGTTCATGTCATCCGTGGAGCGGCCCGGTTGGATGCCCTTGTTGCCGCCATCAATCCACGCCTTGGTGCCAAACGCGACCTGGCCGCTCAGCCCCACCGTGCCTTTGGGACCGGTGGAGACGCGCCCGTAGATTTTGACCTGGCCGCTGGTGTCGATGCTCTTTTCCACGGTGAGATTGCTGGCGATATCGCCATTGTCTTTTCGCTTCGCCACGTCATACCGTCCGTTGGTGCTGTAAGCGGGATCGGACGAATCAAAGCTGTCCGAGGTGGCCTGCCCGCTGAAGGTGATTTTGCCCCGCGCCACGATGCCCTTGGTGAACAGCCCATTGCGGCGTGTGCTCACCATGATCATCCGCTCGACCCACTTGCTGTTGGACATGGGGACCCGCGCGTAACCGCGCGAATAGAGCAGCGGCATTGGAAATGGTCAGAAACACCCAACTGTCGCCGATCTGGCGCCACTTCGAGTACACGGCGCCGTCCTGCGTCCACCCGGCGGACGCCAGATTGCTGGTGCCGTTGTGATGCAAATGTGCCAAGGCTTCTTCGATGCCGCCTTCCACGACCGGAATGGCGGAGTTCCACGCTTGCGAACGGGCGACCGAATGACTCTGCGCGCTCACCAGGCTCAGGTAGCTGGCCAGGGTCATGCCCATGACGCTGGCCAGGATCAGGCAGGTGAGCAGGATGCTGCCGGATTGGGCGCGGGCTTTCCGAGGCGCCCCGCGAACACGATGGCGGCCATGAGTCCGGCGAATCGGGATGCTGAAACGCGCCGCGCGCCATGGGAGAATTTGAATCTTCATAAACGGAGCAAATTGGAACTGGAATGCATGAGTTGACTTACTTCGCGGATGAGCGCACCTGGACCGAAAGGTTTGAAGATAAATGTCCAGCCGTTGGCGGGGAGGCGATATCCGGTGGTCAACAGAACTTTGAGGGCGGGTCGTTCGGCGTAAAGAGTATGGGCCAGATCCACTCCGGATGTGCCGCCCGGCAGTGTCACATCGGCGAGCACCAAGTCGATTTGCTCCGCGTGCAGCCGCCAGTGATCCATCGCCTCATCGGCGTCGGACGCACTAAACACCCGGTAGCCGTGGCGTTGGAGGACGGTTTGAATCAGCGCCAAAACCGCTGGTTCATCCTCCACCACCAGAACGGTTCCGTTGTGCGCGGCTGCGGACGTCGGCGGTAATTGAGGCTCGGAGGGGAGCGCTCCCGCGAACGCCGCGCCTGTCGGTTGCAGACAAGTCGTGTTCACTGATTGTGTCACCAAGCAGCGACCGTGCCGATCGTGTTACATCTTGGGAGCTCTTTGGAAATCGTCCTTTCGCACGGGCGATGGCAAAAAAGGGAGAACAAATCTGGACTGCCTGTCCCGTCCAAGGACAGACACGGACATTTCACCAAGGGGCCAGTTCAATGGAAGGCGTCACAATTCCTCGCTGCTCCGCGTCGCGGCGTAGCAACCGCCAAGCTCGAACTCCGCCGCAGTGCCTGTCCAAACATTAGGCAGGAATGTCTTGAAGAGTGAACCAGCGTCGAGGTCATCAAAGGACAGCGCATTGTCGAGAACGAAAAAACAGTCGCATCAGAATGCCCGTGTTTTCAGCCGTCGTCTAAGTGTTTCCCTTATCGTGGTGTAAGGAGTCCCCTGAAAATCGCAGCCTGCCGGGCAATTGGCATAAGGACTGCACACAGTCGAGCTGTCAGCAGAAAGCACCGCTATGAACAGTTCATCCTATTACGTCCGTGCCACTCGGGCCAACCCGGTGGAGCGGACGCCTCATCATCGCCACTTACGACCTCTGTTCGGTCACGCATGCAACCCGCGTCGCCAGGCGAAGGTGTAGTCTGGTTTCGTAGCTCGGAGGCTTTCGGCGCGTTGCGCAGCCATTATGTCCACGTCCATGCATAGACCATCCGAAAACAGCGGCGCAGGCCCTGTTGCGTATCGGCAACCCGACCGCGCAGCAAACCTCGTGACTGGCCAACTCGACACGACCAGAACCCTAATGATATGAAACGACTGTTCGCCTTTGGATTGATCATCGCGCTGGGGTGCGTGTTGTGGCCCGAGTCCAACTCTTCCGCGGGCACGCAGCCCGCCCCGTCCCCCGCGGCAACCGGACGTGAGCCGATCCGGCCCCTGCCCCTCAAGATGGAACTGGACGCCCGCAAGGTTGCCTTGGGCAAGGCTCTATTCCACGAGCCCAAGCTCTCGCGTGACAACACGATTTCCTGCGCGAGCTGCCACGACTTAAGCAGAGGCGGCACCGATCGTCGGCAATACTCGCTGGGCCTCAACAATGCCGAGGGCTCGATCAACGCGCCCACGGTCTTCAACAGTGGTTTCAATTTCCGGCAGTTCTGGGATGGACGAGCCGCCACGCTGGAAGATCAGATTGACGGCCCCGTGCAGCACCCGGCCGAGATGGGAGCGACCTGGGCTGATGTCGTGGCCAAGTTGCGCGACACTCCCCAGTACGCCGCCGCGTTCAAGGAAACCTACCCGGACGGTGTCCAGTCCAAGAACGTCAAGGACGCCATCGCGCACTTTGAGCGCTCGCTTATCACGCCCAATGCGCGGTTCGACCAGTTCCTGCGCGGTGAGCAGACCGCCTTGAACTCGGAGGAGCGCGAAGGCTACCGCAAGTTCAAGCAATACGGCTGCGTCAGTTGCCACCAAGGCGTCAATATTGGCGGCAACATGTTTGAAACGCTGGGTGCCATGGCCGATTACTTTGCCGAACGCGGCAATGTGACGAAAAGCGATTACGGACGTTTCAACGTAACCGGCAAGGAGGAGGATCGCTTCGCCTTCAAGGTGCCGAGTCTGCGCAATGTGGCGGTCACCGCGCCCTACTTTCACGACGGTTCCGCGCAGACACTGGAGGAGGCCGTGGCTGTCATGGGCAAATACCAATTGGGCCGTCCACTTTCGCCGGAGGACATCGATCACATCGCGAAGTTTCTCCGGACGCTGACAGGGCAGTACGAGGGCAAGCCGTTGCAGGAGGTGGCACGATGAAACTTCCACGGATCTTGTTGCTTGTTTGCGCCGCGCTGGTCGCCGTCGTGATTCTGTTTTACGCCAAGTCCAGTCATATCAACACCGCGGAACACGAACGCTTCACCACCCAGTTGAGCCGCCTCAACCAGTTGGACGCCACGCTCAGTGCCGACCTGCTGAAGGTGCGGTTCCACCTACTCGAAAATTACGACACGTTTCCGCAGCAAATTGAAGAAGTAAAACGGATTCTCGGGGACCTGGCCCAGGCGCCCTCATTTGTGCCGCCCGCCGCCCGCGAATCGATCCGTGCCAAGGTGGATGAACTGGTCCGGCTGTTCGAGCTAAAGGCCGAATTGCTGGAGGATTTCAAGTCCCAGAACGCGGTCCTCAACAATTCGGTGCGCTATTTTCCGGTGGTCGCGGCGGAAGTATTGAGCACGGCCCGCGATCACGAACTGGAAGTCCACGCCGGCGCTCTGGCCCGCCAGGTGCTCACGTACAGTTTAAATTCCAACGACGAACTGGTCCCCGGCATCCGCGCCTCGCTGGCCCGCATCGCGGCGGCGAAAGAGTCCGATGGCGCGAAGGGGCTTCCGCTGGCGAGCCTGATGGCGCACGCCGATTCCATCCTGCGCCGCCAGCCGAAGGTGGACGACCTGGCGCGCCAGCTTACCTCGGTGCCCACCGGTCAGCGGGCGGAGGAGCTGCACCGGCTTTATGAAACACAATTCGCGCTGGCCATGCAGAATGCCAACCACCAGCGCCAGGTGCTCAACGGACTTTGTCTCCTGCTGGTCATCGGCATCGCCGCCACCATCTTCGCCTTGGACAAGGCCAACCGGAACCTGGACCGGCGCGTGCGTGAACGCACCGGTGATTTGAGCCGCGCCAACGAAGGGTTGCGTGTCGAGATTGCGGAGCGCCGCCGCGCCGAAGAGGCGTTGCGCACCAAGCAGGCGCAGATGGAGGCGTTACAGGACGCCTCGCCGCTGGGCATGTTTTTCTCCGCCGCCGACGGGACATGCCTTTATACCAACCGCACGTTTGAGCGCATCACCGGCGCGTCACAGGAGCAGATTCGCGGCTCGGCCTGGCGCAACGTGATCCATCCGGATGACCGGGCTCGGGTCATTGACGAGTGGGCGCAGGCCACGGCTGCCGGGCGCAATTACGAAACCATTCTCCGTTACTTGCGCCCGGACCAATCCGTCGTCTGGGCGAGTGTGAAGGCTGCCGTGGTGAAGCAGGACGGTGTGGTGACCGGTTACGTGGGCACTGCCGACGACATCACCGAACGCCGGCTTGCCGAGGAGAAGCTGGAGGCGGCCCACCGGCAATTGGTGGACGCGTCGCGCCGGGCGGGCATGGCGGAAGTGGCCACGGGCGTTCTCCACAACGTGGGCAACGTGCTCAACAGCGTCAACGTGTCCGCCAGTGTCATCGCGGAAGGCGCTAAAAAATCCAAGGTCAGCGGCCTGACGAAGGCGACCGCGTTGCTTCAGGAACACGCGGGGGACATGGGCGCTTTCCTGGCCAACGACCCCAAAGGCCGGAAATTGCCCGGTTACTTACAGCAGCTTTCGGAGCATTTGGAGGAAGAGCAGGCCGCCATACTCAAAGAAGTGGCCGTGCTGGCCAAAAACATCGACCACATCAAGGACATCGTCTCGATGCAGCAAAGTTACGCCAAGGTTTCGGGCTTGGTGGAGGTGCTGCCGGTCACCGAACTGGTCGAGGACGCCCTGCGTATGAACGCCACCGCGCTGAGCCGTCATGATGTGCAGGTCACCCGTGAGTACGGCGACATTCCTCCTCTTCCAATGGACAAACATAAGGTACTCCAGATTCTGGTGAACCTGATTCGCAATGCCAAGCACGCGTGCGATGATGCTGGCCGGTCCGACAAGCAACTGATCGTGCGCGTGGCGAAAAACGGCAACGGTTGTGTGAAGATTGCCGTGAGTGACAACGGCGTGGGCATTCCGCCGGAGAATTTGATCCGCATTTTCTCGCATGGTTTTACCACCCGCAAGGATGGTCACGGTTTCGGCCTGCACAGCGGCGCGCTGGCCGCGAAGGAAATGGGCGGCAGCTTGTCCGTTCACAGCGATGGTCCCGGTCTGGGCGCCACCTTCACGCTCGAACTGCCGATAACCCCGCAAGCACAGAACTGAATATGAAAGCACTCACTCCCTTGCCCAACCGGCACGTGCTCGTGATCGACGACAACCGCTCGATTCACGAGGACTTCCGCAAAATCCTGGGAACCGACGCGCAGGCCGGCGACAAGCTGGCGGACATCGAAGCCGAATTGTTCGGCGACGACGCGCCGCCGGAGCCCGCCGCGGCGGAGGCCTTCCACATTGACTCCGCCTACCAGGGCCAGGAGGCGTTGCAAATGATCCAGAACGCCGTCGCGGCCGAGCAACCGTACGCGATGGCGTTCGTTGATGTGCGCATGCCGCCCGGCTGGGACGGCATCGAGACGGTGGACCACATCTGGAAGGTGTATCCGGACCT
>JBFMBT010000126.1:0-17826 GCA_040754875.1 Verrucomicrobiota bacterium | reverse complement strand
ACGAGATCCTCGGAGGTTTGAACCACAGCGTTTGCGTTGGACGATTGAACTTCGCGCCGGATCGCGCTTATCAGGTGCTTGTTGGCGCCGCCGCCGCCGCAAACAACGACCCGATCCGGCAGAGTCTTCAGGTGCAGGCGGTAATTCAGCGCCAGCGAGCGTGCTGTGAATTCGGTCAATGTCGCCATTTGATCAAAAGGCGACAGGCCCTTCATCTGGCGCAGGGCCGAGTGCAGGAAAGGTTCACCGAACAGCTCGCGCCCCGTGCTCTTGGGCGGTTGCGCGCGAAAAAACGGATGTCGCAACCACTCCCGCAAAAGCTCTTCGTCCGCCCGGCCCCGGCTCGCCCACGCGCCGTTGCGATCGAAAGTCTTGCGCCCGCCTGACAAATTGCGCATCGCCATGTCGATGAGCATGTTCGCCGGTCCGGTGTCGAACGACAGCACCCGCGGTGCTCCCCTGCCCTGCGACCAATCGATGGAGGTGACATTGCTGATACCGCCAAGATTGTTTACGCAAACGTGCTCGCCACGCTTTCCGAACACGCGCACGTGAAACATGGTGGCGAGCGGGGCACCCTGCCCTCCCGCGGCAATGTCACCGCTGCGGAAGTTGCTGACAACCGGCACGCGCAAGGCCTCGGCCAGATAGGCGGGCTCGCCAATCTGCCATGTGGCGGGCGTCTGCGGGTCGGGGTTGTGAAAAATGGTCTGGCCGTGAAGCCCGACCAGTTGCGGCTTCAGTTCCTTGGGACCGCGCAAGGCTGCTTTGGCATAGAACCGGCCCAGGTCATGATGCAACTGCCCAGCTTCGAAGGAGGTCGCGTGGTTGCCGGCCGCAGCGTGAAGGCGGGCGCGCAATTTGGGCGGAAAGCCAACCTGCCACTGTACAATCAATCGAATGCTTTGTTTCTCAATCCGGCAAAGCGCGCAGTCCACCGCGTCAATGCTCGTGCCCGACATGATTCCCAGAACCAGCATGCCCACGAGCCTAGATTGTTCGCGTCACGAATCCCAGCCCCGAAAACGAACCGTGTCGGCGCTTGAGATAATGCGCCGATCCGTCTAAATGTACCCACGATCCCTATGAAACGCGCCCTCTCCTTTGCGTTCCTCCATCTCCTTTTACTCAACACAGTTCACGCTGCCGACACCGGCGCTGGAGCCGGCTATTTTTTCCGCGAGCACTGGTACCAGCCGGGCGCGACCAATGGCAATCCGGATTACGAAATCAACAAGCGCTTTCGCGTCAATGCGCCGGAAGCGGTGCTGCACCCGACGTTTGGCAGCCGGCGCGAGGTGCGCGCCAGCGGCATGATGACGGTGTATGCCGAGGAAGATTTGCGACTGCTTACCGGAGCGGAATTGTATCTGGAATTGTGGGGCGGGCATCCGCACAGCGCCAACAAGCGGGTCACCATCAACGGCCGCAACACGTACTCGATCCCTGAAATTGGCACCGCCAGCGGCCATTGCACGCACCAGTATCCGATCATTCCACTGAAACTGAACGAACTCGTGAATGGCTACAACGCGCTGCAATTCGCGGTGGACCAGGGAAAGTCATTCTGGGGCCATTTCATCGTGGAACAGGCGGCGATCAAGGCCACTCTGACGAACAACCATCCCGCATTGAATCCAGCGGGGTTGGCGGACTTCAGCGCTCGCGTGGAGGCTGCGACCGATGGCGAACTCACAACCCTCAAACTTGTTTCCAACGGTGCCGCCCGAATCGCCAGCGTGGAATTCCACGGCCATTATCACGGTTACGATGAAAACGGCGACGGGCGAATGGATGACTGGCACGGCTTCACGAAAGCACGGGCACCGGTCGCCATCATTGGCAGCGCGACGAACGCGCCGTTTCAAACGGCATGGGATATGACCATGTTGCCGGCACAATCGGACATGCAGGTGCGCGCAGTCGTGCGGTTCAGGGAACCGTCGGGGCTGTCGTATGTCACCCCACCCACGCGCGGATTGCGAACGCCGGAACGCCCGCAGGCGCGTGTCGCGCTGTATTCCGCGCGCAACATCCCGCCACAATTCTGGTCGCGCGCCGGTCGAAAGGTGATGACGGATATCCACGTCGAGGACGACCCGGCGGACATCATCTCGGCGGAATTGCACGTGGTCGTGTGGGACGGTGGCGCCGGCAAGGTGAAGGAGTATTTCACGCTCAACGACCATCCTTTCCCCGTGGCGGGCGGTGGCAAACACGACACGATTTACAGCCGCCTGCGTGTGGACCCGAAGATTCTGAAACGCGGCGCCAACCAGATCGTGGTGCACTCGGACACCGAGCACCACGGGATTGAAGTACTGCTGCCGGGGCCGGCGCTCGTGGTACGGAGCAGACGGTAGGGTCATTCCAACGCCTGGTAATACCCGGTCGCAAATTTGGCGAACATCCCGTGCTGGTTGTAGGGGAAATGCTGCACGAAGAGGATGGCAACAAGTTTTTCCTTTGGATCGATCTGGCAATACGTTGTGGCCGCGCCATACCAGCCGAACTGGCCAAGCGAGCCCACGAAAGCCGCCTTGCCGGAATCAATGCGCACCTCCACGCCGAGGCCAAAGCCCATTGCGGGATTGAACGCGTGACTTCCGGTGGGCAACGCAGTGAGGTGATTCGTTGTCATGAACTCCACGGTTTTGCGCCCGAGGATGCGCGCGCCGTCAAGCTGGCCGCCGTTGAGCAGCATCTGCGCGAAGCGTGCATAGTCGCCAACGGTGGAGAACAGCCCCGCGCCGCCGCTGGCAATTCCCCGGCCCGGCTCCGGCCACGTTCCCAGCAGCGGTTCTGCAGGCGCCAGCTTTCCATCCGGCCCGTGCCGATACGTCTTGGCCACCCGATGCATTTTTTCCGCCGGGACATCGAAGGACGTGTCCTTCATTTTCAGCGGAACAAAAATGCGCTCGCGCAGGAACTCTTCGAACGATTTGCCGGAGACTTGTTCCACCAGCGCACCCAGCACGTCGGTGTTGATTCCGTAGGAAAACGCCTCGCCGGGTTGATGCTTCAGATGAAGTTTCCCGACGCGCGAGATGAACTCCGGCAGCGATGAGGATTCCCACAAGTTCGCCCGCTGATAGAGCTGGTTCAACGACGTGTTGCCATCGAAGTCGTAAATCAGTCCCGATGTGTGTGTGAGCAGATGCTTGATGGTGATGGGACGCGCTTCGACCAGCAACGGCTTCTCCTGGGAACCGCCGTTCATCACTTTCATGCCCTTGAGCGCTGGCAGATAATTGCCTGCGGGATCATCGAGGTTGAACTTTCCTTCCTCATGCAAAATGAGGACGGCGACGCTGGTGACGATTTTGGACATGGAATAAATGCGGCAGATGGTGTCCTTCTCCATCGGCAGTTTCCCCTCCAGATCGCGGTAACCGTAGGTTTGGAAATCGACGATCCTGCCGTCGCGCGCCAGCAGACTGATGTATCCGGCGTGTTTGCCCTCATCCACAAACCCGCGCAATGTCGCGTGCATGCGTTCAAGCCGCTCGGGCGAAAAACCGGCGCGCGCCGGTGAAGTGGTGGGAAGGGATTGGGCACGCAACGGCGTCGCCAGGAACGTTGCAAACACGGCGACCAAAAGCAGATTCAGCACCTTTGTCATGGGAGACTCTTAATCCACTCCTCCAGCACCGGCAAGACCGGCGCCGCTTCATTGTGAAACGCCACCGGTGGCATGCGGAAGAAATCCATTTTCTTCAGCCGTTGATACAGCACGGACTTTTCGAGGCTGCCCGGCACCATCACCCGCGCGCCCGCGATGCCCAGGTCGCCGGCGAGCAGTTCGCCATTCACCAATCCCGATTGCGCCAGCGGCGTGATGAAGCGCGCGTCAAACGTCGAGCGCGACGGCCCGCCCGGGAAATGGCACATCGCGCAGTTCGCATCCAGATACGAGCGCACCCGCAACTCAGGCGATGCCGTCGTATCGCCCAGCGGCGCCAGCCGCGGCAGTGTGGTGATCTGCTCCGCGCGCAAGGGCGTGTCCAACACACCTCGCCGGCTCCAGAGCGACAATTGGTTTTCCATCTCACCGGCGTCATTGCGAACCGGCCGGTTCAATTGTCGGGTATTCAACGGCAACACATACGCGCTGACCGTCGTCGGAAAGGTCAGGCAATCCTCGATGCCCGGATGGAACCAATAGCGTCCTTTCCTGCGCGCGCCCGCCGGTACTTCGGCCACCTCGCCATCCACCAGCCGGTCCGCGTCGCTGCCATCGTCGCGCCAGCGATATGCCGCGCCGTAGCCGCACGGCACGCCGGTTACGATGAGCCGCGTCTCCAGCGGCTTGTCCTTGCCGCTGCCCGCCGCATCCACCGCGAATTGTTGCACGAACACCGTGCCGGGCGGCAAATGCCAGTCGTCGTTCGCGGAAAAGCCGATCTTCGCGCCAAGCGGCAATGCCACGAAACACGATACTTTCACCCCCGGCTCCCACACTGGCGCGTTCAACTCGCAAGGCAGCAATCCTTCGCGTGGTTTCAACGGGTGCAACGACTCAAAGAACCCCGTAGCCGAAAGCCTCTTCGGCAACATCTTCGCGCGCGCGGGCAATCCGAGCGCCACCGGATAAGCGGCCTTCGCAGTGTCTACCACCGCCGCGCTTTCACCCACATAACGAATTCGCGCCAACGAACCGGCGTTCGCCACAAACTTCTTGTCGCGCACCCACGCGCCACGGTTCAGCACGTATAGGCAGCCGTCCGGCGACAGTTGCACATCCACCGGCCCATTGAAATTCCGCCCGAAACTCGTGACCGACTTCGGATTCGCCGGATCGAGCACCTTCAGCCAGTGCGCCATGTAATCGACAAAGAAGAATTTGCCCGCATAGCGTTCCGGAAACTGTGCCCTTCCCGGATTGTAAAACACGCCTCCCGCCACACTGCGCCCAATCACCGGCGGATACGCATACAACGGGCTCTTGAACTGCGGGTCCTTGGAATATCCCTCCGCCTTCGGCCAGCCGTAATTGGCGCCCGCGATGGCTTCATTCACCTCTTCGAACGCCGAACCGCCCACATCCGTGAAGAACATGCGCCCGGTTCCCGGTTGCACCGCCAAGCCAAATGGGTTGCGCAATCCAATCGCCCAGATCGCCCGATATTTGCCGCTCGTGCGTGTGTAAAACGGGTTGTCCGCCGGAATGCCGCCATCCGAATCGATGCGCAGCAGTTTCCCCTGGAACGTCGTCAGCGATTGCGACGGCTCACCCGCCGTCTGCTCTCCCAGCGCGATGTGAAGCTTTCCATCCGCGCCGAACCGCAGCGGCCCGCCCTGGTGGCCCGCGGGAATCTTGCCGCCGAGCGTGCGCTGGTCGTCGCCTTCCAGTAAAACCTTCTCGCTACCTGGCACAGCAACATCGCCGTTTGCCGTAAACCGGCTGACGCGATGATGCGGATACGGCTGCTTCGCGATGTAATCCACATAAACAAATGGTTTCGTCGGAAACGCCGGGTCCAACGTCACGCCAATCAAGCCGCGCTCCCAATAATCATCCACTTCGACCTTCACGAATGGAGCGGGCAACAATTTCCCATCCTTGACCACGTGCAACAATCCAGTCTGATCGCCGACGAAAACACGCCCGTCTGGCGAGACCGTCATGGCGGTGGCGGCGTTGAGATTCTCGACGACCGTTTCCACCACGAATCCCGAGGGCAATTCCGCCGCCCAGACGCGGCACACCAGCATCAGCGCCAGGAAAGCACCGCAACGATATTTCAACGCGCAAGCGTTCACATGCGGAGGTGTTGAGTTGACGGAAGTTGAAACGGTAACGTCAAACCGGTCAAGAGCCGTTCCGGACCTCCGGTGCACCGTGTCCCAACCGTGCCATAACCGGCTTGGAACGACATGGTTGCGCCAAATTACTGTTGCAATTTCACAGGGTATGTTACGTTAAGCGCACTGATGACAAAAACGACGCGCATCTCATACGCGTTCATCCTGGCCACGATTCTTCTGGTCGGCTGGCTCCATCTCGCGACACCGTTTCTCACCGTGTTGTTTTCCTACTTCGCGTTGGAGAAACTTCGCTTCGGCCAGACTAAAACCGTCGCCATCGGCCTTTTTTTTGCACTGGCCTTCGCGGTATCTTACCTCTTCGCTTTTTTGATCACCCAGGGGCTGGAAGCGCTCCCGCACATCGCCAGCACGTCCGTGCCCATCCTCATCCATCACGCCCAGGAGTATGGGTTTGAACTGCCGTTTACGGATTGGGACAGCCTCAAGGTGCTGCTGTTGGATGAAATTCGCGCGCAGGTCAAATTGCTCGGCACGGTCGCCAAAACGGCCACCAAGGAAACCGTGCTGTTCATCATCGGCCTCGTGGTCGCCGTCAGTATTTTCGTGAATTCCAAGTACCAGTTGGGCCGCGTCGAACACGCCGTGAAAAACGACCTCTACGTCGCCTTGTGTGATGAAATCGCGGCTCGTTTTCGCGACTTCTACGATTCATTCGTGACCGTGATGGGCGCGCAAATCCTGATCTCGACCATCAACACCGGCTTTACCTCGATTTTCGTCCTCGCGATCAAGCTGCCCTACGCAAGCCTGATCATCATGTTCACGTTCTTGTGCGGCCTCTTGCCCATCGTCGGCAACCTGCTGAGCAACACTTTGATTGTCAGCGTCGCCTTGACCATTTCGCCGAAGCTCGCCATCGCCGCGCTCGTATTCCTCATCATTCTCCATAAGCTCGAGTACTTCCTCAACAGCAAGATCATCGGCGAAAAGATCAAAAACCCCATGTGGCTCACGCTGCTCGGACTGATTCTGGGCGAACGTCTCATGGGCATCCCCGGCATGATTCTCGCGCCAGTCGTACTCAACTACATCAAGTCCGAGATGTCCAAGATTACCGTCCACGCGTTGACCGAAACGCCCCTTCCCGAGCAAACATCATTGCGCGCCAAGAAGGCTGCATGAGGATCTGGGACCTGCACTGCCATCTCTCCGGCGTCACCGGTCGCACTCCCGATGAACGCATGGCGCAGCTCATTGAAATCGCCGACCGCATGGGCGTCGAACGCCTGTGCGTCTATATGGGTTACCCGTGGTCGCGCGATCCCTCACCGGAAACGTTGCGCAAGGAGAATGATCAGGTGCTTCAGGCGTTGAGCCACTGGCACCATCGCGCCTTCGGTTTCGTCTATCTCAATCCGAAGCACGTCGAAGCGAGCCTGGCAGAACTGGAACGCTGCGTCGCGCGCGGCCCGATGGTCGGCGTCAAGCTCTGGGTCGCGCGGGAATGCAGCGGGCCCGAACTGGACCCCATCATCAAACGCGCCGCCGAACTCAAGGCCGTCATCTTTCAACACACGTGGTTCAAAGTCACTGGCAACGACCCCGGTGAATCCACGCCGCTCGACATGGCCGCGCTGGCCGAACGCCATCCCAACGTGCCTTTGATTTGCGGGCATACGGGCGGCGACTGGGAACGCGGCATCCGCGCCATCCGACGGTTCAAGAATGTGTCCATCGACCTCGCCGGCTCCGACCCCACAGCGGGTTACACCGAAATGGCCGTGCGCGAACTGGGCGCCGAGCGCATCATCTACGGCAGCGACATTGGCGGGCGCAGTTTCGCGTCGCAACTTTCCAAAGTGCTCGGCGCAAATATTCCCGAAGCCGCGAAACAACTCATCCTCTGCGACAACTTGAAGCGCATGATGACCCCCATCCTCAACGCCAAAGGAATGAAGCTCTAGCTCCATCGAAACGCCGCAACGCCGCACAAGCCACTTGCGCGCGCTTCCATTCCGCGCAAGGATGTTGCCATGAACCACCAACTTCGCCGGGCGTTGTTCCTTTGTGCGTGCCTGTTCGTTTCCCTCTCCGCTGCCCCAACCCAGTGTGCCGAAAAGGAAAAGCGGCTGCTCTACGTCGCCGTTCCCGGCATCCGTAATTATCTCGAATTCGGCGGCCACGGCGTGCTCGTGTTCGACATCGACAACGGCCATAAATTCATTCGCCGCATTCCCTCCAGCGGCTTCGACGACAAAAACAAGCCGCTCAACGTCAAAGGCATTTGCGCCAGCGCGGCAACCAAGCGCCTTTACGTCTCCACCACCAGGCACCTGCTTTGCTTCGATCTGCTGACCGATAAAATCCTCTGGGAGAAAACCTACGAAGGCGGCTGCGACCGCATGGCCATTTCGCCCGATGGCAAATTCATTTATCTTCCCTCGTTTGAGAAGGACCACTGGCACGTCGTGGATGCGTTGAACGGCGATGTCATCACGAAGCTTGTCCCCAAATCCGGCGCGCATAACACCGTCTATGGTTTGGATGGCCGTCACGCCTATCTCGCCGGGCTCAAGTCTCCCCTGCTCCGCGTCACCGACACCGCCACGCATACCATCGCCAGAGAAGTCGGCCCGTTTGGGCACTCCATCCGCCCCTTCACGGTCAACGGCGCGCAAACGCTCGCCTACGTCAATGTGAACGAACTCCTCGGCTTTGAAATCGGCGACTTGAAAACCGGAAAGCTCCTCCATCGCGTCGAAGTGCAGGGCTTTCAGAAAGGCCCCATCAAGCGCCACGGCTGCCCGAGTCACGGCATCGGCCTCACGCCCGACGAAAAGGAAGTCTGGGTCGTCGATGCCGCCAATCAACGCGTCCACATCTTCGACAACTCCGTCATGCCGCCGCGCCAAAAGCTGAGCATCCCGCTGCGCGAACAACCCGGCTGGGTGACTTTCACCTTGAAAGGCGACCTCGCCTATCCGTCCACCGGCGAAGTCATCGACACCAAAACCAAGAAGATTGTTGCCACGCTAAGCGACGAAACCGGCACTCCCGTGCATAGCGAGAAAATGCTGGAGATCGATTTCCGCGGTCCCGAGCCCATCCGCAACGGCGATCAATTCGGCCTTGGCCGAGTCGCCATCAAATCCGCCTCCCAGTAACGGTCACTGCGCCAGCCGTCGCATCTTGAAAGTGCCGTGGTCGTATTTGCACCGATACGTCGCGTCAAACTGGCTGCCTTCGATTTTCCCTTCGTACGCATAGACGCCGCCAGCCAGCTTGCCGAGGTTCTCCTCGCCTTGGAACCGGTGCCCGGCCTCTTCCTTCTGCACCGCCATGTTCACCGTGTAACTGTAGCGAAAAATCTTCCAGTAAACCGCCTTGTATTGAAACTCGTATTGATTCTCGTTCAACTTCTTCACAATGCAACGCAACGAGCCCGTGTGCCCGTTCTTGTCGCTCAACCACGAGCCCTCCCATCGCCCCATGATGTCGTCCTTCGGCGCGTTGACGGCGGCGGCGCGCTCCCATTGACGATTGAAGGTGGAGCAGCCGGTCAAAGTGACCAAAAATGCCAGCATGGCCAATGAATGAAACAACCGTGTCAGGTTCGCCTTCATGCGTGCGGAATGTAGTGGCATCCGCACAAAAGTTCAACGTGCGCCTTGAAGCAGGAATGGAAACGAAGCCCGGCTGGCTCGGCTATTCGATCGATTTACCGCAATGCGGACACATCTTGGCCAGAGACGTGGCGGCGCGACCGAAGTTCATGCTGTCCTGGTAGCGCTTGTTGTCGGCACGAATGCGCGCCGTGAGCGTCTTGGTGATCGCCACGAGAAACGGCGTCGCCAGGTCCGGCACTTCGGTGATGAGTTTTTGAAACTTCTCGGCGGAGATTTTAAGGAGCGTCGTATCGTTGTTCGCCACGACATCCGCCGAGCGCGGGCCTTGGTCGAACAACGTCATTTCGCCGAAGAACTCACCGGCGGGCAGCGTGACGAGCGTGGTTTCGCGTCCGGCGTTCATGACGCGCACACGCACCTCGCCTTCCAGCACCAGGAACATCGAATCGCCATGGTCGCCTTTCTTGACGATCTCGCTGAACTGGCGAACCTGCTGCACTTCCATGAACTGCACGAAGCGGCCGAGCTGCTGTTCGTTGAATTCAGAGAGAATCTTGACGCGCCGGAGCATGCCCGGCTGGATGCCTTTGACCAGCGGCGTGTTTTCCTGCTGCCGCCCCGGGCCGGCTCCCGGCGTGCGCTTGCGGAACACGATGGACAACTCGGGCAACTTGCTGGCTTTGGTCCAGGAATCGCTGGCTTCGGAAAAAATCCACGTATTGGCCTCCACCCGTTCCTCACGGACCCAGTCCACGAGGGTGGGCAGTTCGACCGGACCATAAACGACATCGTCCGCACCCCAAATTCGAAATCCGATGGAGTCGTCAGCGGTGTTCACGCGCTCAATTTAGGTTCTCCCTCTAATTGTTAAAGCAAAAAGTGCGCCCGATGCCGCTCATTTGCTTGCGGCTGAATTCGTTGGGCACGTTTGTCCTACATTTGCTCAATGGTTTCAATCCCGAGCAGTTCGAGACCTTGCTTCAATACCCTGGCCGTGGCGAGACATAGCATGAGGCGGCTGCTTCGCTCGGGCTCTTCGGCCTTCAACACGGGGCAATTCTCGTAAAAACGGGCCAAGAATCCGGCCAGTTCAAACAAGTAATTGCAAAGAAAATTCGGCCTGCACTCTTGCGCCACTGCCTCCAGCACCAAGCCGAATTTCAGCAAATGCTTTGCCAGCACGAGTTCGAATTCATTGCCCAACCTCACATCTCCGCCCGGCACCCAAGTTTCAACACCGAGTTTGCGAAAAATACTTTTGATTCGAACGTACGCATTCAACAAGTAAGGTGCCGAATTGCCCTGAATGGACAGCATTTTGTCCCAACTGAACACGTAATCTGACTGCCGGTTTGGCAACAAGTCCTGATACTTCACGGCCCCAATTCCCACCACCCGCGCAATCTCCCTCCGCGTCGCCTCGTCCAGCTCCGCATTCTTTTCCGTCACCACTTGAAACGCGCGCTCCTCCGCTTCATCCAGCAAATCCAGCAGCTTGACCGTTTCCCCCGAGCGAGTGCGAAACGGCTTGCCGTCTTCACCAAGAATCTTGCCGAACCACACATGCTCCAGCCGAACCTTCACGTCCGGGTGCCAGCGCCGAAACGCGGCAAAGACTTGTCGAAAGTGCAATTGCTGGCCGCCATCGGTAAAATAGACAATTTCGTGCGGATGCCACGTCTGCAAACGATGTTCCAAAGTCGCAAGGTCCGTGGTGGCGTAATTGAACCCGCCATCGCGCTTTTGAATCAAACAGGGATTCGCAACCCATTCGCCGTCCTTGTGAATCAAAAACGGGTCTTCCTTCGGCGGCACGGAGCCATCCGAAAACACGCACGTCGCGCCCTCGCTTTCCCGCGCGATGCCACGCGAGCGCAATTCATCAACGATGCGTTGCAACTGCGGATTGTAGAAGCTTTCGCCCAGCGTGAAGTCGAACTTCACGCCCAGCCGGTTGTAAACCGCGTCGAACTGGTGCTGCGACAGTTCGATCATCTCCTTCCAGATGGCGAGGTTCTCCGCATCGCCGGCCTGTAACTTCACCAATTCCTGGCGCGCCTGCTCCAACACCGCCGGATCCGCGTCGCACGCGGCGTTGACCGTCTTGTAGAGGCGCTCCATCTCAGCCAGCGCGTCCTCCTGAAGTGCCGCGCGATTGAGTTGTTGCTTCCAGCCGACGATCACCTTGCCGAATTGCGTGCCCCAATCGCCGATGTGGTTGTCCGTGATGACGCGGTCTCCGAGCAGTCGGAACACGCGGGCCATCGCATCCCCCAGAATCGTCGAGCGGATATGGCCCACATGCATGGATTTGGCGACGTTCGGCGAGCTGAAATCCAGCACGACCGTCTGTGGCGGATCAATCTTCCGGAAAAACAAATGCTCGCCCGCGGCCGCGCGACGCACCTCTTCCGCAACAGCGCTATTCTTGAGGTAAAAATTGATGAACCCGGCGCCGGCTATCTCAGTCTTCTCGCACAAGCGGCTGACATCGAGTTGCGCCATCACGTCGGTGGCGAGCTGGCGCGGGTTCAACTTGCGCGCCTTGGCCAGCGACATCAACGCGTTGGTCTGGTAGTCTCCGAATTTTGGGTCCGGGCACGGACGCACGAGCACGGCCGAGAGGTCCGCGTCCGGCAGCACCTGTCGGACGGCGTGCTGAAGCTGTTTTTCTAAATCGAGGTGAATCACGGCAACGAGAATATCAGAGCTGGAACCCGCGGGCGTCCACGCTCAAACTGTAGGCGGCACGCGGTCAGGAGGACTGCTCCTTGATGATTTTGTACATCGCCACCCCATCCGGCGCCTCTTCCAACGCGATGCGAAATTCTTTCTTGTGGAGCAGCTTTGCGATGCTGGCGAGTGTGTGAAGATGCTTTTGAAACTGACCTTGCGGTACCATGAACAACATCGCCAGGCTCACGGGCTGATTGTCCAGCGCGTCAAAGTTCACGCCCTTTTTCGAACGCCCGAGCGCGCCGACGACCTCGCTGATCAAATCCGTCGAGGCATGCGGGATGCCGATGCCAAAACCGATGCCGGTGCTCATCGAGGCTTCGCGCTTTTTCACCACCGTGGTGATTTGCTCGCGATGTTCCGCTTTGACTTTGCCGGCGCGCACCAGATTGTCGATCAGTTCGTCGATCGCTTCCCATCGATTCGACGCTTTCAAATCCGGAATGATCTGCTCGGGTGTCAGGATGTCGCCAAGATTCATACGATCCAAACCGCGTTCCGTCATTTCGCCTCAAGCCAAAGGCCTTTTCAAGAGCGAATTCAGTTTGATTGCTGCGCAACGAACCCGCGCTTTCTACAGCAAACGAACCAGACGATGCAACACCGCTCCTGTGTCCTCCACCAACCACGCGCCCATCGAGAGCAAATCCACGCGCCCGGACACCAGCGGCACGCCCACCAGCAACACCGCAATGTTGCCCAGAAAGATAATCACCGCGGAAAACAAGTAGCCCTGGCTGGTAATGTCCGATTGTTCGGTCTGCAACACATGCCATGTGAGCGTGACGTGAAACGCATACGCCGCTCCCATCAGCAAATGAAACCACACCAGATAATCCCCCCAGCCGACTGTCCAATGCCCCACCGCAAACACCAGCACCACCAGAAATGCATACAACGGAAAGAAATACGGCGCGAGCGCCACGAGAAAATTCGTCCTGGTCACCACCACGTGCCCGCCTTTGGCCGATGCCTTGAAACGTTTCACCTGGCCGCCGAACAACCACGACCACAGCGCATGCGTCAGTTCATGGCCAAAGACGTAGGCAAGCATCGGCTTGGGCAGCATAAGAAAAACGACCGCCCAACACATCGCCCCCGCCATGAGCGGCACCCAGAACGTGTCCGCGCCGGAACTGGCCTGCAACACTCGCCACAATGTCGTCGCCGTCCCGGCACATACTGGCAGCAACAGAACAGCGAGAATGAATTTGAGCCACTTGGGCATGGCGATAATGAATCGCCTACATCACTTGCTCCCCGGTTTCACCGGTGGAATCGCCTGCAAATCCGCCGGCAGCTTGTCCGGCTCGAACGCCTCGACATTCAATTGAATCAGCCCATGAACCGGCACACCCAGATTCACCGCGCCATTCGAGCGGTCCACCAGAATGCCCACACCCAGTACCTGCCCCTGATTTGCGCGGACAATATCAATCGTTTCCTGCACGCGTCCGCCCTTGGTGATGACGTCTTCCACCACGAGAATCTTTTCATCCGGTGCAATTTTGAACCCCCGGCGCAACACCAGCTTGCCGTCCTCTTTCTCCACAAAGATGAATCGAACGCCCAATTGCCGCGCCACCTCCTGCCCGATCACCAACCCGCCCATCGCCGGCGAAATCACCGTCACCGCGCCCAGCGGACGCACCTTGTCCGCCAGCGCCTTGCCAAGCTTCTCCACCACCGGCATCTGCTGCAATGCCAGCGCGCATTGAAAAAACTGGCGGCTCCGCAACCCGCTCCGCAAAATGAAATGCCCCTCCAGCAACGCCCCGGTGTCCCGAAAAATCTGCAACGCTTCGTCTTTCGTCATGCGCGGATGAAACACAACGCCGCCCTGCGTGACAATGATTTCCTCGCAACGACAGGCAACGGTTGCCGTTAAAACCCGTCAGGCTTGTGGGTCGGCGCCCCTTTGGTCAGCTCCAACAGCAGGCGGTGGGCATCGCGAAACCGGGGAGCTTCTTCCAGGGCTTGCAAGATGTGGCGGCGGGCCTCGGGGTCGCCACTTTCCTTGAGCAGGCGGGCGAGGCGATAGTGGACATCCGCGGGGTCTGCTGGATCAAGGCGCAACAACAGGCGATAGGCGGCGACAGCTTCCGCACGTTTGGCGATGGCTTCGCTGGCGCGGGCCAGGTGCGCGTAGGGCGGCGCGATGAGCGGATTGACGGCGATGTAGCGCTCGGCGTTTTCAAACACGGCGTTCCAATTGTTGCGGCCGGATTCCAATTCCATCAGGCGCAGATAGGCATCGAGCGCCTCGGAATCGACGGCGGCGCGTTTGCTGAGCGCTTCGCGTTCCTTGTCCGTTTCCGCCAGCGCCCGGTGCACCATGGCGAGCAACGCCCAGGCGCTATCGCCGCCCGATTGGTTGGGATAATGCTCGGTCAAGATCTGCAACGGGGCCTTGGCTTCCTCGAATTTCTTCTCCTCGATCAACTGTTTGGCCTTTTGCATCAAAACGTAATAATTTTTCGGATGAAGGGCGGAAAAATCCAGCGGCGCCAGCGAAGGAGGGACGGGCGCCTCGCGGTCGCCCGGTCTGCCTGAAGAAGCCGATTTGGGCCGTTCCCAATCGAGTCCCGGCGCCAGGCCCTCGGCGCGCTTTTTGGCGAACAGAGCGAAGTTCGATTCAATTTCCGCCATGGGCGCGGTGTGGGTTTCGATGGATTCGTTGATGGGAATGCCCTGGCGCAGGTCGTGCAGGATGAGTTTGAGTTTTTCGATGCCGTAACGTTGCACAAGGAACTCGACGACCAGCGACGCCTGGTAGTAAGCGAACTGGAGATGAAAGCTGCTCTTGGGCGTGAGGAAAGCGGCGCTCATTTCGCTGACGGGGGCCAGTTCGCCTTCGAGAATCATCTGGCGATAACGCGGGTTCATCGACTGGCCCCAGACGGGATTGGCCTGCAACTCTTCATAGACAGAGATGCCCTCGCTAAGCCAGCGCGGCATGCGGTTGCGGGTGAGTTCGAGCGTCACGACGTGACAGAATTCATGCCAGAGCACCGCCTCCCAATTGGCCGGGCTGCCGGCCTGCGACGCGGGGCTGTTGGCCGTGATGACGCTGCCGAAGCAGACGCCGAGGTAACCGGGATTGTCCGGAATGCCAAACGTGCGCACGCCAAAATCTTTCGGGCTGGGAAACACCTCGACGGTGACGGGCCTTTCGAGTTCCAGCCCGTACTTGCCGCAGAGGCGTTCGCGGGCGCGCTCGAGCAGATTCAACACGCGCGGGCCATAGATGGCGGCTTCTTTCGTCGCCATCCGCACGATGAAATGTTGGTTGGTCAGCGTTTGAAACTTGGCAAGGCTTTCGTGCAGCGTAACGAGATTGTAGGCATTGACATCGTACGCGTCCTCCTTGTGCACCTCTTCGGCGAGACGCCAGCCTTCGGATTCCTTGCCGAGGCGAAGGAGGTCTTGCGCGAGTTGAATCTTGGCGGGCAGATAGGCGGGATCAAATCGCAACGCCTGATACTGATACGACGAGCCTTCGGCGAAGCGGTACTTCTGCGAAAGCTTCTTGCCGATGATGTAATCGACCTCCGGGTTGGTGTCCCAAAAGCGCATTGCCATTTCCCGCGCACGCGCCTCGCCCTTCGGACTATTCAAGACGTGCTCCATGACGGCGCGATAAGCCCACGCCTCCGGATGGAAGGGATTGACCCCCAGGACGCGGTCGAGCAACTCCGTCGCGCCGTCGTATTCCTCGGCGTCGATGAGGTGATCAATCATCAGAAGCATGCTGGGAATGTGGTTCGTGTTGGAACGCAAGGCGGCATTGAGCGAATTGAGCATGACCTGGCGGTTGCCCGAGGAAAACGACATCGCCAGGCCGAAATGCATGTCGGCATCGTTGGGGAATTTCTTGAGGCCTTGTTGGAACGAAGTGGCGGCGAGTTGGAAGTCGTGTTTGTTCAGCGCCAGTTCGCCGGCGGCGAGGTAACTGTCGCGATTGTCGGGGTCGGCTTTCTTGACGGCGTCAAAGAAATTCTCCAGCACGCGCTTAGGGTCGGCGCCGAGGAGGACCGCCGCGCGGCCAAGCGTGACAAGGTTGGCCGGATCGCGATAGGCCCACGTGCGCGAGCCGGCGAGGTAATTGATGTCCGCCAGCATGGATTTAGCGCGGGCGACCTCGCCGTTCATGCGAAAGACATCATAACCGAGCAGGCGCAGGCGGATGCTGGACGTGTAGCGGTCCAGAGCGTTGGTCAGGGCCGTGCGCGCCTCCGGGTAGCGGCCGACGGTCATGAGGGAACGCGCCAGCAACACGCGCCATTCTTCGTCGTATTCGTTATCCTCGACGGCCTTTTGCGAGGCGCGGATGCATTGCTGATAATTGCCCGCGAGGAAAAGCTTGCGCGCGTCTTCCAATTCGGCGGCGCGTATGGCGGGCGCGGACTGCCAGAGTGTCACGAGCAGGGCGGCCCAAAGGAGGCGGCGCAACGTCTGGCTTCCGGCTGAATGCATCATGCGAAATCTACGGGGGAATGCGAGGAATGCAAAACAGAAGTTGAAACCGATGACATAACGTGGTGCGGCGGCGGGGCCAGGGGGTGCTTGCGGGAGCCCATGACATTGGTGTAAGACTACCGCCGTGTTTTGCGACCGATGCCGGTGTGGCGAAATGGCAGACGCACAGGACTTAAAATCCTGGGACCATAAAAAGTCGTGCCGGTTCGAGTCCGGCCACCGGCACCACTCCAACCTGTGCTTGTGACACGCGGGCGGCCGCCCTACATTCCGGAACGATGAATTTGCGTGAGTTGCGCTACAAACGCGTACTGATGCCGCTGGGAGTTGCCCCCCTGCTGTGGCTGGCGTGTCTGTTTGCGTCCGCCCAAAGTCCTGAACCGGGCAGCGAGCAGTTCATCAAGCAATTACGGGAGAACGCCAAACGCGGAGATGCCAACGCGCAACACAGCCTGGGGTTCTACTACGCCATCGGCAACCCGCACCTGGGGAAACCGTCGATGAAGGAAGCGTTGTCGTGGTACAAAAAGGCGGCTGAACAAGGGCTGCCCGAAGCGGCTTACAAGGTCGGGTTTTGTTATGAATATGCGGTGGGCGTTTCGCGCCCTGACCTGCCGGAGGCGGCCAAGTGGTATCGCATCGCGGCGGACAAGGGCGTGCCGGAAGCGCAATACAAGATGGGCTTGTTCCAGGCCACCGGCCAGGCCGGGTTGCCGCGCAATTCGGATGTGGCGTTTGTGTGGTTTCGGAAGGCAGCCGAGGGTGGTCTGGCCACCGCGCAGTACGAGGTGGGCAGTTATTACAAAAGCGGATTCCAGGGCATGACCCGCGACCAGGTGGAAGCCTTGAAATGGTTTTTGATTGCCGCCTCACAAGGCGATGAACGCGCGGTCGCCGGGGTGGAATTTCAAAGGAAATTCGGCGGGATGACCGCCGCGCAGATCGCCGATGCGGAAAGGCGTGCCAAGGAATTTGTGCCGCGTCGGCAAAGCCAGTAAATGGGCGCGGCGCGAAACATCAGTGGCTGCCCGCGGGCGCAATCACAACACGGAAGCCGACGTCATTGCGGCGCTCCTCCGGGGGCAGGTGCCTGCGGAAGGAAGCAAGCATGCTGCTAAACTCGAGGTGCACCCAGCCCTCGCCGCGCAACACGCATTTGCCCGGCGTGCCATCATACGTGTCCTGGCACCATTCCCAGACATTGCCGCCGAGATCG
>JBFMBT010000125.1:7318-18012 GCA_040754875.1 Verrucomicrobiota bacterium | reverse complement strand
GCGGCTGCCAGGGCCGCCGCCGACAAGGCCAACGCGGATAAAGCGGCGGCCGAGAAAGCGCTGGCGGAAAAACAGCGGGCCGTCCAGGCCGCGCAGGAAGCCATTCTTGCCGAGCAAGCCTACGCCGCCAATGAAGCCGTGACCAAGGCCACCACCGAAAAAGCCGCCGCCGAAAAGGCCGTCACCGAGAAAACCGCCGCCGCCCAAAAGGCATCGACTGACGCCGCCCCCGCGAAGACCGCCGCGGACAAAGCCGCCGGTGAACGCGCCGCCGCCGAAAAGGCGCTGGCCGAAAAATCCGCCGCGGCGCAGGCGGCAGCCGACAAACTCGGCGCTGCCAAGGCAGCTGCGGAAAAGGCGCCGGGCGACAAGCCGTTGGCGGATCAACTCACCGCCGCAAAAACCGTCGCCGAGAAAGCCAGCGCAGACAAAGCCGCCGCCGAGAAATCGCTGGCGGACAAAACCACGGCCGCCAAAGCCGCCGATGAAAAATCGGCTGCCGCCAAAACCGCTGCGGACAAGGCGGCCACGGCAAAGACCGATGCCGAAGCCGCTGTTCCTTTGAAAGCTGCGGCGTTGCAACAGGCGCTGGACAACGCGGCGAAAGCCGCCGCGACACTCGCTGGCGGCCTTACACCCTTGCCCGCCAAAGAATGGGATTACGCGAAGGCGCGTCATCTGCTCTGGCGCGCCGGGTTCGGTGGCTCACCGGAGGAAGTGTCCAGACTGCACGCAATGGGTCTGCACGCGGCGGTGGATTATCTGGTCGATTACCAGAAGCAGCCCGAGCCAAATGTGTGGGTCCATGTTTCCACCCCGGAATACGCCACGCCCTTCGAGCATCGCCTCACGCCCGCCGAGCGCACCAAGCTGGAGAACGACCGCACCAGCCGCCGCTTCGCCCAGCAATCGCAGATGCGCCAGTGGTGGTTGCGCCGCATGGTGGAATCGCCGCGGCCGTTGCAGGAGAAGCTCGCGTTGTTCTGGCACGGGCTCTTCGCGGTGAGCTTCCAGAAGGCCGAGATGCCTTACTTCATGTATCGGCAGAACCAGTTGTTCCGCGAGCACGCGGCGGGCAGTTACGGGGCGTTGCTGCGCGGCGTCGCGCAGGACCCGGCGATGATCAATTACCTCGACAATCACGTGAATTTCAAAGGCGCCGGCAACGAAAATCTCGGTCGCGAAATTCTCGAATTGTTCTCGATGGGCGAAGGCCAGGGTTACACCGAGCAGGGCCTGCGCGAAGCGTCGCGCGCGTTGACCGGCTACAGTTATGAACATCACACCGGCCAGTTCAAACTCATCGCCGCGCGCCACGACGAAACTCCCAAGACCATCTTCGGCCGCAGCGGCAACTGGGGCGGCGACGACCTTGTGGACATGGTTCTCCAGCAGCCGCACACGGCGCGGTTCATTTCCATGCGCCTGTTCCGCTACCTCGCGCACGACAATCCCAGCCCGGAAACCGTCGAATCCCTGGCGAAGGTCTTGCGCACGTATCACTACGACCTCGCGCCGATGCTCAAGAATCTTTTCCTGTCCGAGGAGTTTTACAGCGGCAACGCCATGGCGTCGCACATCAAGAGTCCGGCGGAATTGATGGTGGGCACCGCGCGCACGCTGGGCCTCACGCAGGTCAATTACGGCAACCTGGACTCGGCGTTGCAGAACATGGGGCAGACGCTGTTCGAGCCGCCCAACGTCAAAGGCTGGGATGGCGGGCGCGATTGGATCAACGCCAGCCGCGTGCTGACGCGTTACAACGCCGTCGCGGCGCTGGTGGATCAGGCGAGCGTCGATGTTGTCGGCGCGTTGTCCGCGAAGCAATTCAACGAGGCTGGCGAAGTCGTTGATTATCTCGCCAACGGATTCCTGGTCATGCCGCTGTCGCCGCAGAAACGGACGGAACTCGTGCAATACCTCGGCCAGTTGCCCGCCTCGACGCAGTGGGCCGCGCAACGCGACGCCATCAACGCCAAACTCCGCGCCGTCCTCGCCACGCTGCTCAGCACGCCGGAATATCAGTTGTCGCAAGCCGCGCCGGAGACCATTGAGCCCTTGAACCAGTATCGCGGAATCTCTTCACCAACGCGGCTTACGGTTCTCCCTCTCCCCAAGGGAGAGGGCCGGGGTGAGGGGGAAGGGAGCGTTATTATGCCCGCGACTGGAGAATCTTCATAGCGAGGAACTGCAACGCATCGAAACTCAACCGGAACCACCCATTATGCCACACTCCACTCACATCGTAACGCGCCGCGACTTCCTCACGCGCGGACTGGGCCTGGTCGGCGTCAGCGCCGCGCTGCCGAATTTCCTCATGCGCACCGCGTGGGCCGAGGACAAACCGGCCTCCGACCGCATCATGGTCGTGCTGCAACTCAGCGGCGGCAACGACACGCTCAGCACGCTGGTGCCCTACGGCCACGAAGCCTATGGGCGCAACCGCAAGGTGACGCGCATCGAGGACAGCGAAGTGATCAAGATCAACAGCGAGCTGGGTCTGCACCCGAATCTGAAAGGCTTCAAGGAATTGCTCGACCAGGGCGCGTTCGCGGCGATTCCAGGCATCGGTTATCCGAACCCGAACTACAGCCATTTCACCGCCACGGATATCTGGCACACCGCCGACCGCAAGGGGCGCGGCGTGCGATACGGCTGGATTGGCCGCGCGTGCGATGTGGCGTTCAAGGACAATCGCGATGCGCGCCTCGCGCTGGCCGTGGGCAGCGGCCAGGCGCCGCTGGCCATCGAAGGCGAGGCGCATCCGGGCCTGAGTTTTCATCGGCCCGATTCGTTCCGTTACACCGGCGACAAAGGCGACAAGGCGCGCGGCGAGTTGTATCGCAAGGTCAACGACCTTCAGCCGGCCACACCGGCGGACACGCTGTCGTTTGTCACGCAGACGGCCATTAATGCCAATGCATGCAGCGAGGAGGTGCGGCGGCTGGCGGGCGATTACAAACCGCCCATCGAATATCCGAAGACGGAACTGGGCAATAGCTTGAAGACCATTGCCGGGCTCATCTGCGGCGGATTGAGCACGCGCATTTATTACACGTTCCACGGCGGCTACGACACGCACAGCACGCAGAAGACCAATCACGGGAACTTGATGAAACAGTTGAATGATGCGGTGTTTGCGTTCCAGCAGGACCTGGCGAAACAGGGCCAGGCCAAGCGTGTCTTGTTGTTCACCATCAGTGAGTTCGGCCGGCGCATTTCGGAGAACGGCAGCGAGGGCACGGACCATGGCGCGGGCGGGTCGGTCTTTCTGTTTGGGCCGGGCATCAAGGCGGGGATTCATGGGAAGCACCCGAGCCTGACGGACCTGGAAGGCGGCGGCGGCGGGAGCCTGAAATTCAGCGTCGATTTCCGGAGTGTCTATGCGACGGTGCTGGAGAAATGGATGGGCATTCCGAGCGAACCGGTGCTGGGGAAATATCCGTTGCTCGATTTCGTGGCGTAACGGCGGCCGGGCGGCTGCCGGGCGGCGGCGTGGTTTGGTCGAACGGCGGCGCGAGCTTCGTCATCCCGCCGCTGGGTTGGACAGCGGCGGGGGTGGGAAGCGGGGATTATTGCCAGCGGGCGCGGCGGATGGAACTGCGGTCCGCTTTGTCGCCGGGGGCGCTGCCCGAGGTGACCTGGTCGCAGTGGAGGTTGCAGGCGCGGCCGGGCATGGTTTTCTGGGTGCGATCGATCTTGTCGCCGGGGGCGCTGCCGGATTTTTCATAGGACTTGATCAAGTCCATGGCGCGGCCCGGGCCGACGCGGTCGGCGGCGGCGACGCCATAGGCGCCGAGGCTCAACACTCCCACCGCCAACGCGAGGCGGGCCACTTTGGTCAAAGGTGCAGTCTTCATTGTATGCCTTTCGTTTTGTTTCGGTTGCTCCGGCGAGATCTCCCGCCATCGGTATAAAAGACGCCACACCAGCCAGAAGGTGCTTGATGCATGTCAAAAGGTGGGAAAGTTCGGGGTTCAAAGAGTTCAAAGTTTAAAGTTCAAGGTTCGGAGTCGGAGTTCAAAGTTTCGGGTCGTTTTTAACGGCAACCCCTCTCCCTTTCTCCCTCTCCCCTCTCGTTCCTCGGGGGAGAGGGAAAATGCGCGCGATGTCGTGGGGCATTGCGTTGCCCGCAGGTCAACACGCATTGCGTCGAAAACGAGGACGAGGACGAGAACGAGGACGATGGGGAAGGCGACGGGGATCAGCGCAGGGTGGTGTGGGCACGGCGGAATTCGCCGGGGGTCTGGCGATGGCGTTCTTTGAAGGCGGCTTGCAAGTAATGGCTGTGCGCAAAACCGGTTTCGGCGGCGATGGCTTCGATGGTGAGGTCGGTCTCGCGCAAGAGGCGTTCCACTTCGCGGAAGCGCACGCGCAGGATTTCCTCCTTGGGGGTGCGGCGGAGCGCGGCGGCCATGCGGCGGTCCAGCGTGCTGCGGGAGACGTTCAGGCGGCGGCAGAGGTCCTCCACGTTCAACGCCTGGGTCGCGTTCTCGCGGATCAAGCGCGCGGCCTGCGCCACCAGGCGGTCGTGAATCACGAATTCATCGGAGGACCCGCGCACGACGATGCCCTTGGGCGGCACCAGAGTTTCGCGCCGCCGGACGCGGCCGCCGCGCATCAAACGGTCGAGCAATTGCGCCGCGCGGTAACCGACCATCTGGCCGTCGAACCGCACGCTGGTCAGCGGCGGGGTGGCGAAGGCGCAGAGCGTCTCCTCATTCTCCGCGCCGACGACGGCCACTTCCTCCGGCACGGCGAGGCCGGCGCGCTGGCAGGCGTCGAGCAGGCGCACGCCGAGCTGGTCGTTGGCGGCGAACACGCCGACGGGCTTGGGCAGTCCGGCGAGCCACGCGATCAGCCGCGCCTGGCTTTGCTCCCAGTCCGCCGCGCTGTCCGAGGTGGTTTCCGGCAGCAGCGAGCACGCCCCGCCGCTGGCCTTGACCGCGGTGACGAAATTCCGCACTCGCTCCTCGAAAAACGTTTCGGTGTGCAGGCTGTAGGCGCCGAACTGCCGGTAGCCGCGCTCGAAGAAATGCTCGGCCACCATGCGGCCCACGAGGCGGTTGTCGATGCCCACAAACGGCAGGGTGGTGTTGAAATGCGTGGACCGCAGTTCGACGGCGGGCACGCCGATGGCCGCGATAGTGTCCGCCGCCTGGCGCGTGAAAGTGCGCGTCAATATGCCGTCGCCGTCCCAATGGCGGAGCCAGGCGGGCGGCGAGGAATCCAGCGCGCGCAGTTCGAGGAAGGTGGACCACGGCCCGTGTTCGGCGAGATAACGCCGGACGCCGGCAAGCAGTTCGCGCGTGTAGGTGCGCGTGGTTTCCACGAGCAAGGCCACGTGCGGGATGCGTTTTGGGCGTGTCGGCATGATGACGCAAAACCTGAGCCGCCACGCATCATAGCTGTAGTGACACGCGCCGCCAAGCGCGCATACTGCCGCCATGAACACTCCGAAGGGCAAAGTCCTTGTCATCGTTGGCGACGCCACGGAAACCGTGGACACGCTGTATCCCTATTACCGGCTCATCGAGGCCGGTTTCCAGCCGGTGGTGGCCTCGCACGAGAAGCGCCGTTACCAGATGGTGCTGCACGAAGTCAAACCGGGCTGGACGATCACCAAGGAATGGGAAGGTTACACCATCGAAGCGGAGGTCGCCTTCAAGGACATCAAGCCCGAGGAATATCTGGGCATCTTTTTCAGCGGCGGCCGCGCGCCGGAATACATCCGCGAATACGAGGATCTGCTGCGCATCACGCGCTGGTTCTGGGAGAACGGCCGGCCGATGGCGAGTGTCTGTCATGGCGTGGAAATCCCCGCGCGGGCGGGCATCGTGAAGGGCCTGCGGATGGCGACGGTGGCCAAGTGCAAGTTTGATCTCGAAGTGTGCGGCGGCACGTACGTGAACGAGCCGTGTGTGATCGACCGGCACATGGTCAGCGGGCGCACGTATCACGACAGCGGCCATTACGTCGGGCCGTGGATCAAGATGCTCGAAGCGCAGGCGGCGAAAGGTGTGTGATGATGGGCGCGAATGCAGGAATCGGACGGAGTGTGCCCGTCACCGGACACACTCCGGGTGGTTGGCAGGCGGCGCGCAGCAAAGCGGCACAGGGCTGCCGCACTCCAGGACGCTGGCGCGCGCGGAGCCGCTTTTCCAATAATGAATTGATAATCTTATCCGCATGAAAGCGACTCGTCGCGCGTTTCTCCAAACCATCGCGGTTGCGTCGGCTGGCGCGGCGTTGCCGGGCGTTGCCGCGGCGAAGCCGTTCAAGCTGCGTTACCTGCTCAACTCGGCGATGTATGGCGAGATGCCGCTCGAGGTCATCCTGCCCGAGGTCGCCAGGACGGGCAGCGAGGCGATTGACATCTGGTGCAAGGTTCACGGCAACCAGCGCGAACAGATTGCCGCGATGGGCGACGATGCGTTCGCCGCGTTGCTCCAGAAGCATCGGGTGAAGATGGCGGTCAGCACGCGTTATCCGCTCGGCCCTTTCGGCCTCGGCGAGGAAATGGCTTGGCTGAAAAAGTTCGGCGGCGGGATCATCGTCACGGGCAGCAAGGGGCCGAAGGAGCCGTCGGGTGAGGCCGCCAGGGCTGCGATGAAGGAGTTCATCGAGCAGATGAAACCGCACGTGGCGAAGGCCGAGGAGAACAATGTCGTCATCGCGATCGAGAACCACGACAAGCAGGCGCTTTATCATCCGGACTCGCTGCGTTACTTCGCGGAGTTCAACCGGTCGAAGCACCTGGGCGTCGCGTTCGCGTTCCATCATCTGCATCAGTGGGCCGGCCAGATTCCCGCGCTGCTGCGCGACCTGGGCAACGCGCACATTCCCTTCATCTACTTTCAGGAGCATTCGGAAGGCATCCGCGCGAAGGTGGCGAAGGAGATCGAGATGCAGCAGATGCCCGGCTACGGCAAACTCGATTACCGCCCCATCGTGAAGGCGTTGCGAGACATCAACTATCGCGGTTACGTGGAAATCTTCATGCACCCGACGCCGCGCGGCATTCCCATCCTGCCAACCGTCGCGGAGATCAGCGCCGCCATCAACAAGTCGCGGGCTTACGTGGAAAAATGCCTGAAAGAGACGACGGGATGAAATTCGAAATCCGAAATTCGAAACCCGAAAGAAGCCCGAAGACCGAAGCGCGAAATGGCGCTGGCTTGTTCGGGCTTCGAGTTTCGGCCGTCGCATTTCTTTTGCTTGCGGTTTCGTTGCGTGCCGAGCCGTTGGCGGTTGCGTTTGAGCGTTTTCACGCCACGCAGCCCACGGCGGAAGGCGGGCGGTTGCTTTACAATGAACTGGGTTGCGTCAACTGCCATGGCGGCGAAACCGGCCTGCCGCCGCGACGCGGGCCGGTGCTCCAGGATGTCACGGCGCGGGTGCAACCCGAATGGTTGAGGAAATTCCTCGCGAACCCTTCCACGGCGCACGCAGGCACGGCGATGCCGCACGTGTTGCCGGCGAATGATGCCCAGGCCGTCGAAGCGGTGGTCCATTATCTGGGTTCCTTGCGGAAGGCGCCGTTCAGCAAGAAACAGATTCGCGTGGTGAACTTCGAGCGCGGGCGCGAACTTTTTCACACCATCGGCTGCGTGGCGTGCCATGCGCCGGACGCGGAATTTCAACCGCCCGAAGGCCGGCCGGCCGCGACGGAGTTCAGTTATCGCGGCGTGGCGCATCCCCGGCTCAAGGAAAAGTACACGCTGAGTTCGCTGGCGGATTTTTTGCGCGACCCGTTGAAGGTGCGCCCCGACGCGCGCATGCCGCGCTTCACGCTGGCGGAGGAGGACGTCGCGGACCTGGCGGCGTATCTGCTCGACTTCAAGGAGAGCTATGGCCTGAACGCGCCGACCCTGAGCGGCTTCAAAGTGGACGCCGCACTGGCGGCGCGCGGGCGCGCGCTCGTGGCGGCGGCGCGTTGCGCGGCGTGCCATGATTTGCCGAAGGACGTGGCGGCGAAGCCGCCGCTGCTGGCGAAATCCACGGGTGGTTGCCTGGAGGAATCTCCCGCGCCCGGCGTGCCGCGCTACGACCTTTCCGCTCCGCAGCAGGCCGCGCTGAAGCTGTTCCTCGCGCAACGCGAACAACCGGCCACGCCCGCGCAAATCGCCACGCTCACCCTTGATGCCTTGAACTGCGTGGCCTGCCATGACCGCGACGGGCGCGGCGGTCCCGACCTCGCGCGCAAGGCGTATTTCCAAGGCGACCACAACCTGGGCGACACGGGCCGTTATCCACCGCCGCTCACCGATGCGGGCCGCAAGCTGCGACCCGCCTGGCTGCCGAAGGTGCTGACGGGCGAGGCGCGCGTGCGGCCGTACCTGAAAACGCAGATGCCCATCTACGGCGCGGCGACGACGAATCTCCCGGCGTTGCTGGCGAAGGTGGATGCGAAGGCGAAGCAGCCGTTGCCCGAAGGCGACATCGAGGTCGGCCGCAAATTGCTCGGCGCGGCGGGCGGGTTGAGTTGCATCACCTGCCATCGCTGGGGCGCGCGGCCGTCGCTGGGCATCCAGGGGCTCGACTTGAGCAACCTTTACCACCGCCTCCAGCCGACGTGGTTGCAGGAGTATCTGGTGAACCCGGCGACGTATCGCGCGGGCACGCTCATGCCGTCGTTCTGGCCCGAGGGCAAGGCGGCCAACACGGAAATCCTGGGCGGCGACACGGCGAAGCAGATTGCCGCCATCTACGCCTTCGCCAAGGAAGGCAAGGGCGAGCCGGAAGGTTATCCGGACGCCGCGTCGGGCGCGTTTGAAATCGTGCCCAAGGACCAGGCGATCGTGCAACGCACCTTCATGGAAGGTGTCGGCACACATGCGATCCTCGTTGGTTTTCCCGCGGGTGTGCATCTGGCGTACGACGGACTGCACGCGCGGCCCGCGCAGATGTGGCGCGGCCGGTTTTTCGACGCTTACACGACATGGTTCGGACGCTTCGCGCCGTTCGAGAAACCGCTGGGCGACGCGGTCGTGAAATGGCCGGAAGCCTCTCCGGGCGGCCCGCAGGCGCGTTTCGAAGGCTACCGGCATGATGCGAAACGCGTGCCGACGTTTTTGTTCTCGGTGGATGGTGTGCGCGTCGAAGAACGCTTCGAACCGGTGGCGAATGGTTTGCGCCGCACGCTCAAGTGGAATGCAGCGAGGCGGAAGGAAGTCCCCATCGCCCATCCTGAAGGCGTGAGCGCGACGGAAGACTCCGGCAGCGCGCCCGGGCAACGCAGTTTCAGCTACACGTGGAAATGAACATAGGGAAACAACGCCAACAGTCAGCCGTTTCAACGGCATTAGTGAAGCGGAGAACCGTTAAACATAACTATGCAGTCAAGCCGGCTAAGTTAAGATGAACGCGCGACACCATGCGGAGCGCGGCGTTTACGCCGCTTCAGCGCTTGAAGCAAATAGTGCGCTTAACTCCACGCCAAGCGCTGTTGAGCAAGCCGCGTTGAAGCGGGCTAAAGCCCGCGCTCCTGTCGCATCCCCCCGCTTCGTTACAGCCAAAGGGGCTCAACCGTGTTGCGCGCGGACGGTCACCGGGCTGAAGCCCGGTGTTAATGAGAGGAAACGCGCGCTGTCGTTGCGGCGTCTGAAAACCATTTCGAGCGCGGTGGGTTGCGCGTTTTTCTTTTTCGGAGCGCGCGCGGACGAGTCGCCTTACGTCATTCAGAACATCCTCACCGCGCACTCGCCCTCCGCTTCGCGCAGCACGGATTGGAAGCCGGGCGAAGGCATCGCGCTGGAGGTCAGCGGCATGGATTGGACGGCGGATGGCAAGCTCGCCGTCGCAGTGCGCAAGGGCGAGGTGTGGTTGCTCGATGGCGTGCTGGGCGATGATCCCGCGAAGGTCACTTACCAATTGTTCGCTTCCGGTTTGCATGAGCCGCTGGGCGTTTTGCGCGAGGGCGACAGTCTGCTCGTGGCCCAACGCACCGAGATTACGCGCCTGCGCGACACCGACCGAGATGGCGTGGCCGATGAGTACCTGACGGTCGCGCGCGGGTGGAACGTCTCGGGCGCTTATCACGCCTACACGTATGGGCCGGAGCGCGACGGCCAAGGCAACCTCTGGGTGACGCTGAACCTCGACATGGGCGATCACTCGAACAACAAGACCGGCTGGCGCGGCTGGGGCGGCATCCTCACGGCGGGCGGCGACTTCCAGCCGATGGTCGCCGGGATGCGTTCGCCGTGCGGCCTGGGCGCGAATCTCGCCGGCGACATGTTTTGCGTGGACCAGCAGGGCACGTGGATCATGACCACGCCGATTTATCACCTGCGCCGCGGCGTGTTCTTCCTCAACCAGGAGGGCATCGGGTCGCAGGACCTGCCGGGCTCGCCGTTGAAGCTGCCGGCCCGGTTGCCCGACAAGGTGCCGTATCCGCAGGCCGTGCGCGCGCTGCCGCAGATGCGTCCGCCGGCCGTGTGGCTGCCTTACACCAAGCTGGGCCGCAGCGGCACGGACCTCGCCACGTGCAATGCGGGCGGGAAGTTCGGCCCGTTCGACGGCCAGATGTTCGTGGCGGAATTCACCGACGCGAAAATCAGCCGCGTGTTCCTCGAAAAGGTCGGTGGCGAATATCAGGGCGCGGCGTTTCCGTTCCTGGGCGGGTTCGCGGCGGGCCTGGTGCGGCTGCAATTCGCGCCCGACGGCAGCTTGATGGTCGGGATGACCAGCCG
>JBFMBT010000125.1:0-7308 GCA_040754875.1 Verrucomicrobiota bacterium | reverse complement strand
AGCCGCGGCTGGACGTCGCTGGGCACGAAGTCCTACGGCCTTCAGCGAGTGAAATGGAACGGCGCCACGCCGTTTGCCATCCACGAAATGCGCGCGCGCCCGGACGGCTTCGAACTGACGTTCACGCAATCGGTGGACCCAAAAACAGCCGGCGACGCCGCCTCCTACTCGATGACGAGCTACACGTATCTTTACTCCGGCGCCTACGGCAGCGATGAAATCGAGACGCAGCCGGTGAAGATTGTCAGCGCGACGGTGGCGAAGGACGGCCGGAGCGTGCGCCTCAAGGCCGAGGGCCTGCGGGAACTGTATGTTCACGAACTGCACGCCGACGGCGTGCGCTCGGCCGGCGGCGCGAAGCTCGACCACGCGCTGGCTTGTTACACGTTGAACCGGATTCCTGCCGAATGACCAAGAGCAGTACTTCAGAATCCAATGGCGTGAAACAACACCTCTCATTCACACCCGGCTTTAGCCCACTGACCGGAGTGCCCCCGTCCCCGGGGCAGCAACGTTGCCGGCCCGGACGCCCAAGGTTGCCGCGACACGCAACGACCATCACGCGCTCGGGTTTGTTGACGTTGCTGCGGCCGAGGACGGCCGCTCTCCGGCCGCATAAAACCACGAGCATCTCACATTATGAAACGCAGCACGGACCATATCCTCACCACGCACGTCGGCAGCCTCGCGCGGCCGGGCAACGTCCTCGACCTGCTCTGGGCCAAGGAACGCCGCGAACCATTCGACGCGCAGGTCTTCGAGTCGTCGGTGCGCGACGCCGTGGGCAACATCGTCCGGCGGCAGCGCGAACTGGGCATTGACGTCGTCAACGACGGCGAGCAGAGCAAGTCGAGCTTCCTCACTTACATCGCGGAGCGGCTGACGGGTTTCAGTCCCAGCGAGAAGCAGGGCGAGGATTTGTGGGTGGAATCGCGCGAGACGCTGGCGTTCCCGGAATTCTACGATGCGCATCGCAAGGCGCGCGAAGGATTGGTGGCCAAGCCGGTGAAGCTGGTTTGCACGGGGCCGGTGAAGTATTGTGGCCACGCGGCGCTCCAGCGCGACATCGCGAACGTCAAGGCCGCCGCGGCGCAGGCCGGCGCGGAGGAAGTCTTTATGACCGCCGTTTCGCCGTCAGACGTCGAGGGCCAGCAGCCGAACCAGTTTTACGCGAGCGCCGAGGATTACTTGCGCGCGATCGCCGACGCGATGCACGAGGAATACCAGGCCATCGTGGATGCCGGCATCATCCTGCAAATCGATGACCCGCGCCTGCTGACTTACTACATCAGCCGGCCCGACCTCACCGTGGCCGATTGCCGCCAGTGGGCGGAGGCGCGTGTCGAGGCGCTCAACCACGCGCTGCGCGGCATTCCGGCGGACCGCGTGCGCTTCCACACCTGCTACGGCATCAACATCGGCCCGCGCGTCCACGAGATGAACCTTGCCGACATTGTGGACATCATGCTCAAGGTCAACGCGGGCGCGTATCTCTTCGAGGCCGCCAATCCGCGGCACGAGCACGAGTGGACCGTGTGGCAGCGCGTGAAGGTGCCCGAGGGAAAAATCCTCGTGCCCGGCGTCATTTCGCATTCCACGCCGCTGGTCGAGCATCCCGAACTCGTCGCGCAACGCCTGGTTCGCTACGCGAAAATTGTCGGCCGTGAAAACGTAATGGGTGGCGCCGACTGCGGTTTTGCATCGTTCGCCGCCAAGGAACAGGAAATCCATCCGAGCATCGTGTGGGCGAAGTTCAGGAATCTGGCCGAGGGCGCGCGGTTGGCAACGAAGGAATTGTGGTAGGGGTGGTGCGGTTCGTTCTTGTACTTGAATCGAAGTTGAGTTTGGGATCGCGGGTATCGGCATGCTCCCTTCCCCCTCACCCCAGCCCTCTCCCTTGGGGAGAGGGAGAAGCACGCACTGCGTTGGGAGGTGATGCCGCATCTTGGCGTCTGCTTCCGTAGCGCAGGTGCCCCACCTGCGGGTGAGTCGGGCGTCCCGCCCGGCGTGTCGGTAGAGGAAAGCAACACACAGACGCACCCGCAGCCGGGGACGGGCTGCGCTACACCAGGACGATTGTCGGGTTGCTTGATGGAGGTCAACGCGGCGGGGGTGGGAAACGCGGAAGATTCGGGCATGATCAGGTTTGCCCGACGCATGGCCGATGGGGTGTGGTTGTATCCGCGCGCATCGCAATCGCCCAACGCCATTCCCCTCCTGGGAGGGGCAAGGGGTGGGTCCATCGCGAGCCTTGCACATGATTCTCGTCCACTGCGGGAACAACCTCTCCCTCTCCCCAAGGGAGAGGGCCGGGGTGAGGGGGAAGGAACCGTAACACCACCCGCGATTCCCGCCTTGAGGGAAAACCGATCGCAAGGCTCGCGACGCACCCACCCCTGTCCCCTCCCCGGAGGGGAGCAGCGTTCGATTCGCCGTTGCGTCTTGCATCCCCTGCTGTTCCTCGTCGCGCTGCTGGCCGGCGTGAACGAAAGCCACGCGCATGTGCGGTGGTTTACCGAGGAGGCCGCGTATCCCGGGGTGCGCTTCCCGATGGATTTCACCAACGGACTGGTGATGGCGGGGGCGATGTTGTTCGGTCTGCTGGCGCTGGCCATCGAGCGCGCGCAATGGCCGGGGCGGGCGATGGAGCGAATTGCGCGGCTGTATCATCTGCCCGAGGGGACGGAATGGCGGATCGTGGCGTTCCTCACCGGCATCATGTTCCTGGCCAACTCGACGATGCGCGTGTTTCTCGCGCCGAATCTGCATGTGCCGGACGATGCGCTGACAGGCGCGTTGCTGGCGCAGTCACTGCTCGGCCTGCTGTTGCTGACGCAATTGACGTTCTCGATCGCGGGCGTGCTCATCATGGTGGCGACGCTGGTGACGGCGTTGCTGGTGCCGCCGGCGTTGCTCATGGATTACGTGTGCGAATTCCTCGGGCTGGGGGTCGCGCTGCTGTTGATTGGTCCCGTGTTGTCGCCGGTGGATCAAAAACTGTTCCGCCGGCTCGGGCTGGATGCGCAGCAGCACCGGCATCGGGCGCTGCCGATTCTGCGGATCGGCGTGGGATTGACGCTTCTCATCCTGGCGTTTCACGAAAAGCTGCTGAACCCCGGCATCTCGCTGGCGTTTCTGGAAATGCATCGTTTCAATTTCATGCCGTTGCTGGGCTTCGCGAATTTCACGGACCTGCACTTTGTGTTTGCGGCAGGCGTGGCGGAGGCGACGTTTGGCGTGCTGCTGGTGTGCGGCCTGGCGACACGTTTCGTCACGGGGGTGTTGAGCATTTTCTTTGTGCTGACGCTGCTGGCGCTCGGGCCGATTGAACTGGTGGGGCATGCGCCGCTGTTTGGCATCGCATTTCTTTTGATGAGCCGCGGGGCGGGGCGTTTGATGGAACGGACGGAGGCGCCGGCGACGGTGGTGGAGAGCGCGACCACGACGGCGTTTGCGATGGTGAAGCGGTGAGGATTTGAATGACGAAGGACGAAGGCCAAATGACGAAAGAAGGGCGAAGGGGGCTAGCAAACGAATGGGGGACGTTGAAAGAGTTGAAGAGTGGGTCGAGGACGAGGACGAGCGGAAGGATGTTTGTCGAAAGGTTGAAGCGTGGGGTGGCTGCGAAGGGGTGCAAAGGTCGCAGGTTGCACGCGGGGAAACCGTTGAAACGGTTGGGCGTGGATTCAACGTTGCGGGCACCTCGCTGAAGCGAGGTGTTAATGGGAGGCTTGGGGGGACTTCGGGCGGGGGTCGTCGTTGACGGGGCGAGGGGAAGCAATATCTCAGAAATGAAGCTCTATTCACGTTCTTCTGTTAATCGCAAAGAGGCAATTTCAAGCGTACTTGCTTCAGTGGTTGGCGAGCGATCATCAATTCGAAAAAGACAGTCCTCGTTCGAGGGAATATCGAATTGGGCTTCGAAAGTTCTCCAGTCGTCAAGCACGGTGACTGTTTGGTTTGTGAGCCACGCTCCGCTTGGTTTCTTTACGATGAATGTGATCTTGTGTTCTCCGCCGATAGTTCTAGCTTTGCACTTAACACGGAGAACACGCTTACCACTGCACGACATTTTTGGGAGTTGAGTCAACGATTCTCCTTCGTAATCGTAACGGGTCAATTGAATCCAATAATTCCCCACGTTGTTCGTTCTTTGAACGGTAAGAATACCGTTTTCCACAGAACATCGGCCTCTTCCGAACGGCCCGTCGAAGGCTTGCTTTTTCTCATCCCATAGTTGCGCATCCTTGCCGATCAAGTCTGATTCCATGTTCCCGGACTTGGAATCGTAGATGACGATTTCGCTTGGAGAGTTCGCTGAAGTGGGTTCCAGAAGCCTTTTAGCGGAAAAACTTGAACTGCGTCTCTGCAGAGGACCTTGCTTCTTTATTGCAGATCGAATCTTCGTACATGCCGGACTCAATGCAGATGTCAGATCTTTATCCGAGCGGTCTGGATCAAACCGTGCCAACGTTACTCCTGCCAAATCGCTGGGTAGTTTGAGCTGTTTCGATTCACTAACAACGGCAAACGTTCTTAAGCGGCCCAAGCGACCCATGAACAAGCCGAGTTCAAACATGACATTATCTCGCGGAGCCTGTGAAGTAGATTTGCGGCTCGTAACCACGTCGTCCGGTGTGACAACGAGAATTGCGAAATCAAACCTGTCCAAGGCCTTGACCAGGGATTCCAGAGTCCCTGTGTTCAAACCAAAGACGCCATTCGTCCACAATGTAACCTCGACATCGTAGTGAAGGTTCAGTTCGATTGCCCGGGCTGCTTCCAAACCCTCCTTCGATGATCCGATGAAGAGCAACGGTTTTTTTGGTTTTGCCTTTTTTATCCCCTTCATATTCTTCCAGCGTTTGTTGAGAATACACACACGAATTAATTACGGTCAATCTTCATGACTCGGCCGACTCACCGGAGGCAGATCGGGCTATATTCGACTCCCCTTGCTAGAAGAACTCCGCAGGCGAGAAAGAGGATTAGTCCACGCGCAGGCGGGGGGCTTCCGGATGCCGGCACCGAAAGTGGACCGCGTGGCCCTGGCGAAGATGTTTGAGTTTGAAGGCGGGGACAGCAATCTCCTCGGCCTGCAAATCCGCGAGCGCCTTGCGCAGCCGGGCCAGGTTTGCGGCGCTGGCAAAGATGGCGAAATCGGTGTCGCGGCTAAACTCGGCTGCGCCGTAGAACACGCACGCCTGACCGCCCATGAGCAGGGCGCGGACGCGGTGCGCGCGCATCGAAGAAAGGACTTTGCGTATCAGGTTCGGGATCAAGTGAGCCTCCGAGGGCGAGATAGGTCTGCCAGAGTTTCTCGCTTTCCAGCCAGCGCTGAACCGGGGTGAGCCGATACCACTCGGCCCATTCCTCGCCCACCAGTTCTTCGGGCTTAATCATGGGCGCAAGGTAACAGAGGATGCGCTTGACGTAAACGAATTCGAAGGACGAAGGACGAAGGGCGGGGCTAGCAAACGAATGGGGGCAAGCGAATGGGGGAGTCGTGTTGTCCAAAGATCAGGCTGCGCGAATTGGGGCTCGCCCTCACCCTGACCCTCTCCCCCACGAGAGGGGAGGCGAAATCAAGTGCGTTGGTTATTCGACTGCGCGTTGAGGAATCCAGTTGTTGGTGATTCGACAGTTGGAGCCTCGTTACCTCGGCTGCTACAAGTGCATTGAGGTGCTGCGCTTGGAGTTCGAGGACGAGGAGGAGGACGAGGACGAGCACGAACAGGAAGGGCGGTGGTTGCATCTCTTACGCAGCGTTTGACCAAGGTCAAGCCGTGGCGGGGCGGCAGGGCGTCCATTTAGGTAATGAACGTTGAGTCTGCTCCAGTGCGTGCGCGGGTGTTGTCGGACGAGCCGGCGGCGGGCAATTACTTTGTCGCGGCGTATCCGCCGTTTTCGTGCTGGAAGCGGAACCAGGCGGTGGCGGCGGAGCTGGCGTTGAAACAGCCCGCGCCGGAAACGCCTTTCGGGGTTTACGTGCATGTGCCGTTCTGCCCGAAGAAGTGCGATTATTGTTACTACCTTTCCTACATCCGCCAGCCGCTGCAGGTCATCGATCATTACCTCGAAACGGTGCGGCGCGAGCTGGAGATTTACGCGGGGCAACCGGCGTTGCAAGGCCGGGCCCTGAGCTTCCTTTACTTCGGCGGCGGAACGCCTTCCAACCTCTCAACCGCGCAAGCGCGCCAATTGCTTGGCGGTCTTCACCACCTCCTTCCCCGGGATGGCGCCCGGGAAATTACCTACGAATGCGCCCCTCGTTCCGTTCGCCCGAATTTCCTCGACGCCCTGGCCGAACAGGGCGTCAACCGCCTGAGCATGGGCGTGCAAAGTTTCGACGACGACCTGCTGCGCCTCAACGGGCGCGTGCATCTGGCCGAGGACGTGGCGCACGCCTACGAACACATGACGCGCGCCGGGTTCGCCTGGATCAATCTCGACCTGATGGTGGGCTTGATCGGCGAAACCGACACACAATGGCGCGAGACGGTGCGCCGCATGCTGGATTTGTCGCCGGACAGCGTGACGATTTATCAGACCGAGATGCCGCATAACACCAAGCTGTATCGCGATTACACGGCGGGCGCGCTGCCGGCCAAGCCGGTGTCGTGGGACGTGAAACGCGCGCGGCTGGATTATGGATTCCGCGAACTGGAACGCGCGGGTTACACGGTGGTGAACGCCTATGCGGCGGTGAAGGATCCGGAGCGGCATCGGTGCATTTATCAGGAGCATCTGTGGCGCGGTGGCGACATGCTGGGGCTGGGCGTGTCGTCGTTTTCGTACTTTCAAGGCGTGCATTACCAAAACCTGTGCACGCTGGAAGCGTACGAGTCGGCGGTGGACGAGGGGCGATTGCCGGTGGAGCGGGCGCGCGATTTGTCGGACTGGGACCAGCTCGTGCGCGAATTCATCCTGCAACTCAAATTCGGGCGCGTGGCTGCGGCGTGGTTTCAGCAGCGGTTCGAACTGGACATCACCAAGGTGTTCAAACTCCGCCTGCGCGCGCTCGAAGCGGAAGGTTTTCTCACCGTCACGCCCCAAGAGGTGCGGCTGACGCGAGAGGGGTTGCTTTGCGTGGACCGGTTGTTGCCGCTGTTTTATGACGAGGAGTATCAGGGGGCAGGGTATTGGTGAGGGGGATATCCGCCGCCAGAGAACTCAAGCGGAATCTGAAATGGCGGAATCGGCACGTGAGTTAGGTTGTCTTTCGGGTCAAAAAAGAATTGGCAGCAGAAAATTCTGCTGCCAACTCTTGAGTTATATGCACGGACAACAGATATTTTACCCCCATGC
>JBFMBT010000124.1:0-18037 GCA_040754875.1 Verrucomicrobiota bacterium | reverse complement strand
TCCTTCCCCCTCACCCCGGCCCTCTCCCTCGGGGAGAGGGAGAATTGGTTGCCGCGGGTTGGTGGAAATGGCGTCGCTGGTTGAATCACCCCTCACCCTTGGTTCATTTCTCCATTGAGGGGAGAGGGAAGAGCTCGATCCGGTGCGGGTGTTGTTCCACGCCTTCTCCACTTCCAACAGCCGCTCTTGTTGGGTGAGATCGCGGCGGCGGGCTTCCTGGGCGTAGCGCGCTTCGTGAATGAGGCGCATATAATAATAGGCAGCTTGATTGGCCGGATCGAGCCGGATGGCTTCCTTCAACCGCGCTTCCGATTCATCCAGCCGCGCCAGTTCGTAAAGCAGTTTGCCGTCGGCGACGAGCGTGCCGACGCGCGCCTTTGTCTCCTGTGCCTGCGCCGCCTGCGCGCGCACGTCGGCGCTGGGGATGCGGCCCTTGTGGGCGGCGGCGACCTGGCGGTTGTATTCGCGATACTCGCGCCCGCGCTGGCTGTCGGGAACATATTGGAGCAACGCCTGCATCTGCTGGTCCGCCTCGTCGAAATTCAACTTCTCCGCCAGTTCGCGGGCGAGCTTGATGCGGACATATTCCAGTCCTTCGCGCGCTTCCTTCGCCTCATCCTCGACGCGCGCGCCGCCCAATTGCTGAACGATGCGCAGGCAATGTTCGTAATGCCCGGCGGCCTCGTCGAGCTGCGAGCGCCTGCGCGCATCGCGCGCACGGACCAGCGTCTGTAACAACGTCGTGGTGGCATTGGCGCGGCGCAACGCTTCATCGGCGGCGGCTTGGGAGGGGTCAACGCTCGATGAGCTTTGCGGTTTGGGGAGTACGGGTTTAGCCGGAACGGGTGACGGCTGTGCAACAAAGAGTATCCCGTCCTCATCTACGGTATAAAAAATGGGGCTGGAGGCGCCTTTGACAATCAGGTCGAGCATCTGCCGCAGCGTAAGCCCCGCGGTTTCCTGCATGTCGATGTTTACATCCAACAATAGATTGTTTTGCAGGCGGGCATTGACGCCGACTCCTTCAGGATCACGCTTCTGGGATTGTTCCCGAATGCACAAGGCCGTTGTGTCCAGCGGCAACCCGGCAAAAAAGAAGGGCTCCTTGAAGACGATGCTGTCGAGTTTCTTTTCGATGGCCTCGCGTTTGCTGGACTTCTTCGTTGGCGGCTCGGGCTGTGTTGGCGACGGCTTGGTTTCCGCCGGTGGCGAGTCGAATTTGCCAGGGGCGGTTTCGCCCACAGGAGAAGTTAACGCCGCCTTGGTGATCTCCACTTCAATGCGCAGACCTTCCATGACTCCCTCGACCCGGTCATCAATCTGCTTTTTGACGTGCTCCAAAGACGCTTTGGCTTTTGTCACTTCCGGATGTTCGGGACCCAATTCCGTTCTCTTAAGGGTGAGTTGTTGTGACATCTGATCCCGGTCGCGCATGAGCTGCTGGAGGAGGTTGTCGGGTCGAATCGTCACCAGCGTCTGTGCGAGGCGTTCCGGCGGTAGTTTGCGCAGTTGTTCGTAGCGCGCCTTGGCTTCGGCGTAACGCTGCTCGGGCGCCAAAGAGCTGGTTTGCGCCGCAGGCGTGGATCCCCGAACCGAGCGTTCAACTACATGACGCGGCTCGACCTGGGTCCGACCAAGCCTTTCGGCATCCGAAGTCGCAGTGGTAGACGGATTCGGCATGACGGCGGCCGCGCCATTCGGTGCGGAGGAACCCCGTGTCGGTGGAGCAGCCGTATCGAGAAGGTTGAAGATTTTGTCCTTGGTGCGAACCACATCGCCGTCTTGCAGCGGAATGTCCTTTGGCGTGTCGCCTCCGCGACGAATCGCGTTCAAATCCAAAATCGTCCTTTCGTATGTCCCATCTGCGCGAGGCCGCTGTAATTCGACATACTTCAAATCAACGAATTCCGAGGGTCGAAGCGAGGTCAACGCTTGAGAGAGGGTCGTCACGGTATCCGGCGTCAGCGAGATGGATCCTCTGACAGATCCGATAAAAAGCGCCTTCCCCGATTTCAGGCCGTTTGCGTCCGGCGGAGTTTTGAGCTGTTCCTTCGCTTGCGCGACCTGCTGCGCCCTCTCGTTCATCGCGGCCTTTTTGGCTTCCATTTCGATACGCTGCCTTTCCGAGAGGTCGTCAAATCGAGCATCAATCTGTTTCCGAATTCGCTCCAACGCCGAAGCATGCTTTTCGATTTCCGGGTGTCGCGGCCCAAACACCGCTTGTTTCGCTGAAAGCTCTTTCGCTGCTTGATCATAATCGGATACGAGCCCCGCAAAGAGTTCCGGGTGCATGTGCACCACCATGTTGGTCAGCACATGAATGCCCCGTTTTGCTGCCAGCGCTCGTTCGACGCGCAACGACTCGTACTGATTTCGGGCAGATGTGTAACGCGTTTCGGCAACCAGGTAATCGGCCTGTGCCTTTTGAAGCACTGCGATACTCGATTCTTGTTCGGCGCCAATGGAAAGTGTGACTTCGGCCAAGGCTTTGTTCAACGCGTCGATTCGCTTTCCCTCAAGCTCCGCCTCGGTCCGCAACCCGCGCATTGTCAGTTCGACTTCCCGCTCGATCCGGGCGGTGACTTCTTCGAGTGGTTTGGCGACGGCCATGACCCGAGGATGGCCCAACTTGAAGTTGGCACTCAATTTGGTCAGTTCCTCCTGGAGCCGCGCTTGCTCCAGCCTGGCAGTGGTCAACGCGGCGTTGGATCTGATGGCCTGGAGCGCTTCGGGAAGAGATTCCTTCGGCATCGCCCTCAACGCGTGAACCCGGTTGGTCGCCTCAATAAACCGCTTTTGAACCAGGACGCGTTCGTCCTTCAGCTTTTCCAATAGCGCAACCTTGGCCGCCGCTTCCTCAGCGGCTTCCTCTTCGGCTGTAAATTGCCGGCCCGGCGCGCGGGCCGGGGCAACTTGCGTTCCCGGCGGCAAAGCATCGACAATCAAACTGTCCTGAACATCGTTCTGCCGCCCCTCCGGGGCTTGCGTCTCTTGAGGATCGCGGACCCAGCGATGAATCGCTGGGCTATTTTCGGGCGTCCCTGGCGGGACTTCTGAATGAGCCTCCTCATCCCGCCCCGCGGGACTGCTACCAGTATCGGGGAGGGTCGATGATGGCGGATCGATCGTCACGAGCAGTTCGCGCATCTCCGCCGCCGATTGCCGCAGCAGCGTCAGCGGCGAATCAGTCGTTTGCGGCGCGGCCCAGGCGACGGCGAACAGGCTGGCGCCGCCGAGCAGCAACGGGCCGAGCGTGCGCGCGAGCAACGCGTGCGCGCGGCGCGGTGGCTGGTAACTGGCCGACTTCATCGCCAGCAGGCGCACCACGCGCCGGCCCAAGCGCGAGCGGAAGCCGCCGCCCTGCACGCCGATGGCCACGAGCGACTGGCCGCTGAGCTGGCGGCCAAGGGCAACCAGGCATTCAGCCAGGGCAGCGGGGCCGTTCTCGACGAGCAAGCACGCTTCATCGGCGGCGTTCTCGGCGGCGACGTGCAACCGATGCCGCGCCCACCAGACCAGCGGATGCCACCAGAGCAGCGCGGCGACGACGTCCGCCAGCAAATACCAGAGCGTGTCCCGCGCGGCGAGGTGCGCCAGTTCGTGCGCGAGCATCGCCTCCTGTTGCGCGGGTGTGAAGCGCTGCGTGAAATCGCGCGGCAGCCCAATCGTCGGCCGCCACAAACCAAACGCCACCGGCCCGGTCAATTTCGCGGATTCAACGAGCCGCACGCGTCCGGCGATGCCCAATTGCCGTGCGAGCCGCTCGGCACGGCCCGCCAAGGCGCCATCCGCGCATGGCGCCACGCGCCGGCACATCAGCCAAAAGACGCCGCGCGCCGCCAGCAAACGCGCGAGCAGGACGAGCGCGCCCGCCAGCCAGAACAGCAGAAGCAGCGCGGCGGGATTGGGCGAAGCGGTTTGAACAAGGATGGAGCCGTCGGTGACATCAACCCGTTGAAGGGAGAGGGAAGTGTCTGCCTCGAGCGTTTTGAGAGAATCATCGATCGCGGGTTGAATGATGGTTCCTTCCCCCTCACCCCGGCCCTCTCCCTCGGGGAGAGGGAGGACGAGTTGCCGCGTGTCGGCGGGAATAAAGCCGTCGGTTGAATCACCCCTCACCCTCGGTCCCTCTCCCCGTTGAGGGGAGAGGGAAGTGCGCAACGCGTTCGTGGCGCCGGAGAATTCGGTGAGCAACAGGAGCAACACGGCGATGGAGGCCACCTGCCAGAGCGCGCGTTGCCAGAGCACGGAGCGGACGCGCCAGTGGAGCAGCGCCGCGAACAACACCACGGCCGCGACCTGTGCGGCAAGGGCGGCAAGCGGTTGCAGGCTGGCGGCGATGTCTGATAGCAAACCCATGGCGTTCGCGCTCAAAACGGGCTCGATGATCTCGGCTGGGCGGACGGTGGGGCGGCGGGCGGCGGTGGTGGAGCTGGGCGCATCGATCTAGGCTTCGGAGTATTCGAGGAAAGCATTTCAACTGCCGCGGTGATGATATCCAATTCCGCCGGTGTGGCGCGAACCATGAGCGTCCCGTTTTCCGCATTATAGCGAACCAGGTTCGGCTTGCTGGCGCTGATCCCCAGTTGTTCGAGCAGGAAGCGGGCTTGACCGTTAGGATTGAGGTAGTCCGGGTTGCTCAATTCGTACACCTCGCGCAGCCCGCGAACCAGGTCGGCCGGGCTGATTTGAAAAGTCCGGGCGGTCAGTTCGAGTGAGGCAGGTCTTTCCGGCTCGAACAACACGGCATAATCCGTGATGCTGTAAGTGATGGGTTGATCCGCGCCTTTACAGATGGCATCCAGCGCATCGATCATACGAACGCGCCGGAGTGGTGGATTCAACTTGATGGTGACATTATTCAAATCCAGCGGCTCGCTGGCGGCAGGATCCTTGGCAGCAGACGTGTTTCGCGGCGCGGGGATCATGAAATTGACACCTTCTTTGTCAGGATCAAGTTTCCTGGATTCATCCATCAAGTAATGAATCACTTCACTCAGCGGGAGGCCGTCGAAAAAGACTTCCTGAAAGACGGCGTTCTCGAGCTTGAATTCAATCGCGCGGCGATCCGACGGCGCGGGTGAAGGTGCTCTGGCTTTGGCGGGTGCCGCCGGCTTTGGGGCCTTTGGCGCCGGAGCGGTGGCGGGCGGAGTTGGCGCCGCGGGGGCGACTGGCGCGGTGGGCGCGGCCTGGGCCACATCCAGTTTCGCCAGCAACGGATTGATTCGTTGCCATTCCGATTCCGGCGCATGAATGAGCAAGGAGTTGGTCCGTTCGTCGGCAACGGCCCGGCTGCCCGGCACCAACGTGGGCTTCACCAACTGCAACGCGTCGTCGGCCAGCCGGTATTTCAAATGCACGACGCGCAGGTGCAGGGCGTCAGAATCAGCATTCCTGGGTTGTGCCGGGTCGTCTGCTTCCGCATTGACGACGGCGAAAGCGCTTAGCGCAAGGGCGAGGGCTGAATTTTTCCAGTTTTGTCGCAGTGTTTTCATGGCGGATTCTCCGGAGGATTGCGGGTGAAGCCACGCGGTGCACAACAGGCACACCGGCAGCAAAGCGAGCGGCACAACGAATTTGAGCAAGGAATCGCGCCGGCGCGCGGGACGCCAGGCGCGCGGTTCAAGATGCAGCAGGCGTTCCACGCGCCGGCCCAGTTGCGAGCGAAATCCGCTGCCACCGATGCCGAGCCGGTTGAACGCGCCGGACGGCGCCAGTTGCGCGCCCACCTGCACGAGACATTCGGCCAGCGTGGCGGGGCCGTTCGCGAGCGCGAGGCTGGATTCATCCGCCGCCGCTTCGCTGGCCGAGTGAAGCTGCCGGCGCGCAAACCAGACCAGCGGATGCCACCACAGCGCGGCGACCAGCATATCGGCCGCCAGATACCACCAGCCATCCCGCGCGGCGAGATGCGCCAGTTCGTGCATGAGGATGGCTTCCTGCTGGGCGCGCGTGAAGCGCGTCTCGAAATCGAGCGGCAAACCAATGGCGCGCCGGAGAAAGCCGAAGGCCACCGGCGCAATCAAACGCGCCGAATGCACCGTGCGAATGGCACCACGGAGGCCAGCCGCGCGCGCCAGGGATTGCACACGGTTGCGGAGTTCATCCGGCGCGGGCCGGACGCCGCGCCAGCGCCAGACCAGACACGCGGCATGGCGCGCCAGCAGCAACAACAACAGGAGGGCGCTGCCCAGCGGCCACACGAGGATTGGCCACCAGCGGGAGGGCGGCGCGGTTGCCGCCAGGGGCGCGGAGTAATGGAGTGATGGAGTAGTGGAGTGGTGGCGTGAGGGACTGGATGGAGCGGGCAAAGCGGGTGGAGCAACGGCGTCATGGTGTTGCGGAGCGATGGTGGGGGTTGGAGGAGTGCGTTGGGCTTGGATCGGTGGGGCAACAGCGGCTGGCCGAGCGGATTGCAGGAGGCCGCGGTTCACGCCGCTGAGTTCGCCAAGGAAAACCAGCGCGATGGACACCAGCGCCACCTGCCACAAGTTGCGCTGCCAGACGGCCGAGCGCGCGGCGCGCTGGCACGCATAGACGAACGCGACAATAAGCGCCACTTCCAACGCCAGCGCAGTCAGCAACGTGAGTCCGGCGTTCATAATTTCCTTTTCTTTGCGGCGATGAGCCGTTCCAGCCGCGCCAGTTCGTCGGCGCTGACTTCGCGCGTGGTGAGCAGGTGGTTGACGGCTTCTGCCAGACTGCCCTCAAACACGCGGTCAATCAAGTCATCCACCATGCCGCGGGCCACGGCGTCCTCCGCCACGGCCGCGCGATAAATGAACGTGCGCCCCTCGGCCCGATGCCGCACCAGGCCGCGCGCCTCCATCTTGCGCAACATCGTGGCGATGGTCGTGTACGCCAGGTCGGCCGAGCCGGCGAGGGACGCATGCACGTCCGCCACCGTGGCCTCCGCGCGGTCCCAGAGGACCTTCATGATTTTGAACTGGAGATCGCCGAGCCGATGAAGTTTGCGTTTGGACACGGTAAGATGGGATTGATTACTGGGGTAATACTACCACGGTAGTTTTAAATGTCAAGCGATTGAACCATCCAGAATTTTTCCTTCATCCTCCGGGCCTTCGGCCTTCTTCGTTTTGCGCACAGCTCCGCATTAGAAAAAATACTCGCAATCGCCTTGGTTTTTCACCAGTTCCGGCTTTTCACCCCATTGAAAAAATGCCATGCTTCGTGTCAGGGTGCCGTGAACGTTGCGCTTTTCAAAGTGAGTTCATTGGGGGACAGCCTGGCTTATCTGTCGATTGTCCAGGCTTTGCAACGCTTGTACCCGGACTGGAAGGTGCACGCGTGCGTCAGCGAGTTTGCGGCGGGTTTGTTTCAGGCCGTTTTGCCGGCGTCGCAACTGCTGGTGGCCGACCGCGATGAGTTTCACTCGGCGTGGAAACATCCGCTGCGGCTGAGGCGGTTGCTGCGAAGGGTGCGCGAGTGGCAGGCGCAGGCGGCGCTGCTCGGCGATGACCAGCCCAACACCGCGTACCTGCTGGCCCGGCTGGCGGGCGGCGCCACACGCGTGGGCCCGGTGCGCGATTTCATCAAGGTGCCGGACGCGTTGACGCACGAAGTGGCGTGGCGCACCGGCCAGGGCATTCCACTTTGGAATTGGGAAATGGCGCGCATGTTCGCGCGGGTGACGGGTGGGGAGGAATTGCCGGTGTCGCCGCCGGTGCCAAGCATTGATGGCCTTGAACCGCTGCCGCTGGCGGCGCGCCGCGGCGTGGTGATTCATCCGGGTGCGGGCAAGGCGTATCAACGGTGGGACGCGCATCGCTTCGCCGAACTGGCGCGGCGGTTGGCGGTGGATCACGACGTCATCTGGTTCGACCAGGAGTTTACGGCGGACGTGCGATTGCCGCGTTCGGTGGAACGGTTGACGCCGCGCAGCCTGCAATTTTTGCTCGAACTGCTGTGCCGCGCGCGGTTGTTCGTAGGCAACAATTCCGGGCCCATGCACGTGGCGGCGATGGCGGCGTGTCCATCCATCATATTGAACGGCCCTTCGCACCCGGTGTGGGATCCCATGTGGAACACGGAACGCATTTCAATGCTGCGCGCGGCGAACGTGGCATGCCAGCCATGCGATCCGCCGGCGTGCCCGGTCGGCGTGTGCGCCAACACGCGGGAGCCAATGGCCTGCCTGAACGCGTGGAGCGCGCGGGAGGTGTTCGCGCGGTGCGAGAACTGGATGGAACACCATTGCAGCGGTGGCATGGTGCTGCCTTCCCGCGAAACCGCAGCGCCGGCTTGAGATCATCATGGTGAACCTCTGTTGCCCCATGGTCGTTGCCAGGCGGTCGCTCGTTCCGGAGATTCTGCTCGCGTTGTGTCTTGCGGGTGCGATGGCATGGGCCGCGCCGTTGCAACGCGTGGCGAACACGACGTTGCAACTGCCCGCGGCTCCGCCGGTGCGCGAGTTCTCCTACGAGAATGCCTTGGGGACGCTGACCTTCTCCAACGCGGTGGCGCTGGCCTCGGTCCCGGGGGAAACCAACCGGCTGTTTGTCGCCGAACGTGACGGCCGCATCGTGGTCGTCACCAATCTCGCCAGCCCGACGCGCACGGTGTTCCTGGACATCACGGACCGCGCAGGGCCGGCGCTTTCGGAGGAAGGTCTGCTGGCGCTGGCGCTTCACCCGGGTTTCGCGACGAACGGATATTTCTTTGTCTTTTACACGCTGCAAACCACGACGAGTGCCGGCGCCGGGCGGCACAACCGGCTGGCGCGCTTTCAGGTTTCAGCCACGGACACGAATGCGGCGGACGCGAATTCGGAACTGCCGTTGATCACGCAATTCGATGAATCGATGAGCCACAACGGCGCGGATTTGCAGTTCGGGCCGGATGGTTACCTGTATGTTTCGCTCGGCGATGAAGGCGATCCGAACGACGCGTACCACAACGCGCAATACATCAACAAGGATTTCTTCGCGGGCATTTTGCGGCTGGATGTCGATAAGCGCCCCGGCAGCCTGCCGCCCAATCCACATCCAGCGGCGACGGATAATTACGCCATTCCGCCGGACAATCCGTTTGTGGGCGCGACGCAGTTCAACGGGCAGCCGGTGAATCCCGCGCAGGTGCGCACGGAATTCTGGGCGGTGGGTATGCGCAATCCGTGGCGCATGGCGTTTGACCCACAAACGGGCCGGCTGTTTTGCGGCGACGTGGGACAATACGATTACGAGGAAATCAACCACATCGTGAAGGGCGGCAATTATGGCTGGGCATTTCGCGAGGGTTTGCACGCCGGGCCGCGCGCGGGTTCGACGCCCGCGGGCGTGGAGTTGATTGACCCGGTTTACGAATATGGCCGGGTCGGCACAGCCATCATGACGGGCGGGTGTGTCATCGGCGGCGTGTTCTGCCACGGCGACCGGCTGGCGCAACTGGCCGGCACGTATGTGTTCGGCGATTACAACGTGGGGAACCTGTGGGCCTTGCGGTATGACGGCACGAATGTCACCAGCGTTGATTATTTGACGACGGATGTTCGCATCACGAGCTTCGGCGTGGATCCGCGGAACGGCGACGTGTTGTACATCGCGGGGAGGCAGGGAACCAATTCCGTCATTCAACGGTTCATCTACGCCGGGAAAACCTTCGGCGAACCGCTGCCTGCAACCCTGGCTGACACAGGCGCGTTCAGTGATTTGACGTTACTGACGCCGCATGCGGGCATCGTGCCGTACGACATCAATGTGTCGTTCTGGTCGGACCACGCGAACAAGCGGCGCTGGTTTTCGGTTCCGGACGTAACGGCCGCGATTGATTTCAATGCCGAGGGCAACTGGAGCTTTCCGACGGGGACCGTGTGGATCAAACATTTCGAAATGGAGATGACCAACGGCGTGCCGGCTTCGACGCGGCGGTTGGAAACGCGGTTGCTCGTGCGCGAAACGAACGGGATTTACGGCCTGACCTATCGCTGGGGCGGCAGCACGTCCAACGCGGCGCTCGTGCCGGAAGAGGGGCTCGATGAGACGCTGGTGGTCAACGACGGCGGCATCCTGCGCACGCAGGTGTGGCATTATCCGAGCCGCCATGAATGCCGGCTGTGCCACACAGCGGTGGGCGGTTACGCGCTGGGCTTCAACACGGCGCAACTGAACCGGGACTTCGATTACGGCGGGAACGAGGCAAACCAGTTGCGGGCGTTGAGCGATGCGGGCTATTTCCGCGAGCCAATCAAAAATGCGCACGCGTTGCGCGCGCTTGCGCCGATGGCGGACGCGACATCGAGCGTCGAATACCGCGTGCGCTCGTATCTGGCGGCCAATTGCGCGCAATGCCACCAGCCGGGCGGCACCGGGCGCGGTTTCTGGGACGCGCGCATCAGCAATCCGCTGGCGGCGGCGAACCTGATTCGCGGCACGCTGATGGACCATCGCGGCAATGTGGACAATCGCGTCATTGCGCCGGGGTCGGCCGCCCATTCCATGTTGCTCACCCGCATTGGCGCTTCCGGCTCGATACGCATGCCGCCGCTCGGTTCATCCGAAGTGGACGATGACGCGGTCGAATTGATGACGGAGTGGATTGAAAGTCTGGCGGCTCACCAGACTTTTGAAGAGTGGCAGGCGATCCGTTTCGGCTCAACGAACGCGCCGTTGGCCCAGGCGTTGGCGGACTTCGACGAGGATGGAGCGGCCAATTACCTCGAATATCTGGTCGGCACCGACCCGACTTCGCGCAGCGACGCCTGGCGCGTGGACATCGAGCGCAACGGTAACGGCGTGAACCTTCACTTCCCGCGCGCGGCCAACCGGGGCTACGAAATCCAGTGGACGACGAATCTGGCGGATGCGGCGTCGTGGCAGCCGTTGGATTTGCCGGGCAACCGGCCGTGGTTTTCGGCTGAGGCCGTGAACAGCGTGATTGCGGAAACTCCACCGGATGGGCCGGCGCGGTTTTATCGTGTGAGGGTTTATGAGCCGTGAGTAACGAAAAAGAATTGCCTGTCAGACGTTCATCCGAACATCCTATGACCATGCACCCGATGCGATTTCTTGCCGCCGTCCTTTGCGCGCTGGCCCTGCCCTCCAGCTTCGCGCAGGCCGCTGATTCCAAGCCAAACATCATCCTCATTGTCTCCGATGACCAGGGGTATCCCGATCTGGGCATCATCGGCAGCAAACCGATTCTCACGCCGAACCTGGACCGGCTGGCGAGAGAAGGTGTGCGTGCGACCAGTTATTATGTGACGTGGCCGGCTTGCACCCCCTCGCGCGGCAGCATCCTCACGGGGCGCTATCCGCAGCGCAACGGGTTGTATGACATGGTGCGCAATGACATGGTGAACTACGGGCACAAGTTCACGCTCGAGGAATACGCCGTGTCGCCCGAGATGACGCTGGGGTTGGACCCGAAGGAAATCACGATCGGCGACGTGTTGAAGAAGGCGGGTTACGCCACGGGCATGGTCGGCAAATGGGACATGGGCCAGGCGAAACGTTATCTGCCATTGCAACGCGGCTTCGATTTCTTTTACGGCCACGGCAACAACGGCATCGATTATTACACGCACGAGCGCTACGGGATTCATTCGATGTTCCGTGGCAATCAGCGCAGCGAGGAGGACAAGGGCACCTACGCGACCGAATTATTCAAGCGCGAATCCATCCGCTTTGTGCGCGAGGCGAAAGGGAAACCGTTCTTCCTCTATCTGTGTTTCAATGCGCCGCACGGGGCGTCGAATCTCGAAAAGAGCGGCGTACAGGCGCCGCCGGAATATATCGCGAAATACCCGGACATGGACCCGAAGGCGCGGCTGACATCGTATTACGCGGCGGTGACGTGCATGGATGACGCGATTGGCGAGTTGCTCAAGACGGTGAAGGAACTGGGGCAGGACAAGAACACGCTGGTGTTGTTCATGTCGGACAACGGCGGCAGCGGCAACGGCGGCAACGCGCCGCTGAAAGGCTCGAAGAGCACGATGTGGGAGGGGGGCCTGCGCGTGCCGCTCGTCGCATGGTGGCCAGGCAAGTTGCCAGCGGGCGCGGTGACGGATGAGTTTCTCACGTCGCTGGAGTTGTACCCGATGCTGACTCAAGTTGCCGGCGCCAAGGCGCCTTCGGGCGTGACCCTCGACGGTTTCAACATGCTGGGCGTCTTGCAGGGCAAAGAGAAATCGAAGCGCACGCAAATGTATTGGGAACGGCGCAGTCTGCGCGCCGCGCGCGTGGGCAATTGGAAATGGGTGGACATGCCCAAGGGGAGCGGGTTGTTTGACCTGTCCACTGACCTCGGTGAAAAGAACGACCTTTCCAAGGAAAAACCGGACGTGCTGGCGATGATGAAGGCGAAGTTTGCCGCCTGGAAAAAGGGCATGGACAATACAGAGCCTCGCGGGCCGTTCCGCGATTATTGACGGCCCGTTACGAATGGCGGTGGAAACCGAGTCCGGTCTCCGTGCGGTTACTTCTTGACGGTCGCGCCGTAGCCTGCGGCTTTGACGGCGGCGATCAACTTGTCCGTGGTGGTCTTGCCCTTCTCGACTTTGACCACTGCCTTGTCCGGCATGGAGACATCCGCGCTGAGAACCCCGGGAACTTTTGAAAGTGCAGACCGCACTTTGCTAACGCACCCGACCCCTCAGACCATGCCGGAGACAGTCAAGGACACAGTTTCCTGCGCCTTCGCCTCCGCTACCGGTGTGGGTTTGGCATTGTCGGCCACCGCCAACCCGCCGGTCAGGGCGAGCGCCGCGGCGCAGACAGCCATCAGTTTTGTCGAACTCATACTTTGTTTCCTTCAGGATGAAGGTTCCGCATACAATAACGGAATCGCTTCATAAGGAAAGACGAATTTATCGGCGGTTTATTCCAAGGAAATTTGAACCCCCTGTCCCTGGGCAGCCACATCGGCGACACTTGACGCGTGGTGTTTACCCGGCCGTGTGTCTCGTCTTGTTTGGAGTTCACGCTTCAGCGTGTGGGTGAGGCGTCTCTCCGCAAGCTGAAGCTTGAATTCCAAACCGGAGAAAGATACGCCCGTCAACTCTCCAGCATCTGGATGCGGCGCAAATGGCGGCCGCCTTCGAACTGCGCGCCCAGCCAGGCTTCGACGACGGCCAGCGCGGTTTCCTCGGTGATCATGCGCTGGCCCAGCGAGATGACATTGGCGTTGTTGTGTTCGCGGGCGGCGCGGGCGGTTTCGACGTTCCAGCACACGGCGCAACGGATGCCTTTGACCTTGTTTGCGGCGATGGCTTCGCCGTTGCCGGAGCCGCCCAGGACGATGCCCAGGTCGCATTCGCCGCGCGCCACGGCTTCGGCCGCCGGACGGATGAACACCGGATAATCCACCGATTCCTCGGAAGGCGCGCCGAAGTCGCGCACCGCATAACCGCGCTGCGCCAGGAACTTCTTGATGGCTTCCTTGTAACGAAACCCCGCGTGGTCCGAGGCAATGGCGATGGTGGGCAACGGGTCGCTCATGGCGCGGGCGGGTTGAGCGCGGCGTTGGTCTTGGGTGCTTCGACGAATTCGTAAATCTTCCCGTCGAACGCGAGCACGTAAATCTCGCCATCCGGATCTTCGGCGAAGCTGGCGACCTGGCGCACGGGGTTTTGTTTGATGAGCGTGCCGTGTTCGGTGACTTTGCCGTTCTCGCGGCGCAAGCCCCAGATGGTGCCGAGGTTGAAATCGCCATACACATACACGCCGCGCAACGCCGGCAATTTCTTGCCGCGATACACAAAGCCGCCGGTCACGCTCAACCCGTGGCTGTGCCCCGGGAATTTCGATTCTTTCGCCAGGTCCGGCGTGTGCGGGTATTCGATGACGGGATCCAGATACTTCGCGTTGGCCGGGCTGTCCTTGAAGGGATGAAACGCCTCGCGCACGCTCCAGCCGTAATTGCCGCCTTTGACGATGACGCAGACTTCCTCCCATTTGTTCTGGCCCACGTCGCCCGCCCACAACTCGCCGGTGTCGCGGTCAAAACTCATGCGCCAGACGTTGCGCAGGCCGTAAGCAAAAATTTCCTCGCGCACGCCGCCGCCTTTGCCGGCGAACGGATTGTCGCGCGGGATGCCGTAAGGCAGGTCGCCCGAGCGCGTGGTGATGTCGAGGCGCAGGATTTTGCCGAGGAGCGAATTGAGGTTCTGCCCGAAATTATGCGGGTCATTGGCGGAGCCGCCGTCGCCCAGGCTGTAATAAAGATAACCGTCCGGCCCCATCAGCAGCGCGCCGCCGTTGTGATTCGAGTACGGCTGAGGCACCACGAGCAACACGCGTTCGGTGGCGAGATCGGCTTCGTCGGGGTTCGCCTTGGACACCTGGATTTCGCTGAGGACGTTGCGCGTGGGGTTTTGCTGCGAGTAGGCGATGTAGAATTTGCCGTTCACGCGGAACATCGGATGGAACGCCAGGCCAAGCAGCCCTTCCTCGTTCTTCACGTACGGTTTGCGGTTGGCGATATCGAGAAAGACCTTGGTTTCCGCGGCGTTGCGGTCGGCCGGCAGGATGAGGATGCGCCCGGCTTGTTCCACGAGGAACACGCGCCCCGAGCCGTCCGGCACGGTTTCCATGAGCAACGGGCGCGTGACCTTCAGGTTCGGATACGCGGGGCGCAGTTCCACCGACGGCAGCGCGGCGGTGCTGGAAAACGCGCAGCCCAGCAGCAGCGCGGCAAGGAGAATGATTCCGCGTGAACGCGAGGGGAGCGGCATCGCAGTCATAACGTGAGTAAAGGCCAATCGCGCGGCTTTGTCAAAGAAGTGGCGCACGCCGCAAAACGTGGTATGAGTCCGGGAGATGGACAACGAACTGGCAGAGGCGATCGAGTCGCTGGGTTTGGAGAAATTCAAGCGCCACATCTTTTTGTGCGCGGACCAGACCGAGCCTGAGTGTTGCGCCAAGGAAGCGGGCTTGCGCTCGTGGGAGTATCTTAAGAAACGGCTCAAGGAATTGAAGCTCGTAGGCTCGGAGCCGCTGGTGTATCGCAGCAAGGCCAACTGCCTGCGCGTGTGCGTGCGCGGCCCCATCGCCGTCGTGTATCCGGAAGGGGTGTGGTACCATTCCTGCACGCCGGAGGTGTTGGAACAAATCATTCAGGAACATCTCATCAATGGCCAGCCCGTGGAGAAATACGCGTTCGCGCACAACCCGCTGGCGTGAGCGCGCGGATTCATTCCTGCCGCGTCAAGGTCAGTTCCGCGCGATATTTCCCCAGAAGATTCAAGGTGAGGATGCCGCGGTCTTCTTCTTTGCGGCCGGATATTTCGATGGGCCAGCTTTGGGTGCCATCCGATTTTTCCAGCGGCAGTTTGAGCAACGGTTCCTTGTCCTTCGCGAAGACGACCAGTTGCAAGTCTTTGCCGGCCTTCTGAATGCCGAGGTAATGCAGGTTCACCTGATGTTCCTGGCCGTCGGCGGTGATGGTGAGGAGGCGGAGTTTGTCGTTGGGCGTGGCCTTGCCGTCGGTGACGGGGGAGACGCGCAGCATCCATAACTGGGCCACGGGCAACGGTTTGTCGCCGGCCTTGGCGATGGCTTCGGCGGTGAGTTTCTTGTCGGGAATGACGAGGATGCGGACCTCGTTGGCACGCAGGCCGGAGGGTTTGTCGAGGTCGGCTTCGATCTTGAAGGGCGCATCGGAAACCTCGCCGAGTTTTTCAGTGAGGAGGCGGGCGCCTTTGCGGGCGTCCTCGATATCGACGGTTTCCTGGGCGACGGCGGCCAGGGTGAGCGCGGTGGCGGCGAGGAGGGGGAGAATCGATTTCAGCGTTTTCATGTCTGGCCGGGCGGTTGACTGGGTTTGCGTAACGGCGGTCGGATCATGTTGGCCGACTCTCATAAGATAACGCCGGCGGTGGGGGAATGGTTACAAACGATGCAAAGGCATCGCGCCGGACCGCCCGAAAAAAATATGTGGCGGTATGTGGCGGAAGCGGGCGGAAGCGGGCGGAAAGCGAGGAAAGAATCCGAAAGGGTAAACCGCTAATGAACGCTAATCGGCGTTGATGGGGAGGCAGACAGAAAGATTTACGGACAGAAAAACGTGGATCAAAGTTCATGGTTTCAGGTTCATGGTTCGGTTCCTCATCCCGGCGGGCGGGATCGCTGGCGGATGGCGCGACGGCGATTTGCGCCAATTTGGCACACCGCTGGCGCGCTCTTCCCGGGAGGAGCAAGGGGCGGGTTTGTCGTGCCACGCGCGGACGCGTGGTGCGCCGCGTGCCGGGCCCGGCCCGGTTCCACGTTTCGCCGTTTTCACCATGCAACGTATGTTTCACACCCGCAGCATGGCACGGTTTCGGATTTAACGCCAAGACGCCTGAGACAACTGCTAACGACTGAGACAAATTTTTTTGGGGGAGGGGCTGACAGAAAGATTTACGGACAGAAAAATGAGAAGGCGCATCACGCAAAGGTCGCCAAGTCCGCAACGACGGGGAAAGAACGAAGGGTTAAACCGCTAATGAACGCTAATCGACGCTAATTTTTACCACGGATGGGGGAAACTTCAAATTCCAAGCGTCAAACTTCAGAGAAGCATCAATGCAAAAGCACAAACGCCTTTGCGTCCGTGGCGGCCTTGGCGTGAGCCATCCCTCCGATTAGCGTTTATTAGCGTTGATTAGCGGTTAAAAAGCTTCTGTGATTGCACTTGATCGATCGGGCCAACCTGATCAATTGATCCGGGCGTGCCGAAACGATCCAAAGCCCGCGCGCGCCGCAGCGATTATCAATCGCCCCCGCCGCCGCCCACTGCATTCCCCGCCGATTCAGAAAAAACACTGATTACGGAAGCCGTAGCGTCGGCGTCCCGCCGGCGGGTGGGCCGGGCGTCCCCGCCCGGCGAAGGCCCCACTGGCACCGGGACGGTGCCGCCACTCGCAGCCGGGGACGGCTACGCTACACCTTCCCCGTTGAAGGGAGAGGGAAGCAGAAGGCGCCGCGCCCCGCTTTCCGACCTGCCCCACGCGCAGCCGGTTCCCACCGCCGCGTTCATCCTGAAGGAAGACGGCACGATTGAGCCCCCCACCGATTCAGAAAAAACACAGATTACGAAAGCCAGGACGCATCGCCATGCACCAGACGCGGGAACAACGTTCTCCTCTCCTGGGGGAGAGGGCCAGGGTGAGGGCGAGCCTCCTGCTTCCCAAACTGACTCACCTGCCTCCCCTCCCCGCCTCGCCTACCGCGATGAAGCGCGCGGACTGTGGCTGTATCAGGGCAATTGCCTGGAGCTGCTGGATGCCGTCGCCGCCAAATATCCCGAGGGCCGGTTCGACTGCATCTTTGCGGACCCGCCGTATTTTCTGTCCAATGGCGGCATCACCTGCCACGCGGGGCGGATGGTGAAGGTGGACAAGGGGGATTGGGACAAATCGCGCGGGGCGGAGTTGAACCACGAGTTCAACCTGGAATGGCTGCGCCGCTGCCAGCGCGTGCTCAAGCCCAACGGCACGCTCTGGGTCAGCGGCACGCTGCACGTCATCTTCAGCATCGGCTACGCGCTCCAACAGCTCGGGTTCAAAATCCTCAACGACATCACCTGGGAAAAGCCCAACCCGCCGCCCAACCTGAGTTGCCGTTACTTCACGCATTCCACCGAGACGCTCATCTGGGCCGCCAAGAACGAGAAGAGCAAACACACGTTCAACTACGCCGAGATGCGCAAGGTCACGGGCAAACAAATGAAAACCGTGTGGCGCAAGGAAGAGTTTGCGACGCGAATTAACGCGAATGAGCGCGAATCAGAAACGGGTGAATCCGGGCCGGAAATTCGTGATAATTCGCGTCCATCCGCGTCAACCGAGCCTTCCTGCATTTGGACGATGCCCGCGCCGGGCAATGCCGAAAAGGCTTTCGGCAAACATCCCACGCAAAAACCGGTCGCGCTGGTGGAACGCTGCATTCTGGCGGCGACGAATGAAGGCGACCTAGTACATTGACAATTAAATAACGTTACAATACTCTGTTTGGGATGAGACCCAAACGGATTAACTTGGCTTCCGGGGATCGGCGCTTCCTGGAAGGTTTTCGAACCAAAGGACAACATTCAGCCC
>JBFMBT010000123.1:0-18094 GCA_040754875.1 Verrucomicrobiota bacterium | reverse complement strand
CCTTTTGTCCTTCAGATTATGACACATTATCACTTGACTTCCCCGCCCGCTGTGCCATCTTTTCCGCTGGAAGACACGCACAGTGTCTCGACAAACAAGGAGGGCAGCGGCCACCGGGCCTCTTCCCTCAAAAACTGGAAAGGTTAGCGTATGACCGCCAACCCGCCCGCCGCCCCGCGCTTCGCAACGCCCGCAAGCGCCGCGCACGCCTACGTACCCCGCGCAGCCCGCCTCCGGGCCGGGTGTCCCGATGGGTTTCCGGACCTTGGAGGCCAACCCGAATCAAGGCGAATCAAAGCAAATCAAACCAGATCAAACCTAATCAAACCTACTCTAACCATCGGCGGCCCCTTTATCCCTCAACACGCGGCTCTTCGCGGCCCCCCTCCCCCCGTCGCCATGAACCGAACCTTGAACTTTGAACTTTGAACTCCGCCGATGGTCCGCCTAAATCCACCTAAATCCACATCTGCCCCGGGCTCGATTTTTTGTGGCCCGCACCACTCCACCTCTCCCTTACTCCATGCCCACCGCCTGCAACCACCCCCCAAAAAACCACCCGTCCGCGTTCCCCCTCAAACGCATCACGCATCACGCATCACGTTCCCATCGCGTTCCCACCCTTGAATCCCACCGCAAACTTCAAATACAATGCCCCCGTCCATCGTCCATACCTGCACACGCATGAAATCACGTTATTTCGCTGTTCTTTTCCTCGCCCTCACCCTGCTCCGCTCGTCCGCCCAGTCCGATGGCTGGCAGTCCATCGCGGTCCCCGGCGCGTGGGAAGAGAAAGGCCCCGCTGCAGCGAAGAATTACGACGGCGTCGCCTGGTACCGCACCTGGGTCAAGCCGCACGACGGCTTCTTCGCCAAGCACGAGCGCAACCTCTTCGAGGAATCGGTCTCCATCAACATCCGCGACCTCGCCGACGCGCACGAAATCTATTTGAACGGCAAGAAACTCGGCGCCGGCGGCCAGTTCCCGCCCAACTTCCGCAGCGGCAAGGGCGAGATACACCGCCACAAGGTCCCGGTGGGCACGCTCCGCAAGGGCGAGTGGAACGAAATTGCCATCCGCGTCTATAACCGCTCCGGCCCCGGCGGCTTCCTCGGCGAAGCGCCGTTCATCATGAATTATTTCATCGAATGCGTGTTCGACGGCCCGTGGCAGTTCCGCCTGGGCGATGACGCGTCGTGGCCCGGCCCGGCCTTAAAGGCAAAACCCGCCGCGTCGTCCTTCAAGAATTTCATCGAATCCAGCCGCGTGCTCGGGCGCTCGGAACAATTCGTCACCGGCGACCGCCTGCCCCCCGCAGAGTCGTATGCCAAAATGCACACGTCGGACGAGCTGGCGGTGGACCTGATGGTCAGCGAACCGCAGGTGGCGCAGCCGGTGCATTTCAGCTTCGACGAACGCGGCCGCCTCTGGGTCGCGCAATATCGCCAGTACCCTTATCCCGCCGGTTTGAAGATGATCAGCCGCGATAAATATTATCGGTCGCATTACGACAAGGTCCCGCCGCCGCCGCCCAATCATGACCGCGGCGCGGACATCATCTCGATTCACGAAGACACCAACGGCGACGGCAAGTTCGACCGGCACAAGGTGTTTCAGGACGGATTGAACATGGCCAACGCCGCGATTCGCGGTTACGGCGGCGTGTGGGTAATGCACACGCCGTATCTGTTGTTCTATCCGGACCGCAATTTCGACGACCGGCCCGACGGCCCGCCCGAGGTGCGCCTCCAGGGCTTCGGCCTCGAAGACACGCACTCGGTCGCCAACGGCCTGGTGTGGGGCATGGACGGCTGGCTCTACGGCGGCCAGGGCAGCACCACGAGCAGCCATGTGACACGCCCCGGCGACACCAATGCGCCGGTCTATTTCGAAGGTTGCATGGTCTGGCGCTATCATCCGGTGACGCGCGCCTACGAGATCTTTGCGGAAGGTTCGGGCAACACCTTCGGCCTCGAAGTGGACGCGCAAGGCCGCCTCTATTCCGGCCACAACGGCGGCACCACCCGCGGCTGGCATTACGTGCAGGGCGGTTATTACCTGAAACAAGGCGTGGACCCCGGCAAGTTCGGCCCGCCGCGCAATCCGTATTCGTTCGGCCAGTTGCCGTTGATGAAGTCCGAGACCACCATTCCGCGCTTCTCGCATTTTCTGGCGCTGGCGGAAGGCTCCGCCATCCCCGCGAAATATTCCGGCATGCTGTTCTCCATCGACCCGCTTCACAACACCACCATTGCCAGCGAGCGCAAAGTTCTCGGCGCGACCTTTGCCACGGTCGATGTGGGCCCCGTGTTGTCCAGCACCGACGTGGCGTTTCGCCCCGTTTACATCGGCAACGCGCCGGACGGTTCGCTCTACATCGCCGACATGTATGAATATTACATCGCGCACGGCCAGCATTACCAAAGCAATATTGATCCCAGCACCGGCCGCATTTACCGCCTGCGCGGCAAAAACGAAAAGCTCGAGACAGACCTGGATCTGACGAAGAAATCAACCAGCGAACTCGTCGCGCTGCTGTCGCACCCGAACAAGTGGCATCGCCACACCGCCGTGCGCCTGCTGGCGGAACGCAAGGACTCACGGGCGGCGTCGCAATTGAAACAGGTCATCGAGGAGGACAAGGACCTCGGCGCGTTGAACGCACTGTGGGCGCTGTATCAAATGGGCAGGCTCGATGACACCACGGCGCTCAAGGCGCTCGGCCACACTTACGCGCCGGTGCGCATGTGGGCCGTGCGTTTGCTGGGCGAAAAATACGGCACGAACGCGGGGTTGGGCGTCGGCAGCCGGCGCCCCGGCACCTTGTCCGCGCAAATGGCCGAGGCCCTGGTCAGCTTCGCGCGGCGCGAGACCGACGCCGAGGTGCGTTCCCAATTCGCCTGCACCGCGCGGCGCCTGCCGGTCAAACGCGCCCTGTCCGTGCTCGCGGCGTTGCTCGGCCACGATGCCGACATCAAGGACCCGTACATCCCGCAGTTGTGCTGGTGGGTGCTCGAATCCAACGCCTCGGTCAATCGCGACGAAATCATCGGCTTGTTGATGGACAAATCGTTGTGGGACCACGCGCTGACGCACGAATACATCCTGCCGCGGCTGATGCGGCGGTATGCGTTGGAAGGAAAACGCGCGGACCTGCTCACCTGCGCGCAGTTGTTGCGCATGGCGCCCGCGCCCAAACACGCCGCGCAATTGATGGCCGGCTTCGAGGAAGCCTATCGCGGCCGTTCCATGGCCGGCCTGCCCGATGAACTGGCCGCCGCCATCGACGCCTCCGGCCAGTCGCCCTTGATCCTGCGCGTGCGCCGGGGCGATGCCGCCGCCGTAACCGAGGCGCTGAAGATTGTTCAGAACGCGAAGGCAAAAATCGAAGACCGTTTGCTCTACGCGCGCGCGTTCGGCGAAGTGAAACAGGACAGCGCGGTGCCGGTGTTGCTCGGCGTCGCCGCGAACGACGCGCAAAACGCCTTGCGCAAGGCCGCGCTCGCCGCCCTCGGCGCCTACGAATCCGATTCCATCGGCGCGAAGGTCGTGGAGTTGTTGCCGAAGCTGAAGGACGACGCGCGCACCGCCGCGTTCGCGTTGCTGGCCAGCCGGCCCAATTGGGGCTTGAGCCTGTTGCAGGCCGTGCAATCCGGCAGCGTCAAGCCCAACACCGTCCCGCCGAACGTCGCCGACCGCCTGCGCCAGCACAAGGAGCCGGCTGTCGCCGGGTTGGTCGCGAAGTTCTTTCCGAAACAGGACCCCGCCGCCGCCGCGCAGTTCCAAAAGAAGATGGCCGAGGTGGAAACCGCCCTCAAACGCGGCGCCGGCAGCCCTTACCCCGGCGAAACCATTTTCATGGAACGCTGCGCCGGGTGCCACAAACTGTTTTTCAAAGGCGGCAATGTTGGTCCCGAATTGACCAACTACCAGCGCGACAACCTCGGCACCATGCTCATCAGCATCGTCAATCCGAACGCCGAAATCCGCGAAGGCTTCCAGTATTACATCGTCGAGACGAAGGACGGCCGCAGCCTCAGCGGATTTCTCGTCGAACGCGACACGCAGGTCACCGTCCTGCGCGGCCTCGAAGGCGAGGACATCATTCTGCGCCAGTCCGAAATCAAGGATCTGCAACCCATGGGCCAGAGCCTCATGCCCGAGGGCTTGCTGGAAGGTCTCGACGAGAAACAGCTCCGCGACCTCTTCGCCTACCTGCGCATCTCGCAGCCGATTACGAAATGAAGCGGACGAAAGGAGAGGGGCAAAGGGTGAGGGGGACAGCGGCGCGGCGAGCCAGCAACATTCAGAGTGCAAATGCTGCGACTCCGCCCGCCTACTTGCCCAGCGTCTTGTCGAGCCACTTGACCAACTGCTCCTTGTAATCCGAACTCAATTTGTCCCAGCCACCCATCCCATGGCCACCCTCTGGAATCGTGATGAAGTCGCAGCGGTTGCCCAGCGCCTTCATCTGCTCCTGGAATTTCACCGATTGCTCGTAGGGCACCTGTGCATCCTTGTCGCCGTGGATGAGCAGATACGGCGGCATCTTCTTGTGGAGGTACGTGGTCGAAGAAGCATCGCGCAGCACCTTCCATGCACCATCGTTCAACTCGGTCAACCCGAACAGCGCGGTCATCGACGGCCCGAGCGCGTTGCGGCTCCTGACCTGCAATTCCAAATCATGCGGCGCGTAAATCGGCACCACCGCAGCGACGCTCGTGTCGCCCTTCGCCCGCACGCCGGCCATCGACACCAGATGTCCGCCCGCCGATTCACCGATGATGGCAATGCGCTGCACATCCACCTTGTATTCCTTCGCGTGCGCCTTCACCCAGCGGATGGCGGTCTCGACATCCTCGACGCACGCCGGATAACGATGCGCTGGCGCGAGGCGGTAATTGATGGTGAACCATGTGTAGTTCGCCTTCGTCAGCGGCTCGAACAACGGTTTGATGAACGTGGTCTTGTCGCCGCGCATGAACCCGCCGCCATGCACCAGGATGCACGTCGGAAACGGCCCTTTGCCCTCGGGAATGTTCGCATCCAGCGTGAGGCTCACGTCACCAACCTTCGCGAACTCGATGTCGGTCTTCAGTTCCGCGAAGGCGGTGGAGCAAAGCAGCAGGAGGCACAGGAGGTATCGCATGATGCGAATGTGCCAAAGCGCAACGGCGCAGAAATGCAAAACAGGAGTTCACCGCTCGTAGATTCTGGCCGCTTCGGTGAAGCCCCGGACTTCACCGGCCGTGCGGTTCGGAAACACCTCGAACTTGAGCTGGCGCCCCGGCAACACCTGCGCCAGCGCCACGCCATGGACGTGGTTGGTGTCGATGCCCGGCTGCGCCTGCCCGGAACTGCCGAGCGCGCCGAACACCAATTCGTATTTCACCGGCCCGTCGTTCTCGCCCACCTTCGCCGGATCGGGCGTGTTGCCCTTCACCCAGAACTGTCGCGGGCGGCCATCGAAGTCGCCGATGGACACGACCACTTTCGTCGGATCGATGTGATGTTGCGCGAAAGCGAGGTGTCCCATCCAGTAGCCGCGCGGATCGTTGCGGTTGCCGGGATAACCGCCGGTGCCGGCGAGAAACCAGTTGCCCGCGAGTTTGCCGTCGAGGTCGTAATCAATCCTGCCGAAAAACGGTTTCACCTTGCGCGCGTTCAATTCGAGGAGTTTCGCCTTCAGCGGCTCATCAAAGTAATCGAACGGATCCACGACGTGCACGCGCCATGCGTAGTGTCCGTAGAGCCGTGGCGTGAGAAATCCTGGCAGCCGCACCTCGGTATTCACCACGCCGAAGTCCAGCGAACGCCCGCCGACCTTGCCGACGACCTGGCCGGCCTTCACCGGAATGCGCGTGAGCACGGGCGGCCCCATCGCCTTGCGCGCGAAACGCTCGCGCACGCCGCCGTCAAGTTCGTTCAGGACGCGCGGGTCCAGTTGCGTGAGCAAATCGAACTGCGTGTAGAACGTCCCGGAATGTTCGATGGTGAGCGCGTAGTCATCGTACTCGCGCGCGCGTTCGGTGTTGCCTGTCAACTGCACGCGATGCCCGATCACCACGATGAATCCGTCCGCGGGCGACAGCACGTCAACGTGCGCCGGCCCTGCCTGCGGATAAAAATAGCCGTGATCAATCGGGCACACATGCCCGCCGACCATCAAGCCATAAGGCACAATGCGTTCGATGTCTTCAACGCGCATCGGCGAATGCGAGAAGCGCACCGGGCCGCTGCCAACGGCGCGTCCCTGGCTCCACATTTGCGCGAGGTCGAGCGTGCCATCCGGACGCGTGAACCCGCCTTCCGCGCGCGGGCGATCTCCTCCTTCCGGACGTTGCGGCGGACGGTTCTGCCGGCTGCTGGGCGTGCCGGCTCGCGCCTCGCCGGTGATGACAATGATTAGTCCGCCGTCACGATCCCGGACTGCGCCGGGATCGCCGCCGAAAACCGTTGGGCTGTTCACCAGTTGCCAGGATTGGCCATCGGCGCTGGTCGCCATCCACAAACTGCCGCGCGGCAAATTGCCCGGCGCAGTCGCCGGATCGCCGGTGCCAAAGAAGGTGATGGCCTTGCCGTCCGATTGCGCATTGCCCAGCCAGCGGCGGCGGCCAGTGATTTGCACATCGTCCGCTCGTGTGAAATTCAGGCCGTCTTCGCTTGTCGCATGATAACCCACACCTTCGCGCGGTCGCGCTCCCGGCTGGCCGGGATCAAGCTGAGTGCCGTTGTCCGGCGCGAAGAGATGAAACACGCCCTGATGCAACACCGCCGCGCAATCAATCACCGGCCGGCCTTGTACTGCAAAGCGCGCACCCGGCTCGTAGCTGTAATCCACGCCGTTCGTCGAGACGGCGGAATGAATCGCCGGCATGCTGGGCCCGAACGTGCGGCCCAGGTTGCCGGTGAAATACAGCCGCACCCGCCCGTCCGGCAAGGGCACGAGCGTGGGATCAAACGGAAAACGCATGCCCTCGGGCAGGCCGCTGAGTTGGATGACATGGGGGCCGCTCCAGGTTTTGCCTTCGTCGGCGGAGAAGCGGACGGCGACCTTGTCGAAGCTCCCGGCGTCGTTGGCTGGGAAATGCTGGTGCGCCGCAATCAGGCGTCCATCCTTCAAGCGGGCAATCGTCGGCACACCCGCGCGTTCGAAGGTGCCAAGCTTCGTGACGGTCCCCGAAGCGCTGGCGCGATGCACGATGACATCGCGGTCCCAGGGGCCGGGCATCCCTTGCGCGGGCAGGCCGGGGCCTGGACCACGCGGCTGCGGTTGCGCCACCACCGCCAGCGCTCCGGACACCAGCCAAACAATCCCGGCGAGTTTTCCAGTTGAATACATGAGAGCGGCTTAGATGAAACGCTCCCTCACGCCATTTGGTTCGCTCGGGTTCGGAGTCCCGGCTTCAGCCGGCAACGGATTGTCATTGCTGAACACCTCAATTCACACCCGGCGTTGCGAACCGAAAACGTTGAACTTTGAGCCTTGAACACGAAACTCTGAACTTGATTCATCATTGCTTCACGCTGATTTCCCGCCCAATCTTCCCATACCCATGAAGCAGACGCTTCCGCTTACCCGCCGCCGCATGTTGCAACTTACCGCTCCGGCCGCCTTCGCACTGGCCGCCGGATGGAACGCGCGCGGCGTATCGGCGCGCGCCAGTCACGGCGCCATCACCGGCGAGCCCACCGCCGCCCTCCGCGGCGCGGAGGTGCTCGTGCAAGGCGGCAACGCGGTGGACGCCATCGTGACCGCTGCGCTCGTGGCCGCCGTGGTGTCGCCGAACAATTGCGGCATCGGCGGTTACGGCGGACACATGACCCTCGCGCTCGACGGCGGCAAGCGCGTCACGTCGATTGATTTCAATTCGACCGCCCCCGCCGCGCTGAAAGCCGACGCGTTCCTCGACGCCGCGGGCAATGTGCGCGCCGAGGCGCACGACCACGGCTGGCTGGCCGCCGGCGTGCCAGGCACGCTCGCCGGATTGGAAATGGCGTTGCGGAAATTTGGCACGCGCTCCTTTCGCGAAGCCGTCGCGCCCGCCATCAAGCTGGCGAAGGATGGTTTCCCGGTGACGACCGGCGTGGTCGCCGGCATACGCGCGGCGCAGGTGAAATTGCGGCAGGACCCGGCGTCGGCGCGCTTGCTGTTGCGGGACGGCGGGCCGCCGGTCGTGGGCAGCCGGTTCGCCAACCCCGAGCTGGCCGCGATGCTGGAGACGCTGGCGCGGCGCAATTCGGTGGATTCATTTTACCGTGGCGACATCGCGCAACGCATTGCCGAGGCATTTCAAAAGAACGGCGGGCTGGTGACCACCGCGGACCTCGCGGCCTATCGCGCGCGCGAAGTGAAGCCGCTGCACGTCAAATATGGCGGGGCCGACATCTTCACTGCGCCGCCGACCGCCGGCGGGTTGACCGCGCTGGAAACGTTGTTGGTGCTCGACGCGCTGCAATGGAGCAACATGCTGCCCGGCAACGAAAAGACCCACGCGCGCGTCGAGGCGTTGCGCCTGGCGTGGCGCGACCGCCTGCAACTCCTGGGCGACCCCGACAAGGCGCGCGTGCCGGTGGCGAAACTATTGTCCAAAGATTACGCGGGGGAACTGGCCGGGCAGGTGCGCGCCGCCGTGCGTGCGAAGAAGCCGCTGGATATTCAAATCGAATCACGCGCGCAAGGCGGCACCGTGCATCTCAGTTGCGTCGATGCGAGCGGCAACCTCGCCGCGCTCACGCTCACGCACGGCAATTCCTACGGCGCCTGTGTCACCGTGGACGGCCTCGGGCTGACGCTCGGCCACGGCATGTCACGCTTCGAGGCGCGGCCCGGCCATCCCAATTCGCCCGGGCCGGGCAAACGGCCGCTGCACAACATGTGTCCCACGGTCGTGCTGCGCGGCGGCAAGCCCGTGCTCGCGCTCGGCGGCGCCGGCGGACGCAAGATTCCCAACGCCCTGCTGGACGTGCTGCTCGCCTTCGTCGGCGACCGCCTCCCGCTGGAGCAAGCCAGCGAAGCGCCGCGCTTGAACACCGAGGGCGGATTGGATTTGCGCATCGAAAAGCGCTGGCCCGCCGCCGAAGTGGAATATTTGAAGGACCTCGGCTACAAAGTCACCATCGGCGCCAGCGCCCGCATTAGCGCCGTCTCCTTCGACCCCCAAACCGGCGAATGCTCCGCCGCCACCCGCATCTGATCAACTGAATGGAAATTGGGCCAGCCGGACGAAGGCCGAAGGCCGGGGCGCGTTGAAGAGTTGAAAAGTTAAATCGTTGAAACGTGGGGATGTCAGTCCATGGCGGGTGGTTGTGAACGCGGTGCCTTCGTGTCATTTGACATCCCGAACCTCGAGGTCGGGGCGGGCCTGACGGGTGGCGGCGATGATATCCCTTACGGGATTGCCATAGTTGGGCGTCAGGGAAAACTTATTCCCCCCGTTGGTCACAACGGCCCAAGTGGAGGGGCCTTCTCCTCCGGCGTTTTCTTCCAGATATTCGATGTCCGAAAACCTCAGTTCAAACGAAGGTCCGAAGCGTTCAGCGGGTGATTCGCATTCGAGGTGATCGTTATATACGCGGAAGGCGAAGCGCTTGTTCAGGCGGATATTGGGGAGGGCGTAGGCGAACACAACGGCGCTGAGGACCACCGTGGTGATGACCATTCCGACCCAGAAAATGACCGGACTGTCTTCATGCACGTGGAAAATAAAAATCGGGGCCGAATACAAAGCCGCGCCGACGATGGTCGCGGTAAACTAGGGCCTGATAGCCTTCTTTCCGTGTGGATCGGCTATGTTCGAATAGCAATGGCATGGTTCGTTCCTGAGTGCGAATCATAGCCGTCGCGGAGCGGAATAGCAGTTAGAAAATGCCGGACGGGAGCGGGTGCGATAGTCTGTAACGAGCCGCGATGAGCATCAAAAGGGCAACCTTCAGCTTCGTCTATCGCGTGGTCGGCGAGCCACCCGCATCTGATGCACCGCGGGGGGCGAACCCGTCCCCAGTGCGGGAATCGTCCTCGCGAATCAGTTTCCAAATCCGATGCGGCGTTCATTCTGGCTTCCCCAGCGCCCGCGCCCACTTGGGCAACGGCTCGCCGCGATAGGTCATCCGTCCGTTTTCGAACACCGCCACGCGACGGAATGGCCGGCGCAAATCGTCGTTGTCAAAGACCCACACGTGCGGCAATTCACGTACCGCGGCCCGCAGATTCGCCAGCGTGCGCGGATAACGCGCCACGAGCTTGTCCGTCGGCACGTCGTGGCCGCCTTGCGACGCCCGCATCGCCACGCGTTGCTCCGAAACGTCCGGTCCGGAAAGTCCGATGAAACAAAGGCAGACCGTGTAGCCTGCCGCGGCCGCTGATTTCAAGAACGCCAGCTTGTCTCCCACCGGATCGGAGAACACGGTTTCAAACACGAAGCTCTCCCGGTGTTTGACCAGTTCGCGCCGCATCGCGTCCGCGACCGCGGCGGCGGTGTACGGTTCCGCGCTGAGTTCGCGTGTGAGCACGTCCGCGTTCACGAAACGAAGCGCGGCGGATTTGAGATGGGCGTGGTAGAAGGTGGTTTTGCCTGCGCCATTCGGTCCCGCCACCGTAATGATGACCGGGCGCTTGTCCAGCGGCAGGTTCATCGCCGCCCGGATTTCCGCTTGAACGTCTTGAACTGCCGGTTGACGAACCGTCCCACCGCGCGCGTGCCATCCGCCTCAATGCGAACCAGCATCCCGGGCGCATCCGGCGCGGGCTCGTAATGTGGATACGGCTGGCTTTTCAGATGATCCGCCACCCGTCTCCGGCCTGCCGGGGAATCCACCGATTCGAGGCACACCGACAGCGGCTGCGCGTTCTGGCACAAGGCCATGGCCTGCGCGCCCTGCAGCAGCGGCTCGATGGCGCGCCCCAGCCGCGCCCAAAACTCCACCTGCCCCGCGATCGAACGCTCGACGGCCTTCCCCGCCAGCCGCGCATCCAACACCAACCCATCCGACAACTTCACCGGTTGACTCATGCGATAAAGGTAGCATTTTGCTACCTAATGTCAAACCCCGTCAGCGTTCCGCGAAACGGTGATCCCCCCACAGATTCAGAAAAAACACGGACTGGGAGAAGGTCTAACCACGGATGGACTCGGGTATGAAGGGGATTCTTGGAGGCGCGAATGGCGCGAAAGATTTTTGTCTCAATAGTTGGCGACGGGTGGAATCATTCATCGCGGTGGCAGGCAGCCCCTCACAAAGCGCCATGGGGCTGGCGCACTCCACGACGCTGGCGCGGTCGCCTTGCGCCCGGCATCGTGACGCGTCTTGGAGTCCAGCCCGATGGCGCTTTTCACGGAGAGCTGAACAATTTTCACTCAAACATCTTCCCCGGATTCAAAATCCCCTGCGGATCCAGCGCCTTGCGCAACTCGCGCATCACCCGCATTTGCGCGTTGCCGGCGAACTTCGGCAGAAAATCCTTCTTCGCCAGCCCCACGCCGTGCTCGCCCGTGATGGTGCCGCCCAATCGGATGGCCTCATCGAAGATCTCCTTGAACGCCTCGTGCACGCGGTGGATTTCGTCGTGGTTGCGTTCGTCCGTGAGAAACGTCGGATGCAAATTGCCATCGCCCATGTGGCCAAACGTGCCGATGCGCAAATTGTATTTCTTCGCCACGCCGGCCACAAAGCGGATCATCTTCGCCAGTTCACTGCGCGGCACCGTGGCGTCCTCCAGAATCGTCGTGGGCGAAACCCGCGCCAGCGCCGAAAACGCGCTGCGCCGCGCCGTGGCCAGTTTCGTCGCCTCCACGTCGTCCTTCGCCACGCGCACTTCGAGCGAGCCGTTTTCGCGCGCGATGCGTTCCATCGCGGCGGCCTCTTCCGCGACCACCGCCGGATGCCCGTCCGTCTCCATCAGCAACAGCGCCTCGCAATTCAGCGGCAGGCCCACCTTCGCAAAATCCTCGACGCAATAAATGGTCGTGCGATCCAGGAACTCCAGCGTGCACGGAATGATCTTCGCCGCGATGATGTCCGACACCGTTTGCGCCGCCTGATCCATCTGATCAAACGTGGCCACCAGCGTCTTCTTCGCCGGCGGCTTCGGGATGAGCCGCAACAACACTTTCGTGATGACGCCCAGAGTGCCTTCCGACCCGATGAACAAATCACGCAACGAATAACCCGCCACGTCCTTCACGCACTTGTTGCCCGTCCAAAGAATCTCGCCGTCGGGCAGCACGACCTCTAGGCCCATCACGTAATTGCGTGTGATGCCGTATTTGAGCCCGCGCAAGCCGCCGGAGTTTTCGGCCACGTTGCCGCCAATCGTCGAAATGCGCATCGAACCGGGGTCGGGCGGATAGAACAACCCCGCCTCCGCCGCCGCATCGGCGACCGCGAGCGTCGTCACTCCCGGTTCAACCAGCATGGTGAGATTCGCGCGGTCGGTTTCGAGGATGCGGCTCATCCGCACCGTGCAGAGGACGATGCAATCGGGCGCGGGCACGCTGCCGCCGCTGAGCCCCGTGCCCGAGCCGCGGGTGACCACGGGTGTTTTCGCGCCGTTGGCCAGCTTGAGCACCTCCGCCACGTGCGCCGCCGATTCGACGAACACGACGCACCCCGGCATTTGCATCAACGCCGCCGTGCCATCAAACGAATACGTGACCAGATCTTCCTTCGCCGTCAGAACGTTCGCCGGCCCGACAGTTTTCCGCAACGCCGCCAGAGTGGATTCAGCCAATGACATAAATGAGCTGGCGGGAGGATGCGCGAGCGAAGCACAAAGTTGAAGGCGGAAGTGATGGCCCTAAGGGTGGCACTGCCACTGCCGCCTCACACCTTGACCCCGCCCAGATCCAGCAAACGCCTTGCCTGCGCCGCCGTGACCGGCGTGACCGAGAGGCGGGATTGCTTGACCAACGCCATTTCCTTGAGCGTGGCATCGGCCTTGATGGCATCCAGCGCCACCGTTTGTTTGAACGGCTTTTCCGGGACCAGATCCACCGAGGACCAGTCGCCTTCGTCCGCCGTCGGATCCGGATACGCCTCTTTCTCGACGCGCGCGACGCCCACGACCTCCTTGCCCGTCACGCTGTGGTAGAAAAAGACCAGGTCGCCCTGTTTCATCGCGCGCAGGTTGTTGCGCGCCTGAAAGTTGCGGACGCCCGTCCACGCCACCTTGCGGTCCCTCACGAAGTCCGCCCACGAATAGGCCTCGGGTTCCTGTTTCACGAGCCAGTAATTCAATGCCATGGACAGACGTTTAACGCCGAATTGGCAAAACGTAAAGGGGCCTCCCAGCACCCTGCGCCGGAGCAATTTCCGCCCAACGTTTTGCATATTTCGTCATGACGGCCCGGCCGATTCCCATTAAGTTGCGGCGCATGGATTTGGCCGCCAATCTGCAATCAATTCAGCAACGCATCGACGCCGCCTGCCACCGCGCCGGGCGCGACCCGGCGTCGGTCACGCTGCTGGCCGTCAGCAAGGGCCAGCCGCCGGCCGTGGTGCGCGAGGCGGCGGATCTGGGCCTCCGCCTGTTTGGCGAGAACAAGGTGCAGGAGGCGAAAATCAAGATCGGCCAGTGTCCCGGCAATCTGCGCTGGCACATGATCGGCCACCTTCAATCCAACAAATGCCGCGACGCCGTCCATTTCTTCGAGATGATCCACAGTGTGGACAGTCTGGCGCTGGCCGAGGAACTCAACAAATGGGCCGACAAACACGCCAAAACCATGCCCATCCTCTTGGAGGTGAACATCGCGGGCGAAGCCAGCAAGTTCGGCTTCCGCCCGGAAGACGCACTGGCGCAACTGGAAGCCATCAACGCGCTGCGCCGGCTCGAGATACACGGCCTGATGACCATGGCGCCCTGGACACCCGAGGTGGAGAAAACGCGCCCGATATTCCGGCAGTTGCGCGAGTTGAAGGAGCGATGCGAACAGAAGCTGGGCGCGCCGCTGCCGCACTTGAGCATGGGCATGACCGGTGATTTCGAAGTGGCCATCGAGGAAGGGGCGACCCTGGTGCGCCTTGGCACGGCGTTGTTCGGACCACGCCCCCGGGCCGGGACGTGAAGGACAGGCACTTGCGCGATTTGAAACCTCAAGGCACTATTACTACGACTGGCACGTCATCATGCATTTGACCTCGGATACATTTGAGTCGGAGATTCGGGAAGCGCTCCAAGCCTACGACAAATACGTCGTGTGTCTGAACAAGACGCCGGACGAGTGTGAGGCGTCGCTTCGGTCGCTGGTGGACAAAGCCATCGACAAATTCGTCAACCGCGAACCCCACCTGCGGCACGGCATCGCGCTGGACCGCCAGGTGACGGTGATCCTGAGCCAGACCGACGGGCCGCGGCCGTTGTGCGGGATTTACTTCAATCTCTCCTCGCCCTACCACAAGCAGACGGCCTGCAAGCCCACGCGCCCTTCCGCCTCGGGCTAGCGCCACCACCACGCTCAACCATATCGGTACGGTTTCGCCAGTTCGAACGTGTTCGGCAGATGTCGGACTTCGCGCACGGCGCCGTCGGTCAGGAGGACTTCCACGATGTCGAAGCGAAATTTGATCTGCGGATTTTTCAGCAGCGCCAGGTAGTCGAGCGCGGTTTGCGAAAGGAGCCGGCGCTTGCGGGCATCGACGGCGGCGGCGGGGCGCGTCCAATCCTCGGAGGAACGGGTTTTCACTTCCACGAAGACAAGGCAATCGTCGTCGCGGAAGACGAGGTCGATTTCACCGCGGTCGGAGCGGAAGTTGGCAGTGAGGAATTTGAGGCCGAGTTTCTGGAGGTGCTTGCGGGCGGCGCGCTCGCCGAGGTCGCCGCGGCGCAGGTGTTCGGGTTTTTCCCGTTCCTTGCCCTTGCCCCATGATTTGATGCGCGCCCAGAGACTCATTCCCCACCTCCCCTTGTTGTTAAAACAGCGATAATTGCGGATCGGGCTTCACCGGCGCAAACGTGCGGCGATGGATCGCGCACGGGCCGTGTTCGGCAATGGCCTTGAGGTGTTGCTCGGTGCCGTAGCCTTTGTGCCCGGCGAAACCGTAGGCGGGAAACTGGCTGTCGTATTCCAGCATGAGGCGGTCGCGCGTGACCTTGGCCAGCACGCTCGCGGCGGCGATGGAATAACTGAGGCTGTCGCCCTTGACCAGCGGCGTCTGGGGAAAACTCAGGGTGTTGACGCGCAGGCCGTCCACGAGCACATGGGCGGGCGGGGGCGCCAATTGATCGAGCGCGGCGTTCATCGCGTGGTGCGTCGCCCGGAGGATGTTGAGGCGGTCGATGTCCTCGGCGTCCACGCGCGCGATGGCGTGGCGCACCTCGGTGGATGCGGTGATGAGCTGGAAGAAATCGTCGCGCTGCGCGGCGGTCAGTTGCTTGGAATCGTTCAGCCCGCGCCATTCCTTTGGCGGGCCGGCCTGAATCCATTCGACGGGAAATATCGCGGCCGCCGCCACGACGGGACCGGCCAGCGGCCCGCGGCCCGCTTCATCCACGCCGGCGATGAGAGTGCAGCCTTGCAGGAGAAGCTGGCGTTCGAATTCAAAACGGTCGATCGCGCGAGGGCGTTTCATGGGCCGCACGAACGGAGCATAGCGGAGCAACGGCAAATTCCAAACGGGAAACTTGGATGCAAAGGGGCGCATCTTGACACTGCCCGGGGCGCGGCCTTCAGCGTGATAGTGGACCGCGGCGGAACCCTTGCCCCGCAGGCTGGCGGACAGTGAAGCGGCGTAAACGCCGCGCCCCGCCAAGTTGTGTTTCGGGGCAGTGTCAAGAGGCACCCGAGGATGCAAACGGAGTGGTGGAGTGCTGGTCCGCAAGGTTCGGGAGTCCCGCCTTCAGGCGGCTGGGCGTGGCCGAAACGAGGCGCAAGGAAATTTCCTGCACACTTGAAGTGGCCACCCGCAACCGGCTGAAGCCGGGACTCCATACAAGCGCGTGTATTCAATCGATGCTTCTCTGAAGTTGGAGCTTGCAGATTGAAGTTTCAATTCGCGGACGCGGAGCAGGACGAAGGGCGAGGCCGAATCATCAGTTGTGATGATTGGCGTCTTCGGAGGAATGATGGTGATGGACGATGGACAAGACCAGTTTCACCAGGTCCTGGGGCTTGAAGGGTTTGTAAACCACGCCCGCCGCGTTGCGGAGGTCGCCGACGCTGTGAACGATTTCCGCGGAGACGGCGGTGACAATGACGACGGGCGGGGCCGGGTGGCGTTTGGCCATGATCTGGCGGAGCACCTCGACGCCGCTGACTGACGGCAGCATGAGGTCGAGGATGACCACGTCAAAGTGTTCGCGCACGGCGAGCATCATGCCGATCTCGCCATCCAGCGCGGTGGTGGTCTGGATGCCATTTTTCTCGAGGTGGTAGGCGATCAGGGTGTTCATGTCCCGCTCATCCTCCACCAGCAACGCTCTCAGGTTTTCCGCCTCGGTCGCCTTCATTTGCACAACAAAAGCAACCTAGACGCTCAATCAGGCGGAACGGTTACCCGGACGTTACAATTGCGAAACAAGCTGCGACAATTTTCGTAAAAGAGCGCGGCGTTCACGCCGCTTCAAACGTGGCTCGCCCGACCGCGTTTGGAGTGGAATTGAACTCACTGCTCAGTCTGGCGCTGAAGCGGCGTAAACGCCGCGCCCCCGCCTACTCCTTCCCGGGCGTGCTCAATACCCAGCCCTTCATCATGAACCCAATGACCAGGCCGATGGCGAACACGGCCCAGAATAACGGCGGGCTGCCCTGGTCCAGCCCATGCGCGAGATTCATGCCGAACAGGCTGGTGATGGTGGCCAGCGGCAGGAACAACGCCGCCAGGATGTTCAGCCGATGGCTGGCATGAATCGCCTCCTGCGTGAGCTTGGCCTGTTCCTCGCCTTGTTTGGCGATGCGGTAATCGATGGCGTTTTGCGTTTCCTCGTGGAGCAGTTCCAGATTGCGGTCCACTTCGTAGGCCAGGTCGCGCGCCTCGATGAGCGCCGTGTCCCTGGCCACGCCTTCGCGCGCCGCCTGCACGGCGGAGAAAAGGTTCTTGGCGGCGCGGCGCACGGGCGCGACTTCCTCGAGCACCGCGAACAATTCCTCGGCGGTTTTCGCGCTTTCAAATTCGTCGTCGAGTTGCTTTTCCAATTCGGCGTAACTGCGGATGTGGTCCTTGAGCAAGCGGATGCCCCCGCCGCCGGCGTTGCAGGCCCAATCGCCGGCGGGCTTGCGCCAGAAGAGAATGCCCTCGCGCTCGCGCTGGTCGGGCTTGGGCGGCTTGTGCAGGATGAGCAACAAATGGCCCTCCTCGACGATGGCGCGCTGGCGTCCGTAACTGCTGCCGACGCGGACGCGGATGGCTTCCGGCACTTCCCAGTTCGGTGGAATGATCATAAGTCCCTCCAATGTGTTCGTTTCGTTGCGCGGTGCGAATTATGGCGGCCAGTCTTTCCGGCGAAGGATGGATTGGCAAGGGTGAAAGGGGGTTCCGTTTTTTCCAAGCCACGCGGCCAGCCTTCCGTTACGCTTCCCCCATGACTTCGCCCGTCCTCCGCCGCGCCGAACGCGCTGACGCGCCGGCGCTGATCCAATTGATCATTGCCCTTGCCGATTTTGAGAAGCTTCCTCCGCCCGATGCCGCCGCGCAACAGCGCCTGCTCGAGCACGGCTTCGGCGAAAGGCCGCGCTTCGAATCGTGGCTGGCGTGCGTGGACGGCGCACCCGTCGGTTACGCCATCATCTTCGAGACATATTCCACGTTTCTGGCGCGGCCCACGTTGTATGTGGAGGATGTGTTTGTGCTGCCGGATTATCGCAGGCGGGGCATCGGCAAGGCGTTGTTTGCCCACTGCATCCGGCTGGCGCAGGAACGCGATTGCGGGCGCGTGGAATGGACGTGCCTGGATTGGAACACGAAGGCGCAATGCTTCTACGAGGGCATCGGCGCAAAGCACATGGGCGAGTGGTATCTGTATCGGATGACGCGCGAAGGGGTGGAGAAGTTTCTGCGCAAATCGAGACCCGCGGTGTAGCGCAGGTTTCCAACCTGCTGTATCGCTGATTTCCAATCGGCCGGGCGTGGCAGGGCAAGGGGCTTCGTCAGTGCAAAG